>WVXN01000059.1:0-21495 GCA_011773475.1 Candidatus Aenigmatarchaeota archaeon
AATTTGTAATTAGAAACTTATAATTCTCATCCCTGTGAAGAATAGGATGGGCCCACAGGGATTCGATACCATCTAATCAGCTTTTGACATGCAAAATCAGGCCTCTTTCTAAATCATCACATCTTCTTATCGGTCTGTCTAATTTTCCACATATCCCGTCACTTACATTCAATTCTTTGACTACTATCTGTCCCCTATAATCTTTATATGGTTGTTTTGGACAAGAACCACCAACTTTCATACATGTTAATGGCATTAAACCTTGTCTCTGATATCCCTTCATGAGAGAATCTAGTTTTGTTTCTCTTCTAAAGACCGCTGAATTAAAATCTGAAATGAATCTTTCTCCACTTTCAGACTCTACAACAATAGAATTTTCATCAACATATAAAAAACCAATTTCAGTTTCAAAGGCTCTAGCTAATCTAGAAGCAGCATCATATACAGTAGATTTACCTCTTGACTCTTCTAAATAATTTAAAACATTATCTCTTCTTCTTACTTCTTCTTTTCTTCTTTCTGCTTTTTCTAAATCACGTAGTCTTACCAAAAATTTCACCTATTGAAACTTAGAATAATAATCTTTAAATCTCTTTTCTCATCCCTGTGAAGAAGAATATGGGCCCACAGGGATTCGAACCCTGGACCTATCGGTTAAGAGCCGATCGCTCTACCAGCTGAGCTATGGGCCCGTAAATTAAGATTAAAAAAAAGAACTTATAAAATTACTTCTTTCTGTTCTTCTTTAAAGGATGCTTCCATCCCCAATTAAATTTTCTTAATTTTTTAGAAGGATAACCACATTTGCTACATTTTCTCTTTTTCAAGTGATAAGAATATGAACCACATCTTCTACAACGTGTATGAATTACTTTAGTATGCCTACCAAAAGAAGGAGTTCCTTTAGTCATAATATCACCTAGATTATGCTGGTGAGATATAAATTATTGTATCTCCTCTGATAAGAGCTGTACCAAGTTTGATTTTTTTATCATCCTTTGTTGATTCTGCTTCTTCTAACCAAAGGTTTAAGTGTAAATCAAATGCTTGTAAAACTCCTGTTATCTCTGCACCATTCTTTAGTTTAAGTATTACTCTTTTTTCTTTTGCTTTATCTAAAACATCTAATGGTCTTGTCATATCAATCAACAATTAAAAAACTCTATAAGACATATTGTATTAAGATATTTAAATATACCGACTAATATTTCATAGTGTGATATAATGGCAATAACACAGCGTAAGAGTAATAGAAAACCAAGTAGTGGATTAAGAAAAAAACAAAGAAAGAAAAAGAAAAGAGATTTTGGCAGTGATTTCATTCCTATAAAAATTGGAGATCAGAGAAAGAAAACTATAGAAGGCTTGGCTAGCACTAGAAAAAGAAGATTGCTCCAAACAGACAAGGCAAATGTTTTTGACAAGTCCACGGGAAAAGCACAATTAACAAAAATATTGGATATCAAAGAAAATACTGCTAATCCACACTTTGTTAGAATGGGAATAATAACAAAAGGAGCTGTTATTGAAACTGAGTTGGGATTGGCAAAGGTTATTTCTAGACCCGGACAAGATGGAATTGTGAATGCAATAAAGATCGAGAAGAAATCAGGTTAAATTATTTAACCAAGAGGTTTTTCTCTGTATTTATGATTTATAATATGAGGTTTACTTTTTAGGGTTGAATCAAGACATTTTGATGTAATGTTTATTTCAGGCTGTGCTATAACAACTCCACCAATCTTTGCACGAATTCCTTTAGAATTATAATAATCTACGATTGATTCAGGTTCTTCTGTACCTATGGCTGCCCCATTTCCACAGCCCCACGTATAATAAGCAACTTTATCAGTAACAACACCTCTTGTTCCTTCAAGTCGACTGGACATCTGCAACAACAATATCAACCCTGGTGCACCAAAAACATCATGATAATTTGCGCCAAGTCCAACAGGTTCAAGAAGTCTTCTTGTTTTTCCTATAAGACCCCCACTTGAAACATTAATTCTGAATTTTACTTTATCAAGAAGGTGTTGTGGCATCATAGAATCAACCCTAAAATAAGGTGTTGATGGTTGAGCAACAAGTTCTCCAAGACTTCTTTCTTCGTCATGTAGTTTGAGGTCTGAATATTTTCCTTGAAGTTCTTTATTCAAAAACTTAAGTGCTTCAGAACTTTTAACTTCGTACCATTCTTCTCCAAAAGTTTCTGATAATATTCTTCTTTGCATTGTTATTCCGTTTGATCTTTGCTCCTCGTAAAGCAACACGACTGGAAGTCCGATCTCTATTTTCTTACCAATATGTGCTGTACCTTCTCTTACTTCACTTAAGACAACACCATTCATGATATACGTATCTACATCAGCTGACACATGATAAGCACAACCAATTAAAGGTATTGAATTGTTTTTTCCTGTCTCAATCATGTTAGAAGTAATTTGATTTTTTCCTCTTGAATTCTCTGCATGTGTTCCAATGCTTCCAATTATTGGAAATCCACCTTCCCTTGTGGCATCATCACAACACATTGCAAGAGTGTCGTTTATGTCTGTCCTTTTGTTCACTTTTTCGCATACTTTTGATTTTGATCCAGTGCCGTCTGCTGTCATCAAAAGTTTGGCTTTTTTCTTTACATGAAGAAGAGGCATGCCTTTTTCATAAACTATCTCATAATTTTTACTGTCAGCAATATGATCAAAAGTACTTTGTAGTGCTAAATCCATTTCACTATCTAATTGTCTTGTTGGATTTGTTAAAGAATTTGTGTACTCACTCAATAAAGTAAACATCCAACTCATACCTTTTTCCCTAACTTGATCACCTAGATTTGCAGTTTCCCCCCCTATAAGAACAATATCATTTTTAATGCACGATTTTATTATAGAATCTCTTAAGCGAACATTTGCGCCAACTTTTTTTGCGTATCTAGAATCCCAGTCACAGACATTTGAAGCAAACAAAGGGTTACATCCTTTTTCTTTTTCTGTTGTAACCATCCGACTTATAACACCCTCACATAAAATACCTATATCCGAATATTCAGGAGAAATGTCTCTTACCGAAACAATATCTGATTTAATATGATAAAAACCAGGCTCAAGTTCAAATGTAACCACCCTATTGAAAGAATCTCCCTCCTCTATTTTTATTCCATGTTTTTCAGCGGCAGAATAAGTTTCTCTCTTTCTTTCCCCCCACGCTCTTGATAATTCTTCCTTTACAGATTCTGGAACATCATCGAGATAAGTTCTTATTTTTTCATTTAGTTTCATATTATCATTCTAAATAATTATAACAACGAAAAAGATTTATACTAGAAGTCATAACCTAGCTTTTTAAATATTTTTCTCATTAACAAACTGTCTTCTTCTAAAATAGGACTCTCAGAAATTATAGTTATATCAATTTTTCTTTTAAGAATCTCTTTGGCAAATGGTTCAAAATCATTTCCTGCTTCTCTCATGGGAACATGATGTCTTTCATTGCCTCTACCAATTCCAACTAAAGAATATTTTATTCCTGAGAAATGAGAATGATATTTTTTTAATTTTAAAACTTTTAATTTATCAAAAATTTCTTTGTAATTAATATTACCTCCATTTCTTGCATAGATGTGAGCTGGATCCAGATAAGGGATTACATGTTTTAGTTTTTTACAAATCTTTATTATTTCATCTAAGGTTCCCCAAACTTTTTGCTTTCCCATTGTTTCTATTCCAAATTTAACATTCCATTTGTTTTTTTCAATTTTATTATTAATTTCTTTACAAGCTTCGAAAATCATCTTATGAGCTTCTTCTTTGTCCTTTCCATAATATCCAGCATGAACAGCAACAACAGTTGCATTCATTATGTTACCCCTTTCCAAAGAGTCTATTATTCTTTTTTTACTGTCTTCTATTACTTTCTTTTTTTCACTTGCGAGATTAACAAAGTATGGAACATGAATTGATAGTTCAACATCTAATCCTCTTGCAACTTCTCCTATTTTTTTAGCAGTTTTTAGAGACATGTGAATGCCATGTGTAAAAGAAATTTCCATGGCATCTAATCCTAATTCTGCCACAGTTTTAACACCTTCCACTGAAGATTTTCCTTTGCAAGAAATAGGTATTCCTGATGGACCTAAACGAATTTCCATTCACTCACTATATTCATAGTTATCTGGATTCCATGGAGGATGACAAGAGATAATTAGATCCATATTGCCTTCTAAGAAATATTTTTTATCTGGAAGTATTATAATTGCATCACCTTCATTAACTAAAAATTCTTTTCCATCAATCTCAACTTTTCCGTTCCCCTTAGAAACAAATATTATTTCTTTAGATACTTTGCTTATAACAACTCCTTTTTCAGGATGTCTTCCTCTCAATTCTATTAAAGCAATATCAATATCTCTATCTCCATGTTCATACTCATATGATGTGCATCCAACGTGTGGTGAGTGTTTTTTTCTTTCAGATTTTTTGATTATCATTTTTGTTCCTTCTTCTTAAAAAATAACCAATTTTTCGATGGTCTGAACTTTACCAAAACATAAATTCCTTTTAGCTTCTTACCATTTATTTTGAAAACTATTTTCTTATTTTTAACGCTTATTGGTTCATAGGTTCCTTTGTCCCATATTTTAACTTTTCCAGCACCATACTGTCCTTCTTCTATTATGCCTTCAAAATCTTTGTAATCATATGAATGATCATCAACTTGGATGGCTAGAATCCTTCTTTTATTTGCTTCTTTGATATTTTTTGGGATAGCCCAACTTTTCAACACACCTTTTCTTTCAAGTCTTAAATCAAAATGATGGTTTCTAGCCCAGTGTTCATGAACAACATAAACTAATTTTTTGCTAGATGGCATTTTTACCGGTTAATATAATTTTTTATTGAGGAGGTTCTTCTCCTTCCTCTTTTTCTTCTCCGCCCTTTCCTTCAGGTTCCCTTTCTCCTGGTGGTGGTACTTCTATTTCACTTTCCGAAACAATGAATTTGTTTATTTTATTATCATAGATCCAAACCAAGAGGCATGATAACAAATAAGAAACAATTAAAACAATAACAGTTACGGTCAAGTCCAGATCTGGTGGATAAGATTCAAACAAGAATCTTATTATAGAAACTCCGCCAAAGAAAATAAAATTATTTGATACTCTTTGCGGTAATATTAAAAAAAAGATGATGAATAATACAATCTTTCTCCAATCCGGTTTTAAAGTTTTTAAAAAATTTAAGTTCATTAACTCACTTTAAAATTATTTTCATCATGTCTTTAGCAACTTCAGTATTTTTAAAAATAGATTTAGCAGCATTTAAAACTTCATCTGTTGTTTTATACCTTCTACTAAGATGGGTTAAGATTAATTTTTTGATTTTGTACTTTTTTGATAGCTTTGCAATTTCTGCAGCAGAAGAATGAGGTCTTTCTTTTTCCATAGGCTCAGCAAATGTTCCATCATGAATTAACAAGTCAGCTTCTTTAGAAAATTCAAAAAGTTCTTTACAAGGCATGGTGTCTCCGGAATAAGTAATTTTTCTACCTATTCTTTTTTTTGCTACCTGTTCTAGTTTTATAACTTTATTCTTTATCTTTATTTTGCCCCTTTCTTTTATTTTCTTCATCTGTATTCCTGTTAATCCAAACTTCTTAGCTTTTTTAACATCAATATTCCAAGTGTCCTTTTCTTTGAGGGCATAACCAAATGCAGGAACAGAATGTATAACCTTTATGGCATATATCTCATACGAATCATTTTCAAATATTTTTTCAATTTTTTTATCTTCATCACAATCATGAGCAATTATCTCAAATCCAATCCCCCAATAACTTAGTTCAATCAATGCATCAATGAATCTTGATGCTTCTGGTCCATAAACTTCCAAAGGTTTTTTTCTTCTAGATAAATGTAAACTCTCTATTAAAGGCAGGATACCTGCAAAATGATCTGCATGCCAATGAGTTATAAAAATTTTGGATATTTTCATGGGAGAAACTCTTGCTTTTTGTAGTTGTAATTGTGTTCCTTCTCCACAATCAAAAAGAATGTAATCTCCGCCATAGTGCAAAAGAATAGCTGGATGATTCCTTCTCAGACTCGGAATAGCAGCACCCGTTCCTAAAAATGTTATTTTAATTGGTTCTGGCATAAAATCACTTCTCAATTTTTCCGTGTATTAAAACAACTAAACAACTCAGTAGATATAATACAAATAAAACAGAAAGATAACAAATAAAGGTTATTGTGAAAAAACTGATTCCATAATCTCTCATTCCACTAAAAAAATGACTATAGATATTCAAAAAGAATTCTACTATGTAGTCTTTTTGATATAGAGAACGTATCAATAAAGTTTCAGACATGAAAATTAATACAAAAACTAAATAAATTATTAGTTTTTTAAAATCAGGTCTTAAAAATTTTTTCACCATTAAACCACATTCAAATCTTTTTCAAAGTATTCTCTAAGGAATATTCTAAATTCCTTTGGTAATTTTTTCATTAATTCAATTGCTCCATCTCCATCACCTATTTTGCAATTTTTAATGAGGGGAGCAATCTTGCTTGGAATACCACCCTCTAATAATTCGTTTTTCGGTTTTTTAAATAAATTTTTCAAAAACTGTGAAACTTCAGTAAATTCTTTTTCAAGTTCAACAACCCACTTCTCTCCTTCAATAAAAACCTTTTCTTTCTTGTAATGTTTTAAGAATTCTTCTGCATGTTTACTAAAGACGTCGGGTCCTATGTTTTTTGAAACTTTAGGTATTTGCCATTCTTTCATTTCCAAAATTAAAACACATTTTTTATTACAATAAAAATCATTTCTTAATACTTCAAAACCATTTTGCATAACTGTCTTTCCCACTATTTTACAAAATCTTTTCATCTGAGGATATAAAATATCTTCTATGACCTTAGGCCTCTTAAAAGCTATTAAATACCACCTTGTTCCTCTTTTTTTGATTTTTTTTGAAATTTCAGCTATTGAATAGGGTTTTAAAGGTTTTTTGAAAAAGAATTCTTTTTTTGGATTTTCAATAAAATCTTTACAAGCTTTAACAAATGTATAAAACTTCTCAACAGAAACTGCGGCTGCCACATTTCTATTTTTATCAACAGGGTCTATTACAATCAAAGGGGTTTTAAATTTTTTTGTTAACCTTTCTTTGTCTTCATTACCAAAAGTTATAACATGACCTGCTCTCCATTTAGACACATTTTTAACACAATCCATAAAACTTCCATATTTTATGATTAATAACTCACAAAGATAACCAGAAAAACCTAGAGTTTTTACATCAGCTCCGTAGCATTTGTTAGCTATGCAAAAATGTTTTAATAATCTAACTTCATCAGGCTTTTTAAGATTTTTCTTAACAAATCTCACATGATGAGGTGTTCTATCAACTGCAGATTTTATGTTTTCAGGATGTTTGATTTTATAACAAGGAACTATATCTACTTGGAACTTTCCCACCCATCCTCTTAGATATGGATGCTCAGCAAATGCTATTTGGTATCTTCCTTTAAGGATTTTTATTATGTCTTTAGCCAGTTTAAGACCCTTTTCTTCTAGTTGTTTTTTGGTAATATTTGGACTAAATAACAAGAATAAATCTAGTTCATATTTTTTGGCTAACCAAGTATCTTTCTCAACAGAACCGCAAATTATTGGTTTCATATCTTTAGACAATTTTCCAGAAGTTTCTATTAATTTCTCAATAAAATTATCCATTTCTCTTTCCTCCTTTTTACTCGGTTTTATTATTTTTAGAACTGATTTTAGGTTCATTTTCACCGATTAGATTTATAAGTAAGGAAGTAAATAAAGTTTTATGGTCAGTATCGCATACTTTCAAGAAATGTGGGTCAGTATTTGGTATAATTTCGTGTGGAGTTTCCCCCTTCTATTATGGGCATTAATCTTGCTATTAATAGGTCTTATAATTGGAAAAGTTGGGGGATGGATAGTAAAGCAGTTCTTAGTTAAGATGAAACTAGACCAATATGTTTTTGAAAAAGACAAGTTTAAAATGAAAATTTCAGATATATTTGCAGCTTTAACTAGGTGGATATTATATCTTTCTTTTATTTTAATCGCTACAACATATTTGAGTTTTGCACCAGAATTAGCTAGTTTGATCAAATATGCTATAGGATTTTTGGCAGGAATGGTAGAAGCAACAATCATAATTGTAATCGGTTACAGCTTGGCTTGCTACATAAAAGAAAGGGTTATACAATCGAAAACTATTTACGGAGATATAGTTGCAAACATAATATTTTTCCTAATACTCTATGTTTCCATAGCATTGGCACTACCCTTTGTCGGCATAGACACCCAACTAATTAATTGGATATTAATTGTAATAATTGCTTCACTTGGTTTAGGAATGGCAATTGCAATTGGTCTAGGATTGAAAGACGTTGTCAGAGACATTGGAAAAAATTATTCCAAGAGGTTCACAAAGAAAAGAAGATAATAGATTAGTATGTTAGTAAAAGAAATAATGACTACTAATGTAAAAACTATTAGACCTGAGGATACAGTTAAAAACTTAGCTGAAGGAATGGTTAAAAATAAAATAGGCTCTTTAGTAGTTATTTCAGGTTCAGGAGAAGTTGTTGGTATAGCAACAGAAAGAGATGTCATAGAACATGTTATTATTTTAGAAAAAAATCCTGAAGAGGTAAAGGTTCAAGAAGTGATGACAACAGACTTGATAACAATTAACCCTACCAATACATTAGAGGAAGCAGCAGACATTATGGTGCATCATGAAATAAAGAAACTTCCTGTGATCGATGGAGGAAGGCTAGTGGGAATTGTTACTGCTACTGACCTTATAGCTTATGAGAACAAATTAGTAGAAAAAATAGCACATCTCATAATGGCTTCTCCAATGAAAAGTATTGGTGGCTAACCATAAAATTCTTTTTCTCCAGATTGGTATAACCATATAGCAATATCTAATTCTTCTGGAGGTATTTTTAGTTCTTTTGATAATCTCAAGAACTTGTTTTCTAGTTCAATATATTGTTTTTTAGTTAAGCTTCCTGATCCTTTTTCATTGTATCCTATTCTTCTAAGAAAATTTTGAATATGGACGTCTATGATAGTCAGACCTTTAAAACCAACATTTCTCATAAAATGTGAACTCTCTTTCAATCCTATTCCTCTTATATTTTCTATTAGCCATTCCCTGAATTCTTTCGGATCTCCATTAATTCTTCTCTTTATTTCAGGCAATTTTTTTCTAGCTTCTATGATGTAAACAGCTTTTCTTTCGGGGAACCTCACCCTCTTCAAATAATTTCTAATTTCTTCTAAATCAGCTGTAAATAACTTCTTATCAGCTTTTAATTTATCAACAACTTCTCTGCAATTCCTAGCTCTCGACTGAGGTGTTAGAATACAGAAACATAATTCTCCGAACAGACACTCATCGTCCTTCATATCACATGTTCTAATAAATTTCCTTATCCCAACTTTCTTATTTTCATAGAATTCTAAAAGTTTATTTACTTCTATTTTCATAATAATCTCATAGTTTTAAAATTATATATATGATTTCCATGAAACCTGTAGTTGAAATGAGAAACGTTATAAAAGAATACATTATGGGAGAAGTTAGAGTAAAAGCTATAAACGGAGTTAGTTTAAAAATAAAAAAATCTGAAAACATAGCATTAATGGGACCATCCGGTTCAGGAAAATCTACAATGCTTCATTTAGTAGGATGTTTAGATAGGTCAACAAGAGGAAAGATTTTTATAGATGGGAACAATGTTTCCAATTTAAATGATAATGAGTTAGCTGTTATTAGAAGAAAGAAAATAGGATTTATATTCCAATTTTTTAATCTCATACCATCTTTTACAGCTTTAGGAAACGTTGAGCTTCCTATGATGTTCTCAAGAACTCCAAACAGAGAAAAAAAAGCCAAAGAATTGCTAAAAGCAGTGGGTTTAGAGCACAGATCCCATCATTATCCTTCCCAACTTAGTGGTGGAGAAACTCAAAGAGTGGCAATAGCAAGAGCCTTAGCAAATGATCCTCAAATAGTATTAGCTGATGAACCTACAGGTAATTTAGATTCTAAAGCTGGAGAAGAGATAATGGAAATCTTGATAAAACTTAATAAGGAAAAAGGAGTAACTTTATTAATTGTTACTCACGATAATTTGATAGCTAAACATGCTAGAAGAAAAATTAAATTAAAAGATGGAAAAATATCAAGTGGATAATTATGAAAAAAATAATAATTTTAATATTGTTGTTACTTTCAATTGGAATAGCTGAAGCTGTTAATGTGTCTTTGACTGTTTCTTGGTCACTTTCTTTATCTACTGTAAGACCAGGTGGAAATTTAATAATCTATTTAACAGCGAGTAATCCAGGTCTTGATTTAAATGGTATTATTCTGACAGCAACTGCAGGACCTTATATAACCTTGACTTCGGGAAGCAAAATAGAACTCGGAGACATGCCTGCCACAACATCCCAACAATCTTCAATATCCATAAAAGTTGATAAAAATGCAGAAGCAACCACCTCTTATGTTTATCTAGAAGCCAAGTATTATTATAGTAATTCTGAATACAAAAGAGAATTTTATGTACCAATAACAATTAAGAAAGAACCAGTTCTAGAAATTATTAATGTAGATTTTAATGATACTATTGAACCAGGAAAAACTTTCTCTCTAGCTTTTGATGTTTCTAATAAGGGCGATAGTACAGCAAGGGATTTAAAAGTTAAATTAAATAAAACATCTTTATTCACAACACCTGGATCAACAGGAGAGATTATAATTGCTGAACTGAATCCTTCAGAATCTAAAACCGTAGATTTTCTTGTGACAATTAATCCAGGAGCAGATATAGGAATAGAATCGATCCCAGTCAATCTTTCTTTTATGGACGATACTAAATCAAATAGCTATACACAAATGAATAATATTGGTCTAAAAGTCTCAGGAAACATTGATTTTGTAGTTACAGTGGATTCTTATACCAATTTCTACTATGGTCGAATCGGTGAAGTATCTATATCTTTTTCAAATCGTGGTTTAGCATCAGCTGAATACATCCAAGTAATTGCTGATTCGGAGTTTGGCTCAAAAGAATTTTATATAGGAAGTCTAGATTCTGATGATTCGGAAACAATTGATTTACCCCAAAATCTAGCTAAAGCTTCAGGAAAATATCCAGTTCATTTAACCTTAAACTACAGAGATAAATTTGATAATGAATATTCCTTTGAAAAAACAATTGAAGTAACACCCAACAATGCTCCACTAGATTATACTACCATTTTAATTGTGATAGTCGTTCTAGCAGTTATTGTATATTGGATTTACAAAAAAAGAAAGAAGTGATTTAATTGATTAAGGAAAGTCTAGAATTATCTCTTGATAGCTTAAGGCATAGGAAAGTCAGCTCAGCTTTAACAATTCTGGGCATTGTTATTGGTATAACTGCAATTGTATCTTTAATGTCTGTAGGCGAAGGTCTACAATATGCAGTTGCTAAACAACTAGAAGCTGTTGGATCAGATAAAATAATTGTAACATCTGGCTCAGATATTATGTCAGCCTTTATGGGAGAAGGTTTGAAAGAAGATGATATAGATATGGTTGAATCTGAAAATGGTGTTGAAATAGCCTTTGGAATCTTGATGAAATCAATTTCAATTAAATATAGAAAAGAAAATTTAATAGGTCAAGTGATTGGTATACGATCAAAAGATACAGAAAAGATTTTTGAACAAATGAAAGTTTGGGAAATGGATAGTGGAAGATACTTCAAATCTGGTGAAAAAGGAATTGCTGTAATTGGTAAAAGAGCTACAGAAAATCTTTTTGAAAGAGAAATCAGCATTGGAGATTCCTTATATGTAAAAGGTGAAAAATTCAGGGTTATAGGAATTTTAAAATCTACAGCCAATAATCAAAGAGATAAATCTATATTTATACCAATGGAACAACTAAGAGATATCACTGACAGCAAAGATTCATTATCAATGATTTTTGCCAAAGTTTCTGATACATCTAGAATAGAAAAAATTGCTGATGAAATAGAACAAGAACTTGACGAAGAATATGGTGAAGGATACTTTCAAGCCACCACAAGTGAACAAATGGCTGAAAGTGTAGGATCAATATTTTCAATTATTACATTTGTTCTTGGAGGTATTGCATCAATAGCATTAATTGTTGCTGGCGTTGGTATAGCTAACACAATGTTCGCGTCAATCATGGAAAGAACAAAAGAAATTGGTGTTATGAAGGCTATTGGAGCTACAAATTATAATATCATGGAAATATTTTTAATAGAATCAAGCTTGTTAGGAATTTTCGGAGGTATAATAGGCTGTGTAATAGGATTTGTAATATCGCAAATAATAACATTATTTGCAGGAAGCTTTTTACCTGTCCCCTTTGAAACTGTTGTAACAATAGAAACAATTATAATGAGTTTAAGCTTTTCCGTTATTGTAGGCATTATATCAGGTCTCTGGCCCGCAAGAAAAGCTGCTAAAATGCAACCAGTAGAAGCCTTGAGGAGCGATTAAAGTGATGTGAATGTTGCAACAAAGCTTAGAAATATCATTAGATACCTTAAAACATAGAAAGATTAGCTCGATTTTAACAGTTTTAGGTATAGTTATTGGAATATCTGCAATAATTAGTTTATTGTCTATAGGTGTTGGTTTACAACAATCAATTTCTGAACAACTCGAAGGTATGGGCTCTGACAAAATAATGGTTATGCCAGGATCAGGTGATGGTTTTATGGCCGGTATGTCCGCATTTACTGCTGAAAGTTTAACAGATAAAGATGTTGAGACTGTTGAAGATATAAGCGGAGTCAAGATAGCAGCAGGCTTATTAATGAAAACTCTTCCCATCAAATACAAAGATGAAGTAGTAACTACATATGTTACAGGAGGAACCCCTGAAGCATATAACAAAATGTTTTTAGAAATGCGGATATTTGAGATAAATGAAGGAAGATCAGTAAAAGAGGGAGAAAGTGATGTTACAGCTATAGGTTCAAGAATTGTAGATGATGTTTTTGAAGATGATGTTAAAATCGGAGATACTTTATATGTAAAAGATAAAAAATTCAAGGTTATAGGAAATCTCAAATCAATTGGAAACAGTCAGGATGATCAAAATGTTTACATAACTCTAGATGATATGAGAGAGCTTGTTGGTGGGAAAGACTCTTTAACTCTAATATATGTACAAGTCTCAAATCCCGAAAATATTGATAATGTTGCTGAAAAAATCGAGAAAAAACTAGAAGACAAATACGGTGAGAATACAATTACTACTTTAACAAGCGAGCAAATGACTGAGATGATGAATTCAATATTTTCAATTCTCACATTTGTGGTTGGAGGTATTGCATCTATATCATTACTTGTTGCTGGTGTTGGTATAGCTAATACTATGTTTATCTCTGTCATGGAAAGAACAAAAGAAATTGGTGTTATGAAAGCTATTGGAGCTACAAATTATAATATCATGGAAATATTTTTAATAGAATCAAGCTTGTTAGGATTTATTGGTGGTGCCATAGGTTCTATAATAGGGTTTTTATTGTCTCAAATTATAAATCTTTTTGCTGTTGGAATGATTCCAGTAACATTTCAAGCAACTGTCACACCAGAAATGGTTTTATTCTGCTTAGGTTTTTCCGTTATTGTAGGCATTATATCAGGTCTCTGGCCCGCAAGAAAAGCTGCTAAAATGCAACCAGTAGAAGCCCTAAGATATGAGTAATTAATTATATTTAAAACTTGGTTTTGACATTAAAATCAATAGCTCTAATCTATAACGCTTCCATTTTGGAAGTCTTGGCTTCCAAAAATTTCATAATACTTATCAAGACTTCCAATTTGTAATTCTTAGCATTTCTAATACGGAAAAAACTAATGATAGCTTTAAATATTTGTTCCGTATTCTTACAAATTAAATGAATGGAAGTCTCCATAGGAGGCGAAAAACATGACTAAAAAAAGAAGAGAAAAAATTGAAGAAGAAGAAGATGAAGAATCAGAAGATGAATCATACGATGATGATGAAGAATGGTGAAAAAACTCATCAAAACCAGATCATTATGCGGTATGATGAAATGTTAAATAAAATGAGAAATAGTTCTTTACGATTAATTTGGTAAAGACTTATTTCTCTAAATTAAATGGAGGTGAGAAAATTGGCAAAAAAAAGAAAGAAAAAGAAGGAATAGTTTTAGATCCAATTCTTTCTCATTATTAACTTTTTTTGGGTGTCGAAAGACACCCCTTTTTTAAAAACATTAGACAAGAAAATTACCAGTAATTAACCTTTTATTTGAACAAGCATTTTTCTGCCCATTAATATCCAGTAGATGATTTCTCCACCCTGTTTTATTCTCCCTTTTAGTTCTTCAGGTATTTTAGATTCAAAGGTTTCATAAGTTTCCATATCCATTATCTGAGCAGTTTCACCCATTATAGCAACTACTTGGCCAACTCTTTTATTTACTATAGGAACTTCTATTTCTGTAGCAGCAGGTTTTACTACTGATCTTCTTTTATTATCAAAAATTCCTATTGCTTCTAGTCTTGCTTTTGCTCCTCCATGTTTTCCAGGAGCAGAAGTTGTTACGCTTAAAACTCTGCAAGGTTCGCCGTCAATAACACAGAATTTTCCAGGTTTCAGGGTTTTTATTACAGCCTTGGTAGTTGTCATAAAAGAATAAGGTAAAAACAGAAATATAAAGGTTATATTGGAGAAAAAATAAGGAAATCAGAACTTTCTGGCAATAAATTTTATATCTTTTTTAAGAATTGTTCTTCTTTTAGCATGTCTTGCAACTTGAGCAGCTTCTAATGATAGTTCATGACCTAATTCCTCAATAATTTTTGCTAATTCCTTTATAGCTTTAGCAGAAATTCTCTCAACTCCAGCTTTTCTTGCTATTCTCTCTACAGGTGCTAATGGAATCATGAAATCTGCTATATTATAGGGGGAAAAGCCTTTATAAGGGCACCGAAAGCTTTAAATATCTTTGTGATACTAATTAGTTTATAATTTAATTTAACTATTCACTACTTAATAGTAAATATGTAAGAT
The DNA here is from genome assembly GCA_011773475.1 of Candidatus Aenigmatarchaeota archaeon. Taxonomy (GTDB): domain Archaea; phylum Aenigmatarchaeota; class Aenigmatarchaeia; order Aenigmatarchaeales; family Aenigmatarchaeaceae; genus CS1-C013. Next base: position 15,133 of record WVXN01000059.1, read on the forward strand.
AAGATGATTATAATGGTAAGGAAAAAAACAAGAAAACCAACTAAATCAAGAAAAAAATCAAGAAGAATATGTCCTGATTGTGGTTCTAAATATTTCATGGAAGACAAAACAAGAGGAGAAATTGTTTGTGCCAGATGTGGTTTGGTCTTAGAAGATAAAAAAATAGATACTTCTCCTGAATGGAGAGCTTTTGATGATGAGCAAATTTCAAGAAGAACAAGAGCAGGAGCTCCTTTAACCTTTACAAAACATGATAAAGGATTAACAACTGAGATAGGAAGGGGAAGAGGAGAATTGTTTAAAGTTATTCCATCAAAAAGAGCTCAGTATTACAGATTAACCAAATGGCAAAAAAGATTGGTTGAATCAAAAGACAGAAATCTTTCTTTCGCTTTATCAGAATTACAAAGACTTGTTTCATTTTTGGGTTTGCCAAGATCTGTTCATGAGGAAGTAGCTAAAAACTATGAGAGAGCTGTTGACAGAGGCTTGGTAAGAGGAAGATCAATGGAATCTGTTATTGCAGCTTTACTATATACTGTCTGCAGGGAAATGAACACACCTAGAACTTTAGAAGAAATAGCAGAAGCTTCTGGTGTTGAAAGAAGGGAAATTGGAAGAACATACAGATATATAGCAAGAGAATTAGGCATGAGAATTTTGCCAGCTTTACCAAAAGACTATATTCCAAGATTTGCTTCTATGCTCGGTTTAAGTGATAAGGTCCAAGCAAGGGCAATAAGAATTCTAGGAAAAGCTAAAAAATTTGAAGCAACAACAGGAAAAGGTCCCACGGGAGTTGCTGCAGCTGCTTTATACATATCTGCTGTTTTAGAAGGCGAGAAAAGAACACAAAGAGAAATAGCTGATGCAATTGGAGTTACAGAAGTTACAATAAGAAACAGATTCAAAGAATTAGTAGAAAAACTTGGTTTAGAAGAAGAAGTAGAGAAAAAAGTTAGAGAAGATTACTCAGAAAGAGAATCTAGATTGAGAAAATTAAAAAGAAAGACAAAATAAGGTGAAAGAATGCTGTTAACATACGAAAAAGTAACTGATAGTCAAGAAAGAGTAGAGTCTTTTGAAAGAAAAATGCTTAAAGATAATGCTAGATTTGTTCCTCAGGCTTATATAAGAACACCAATAGAAAATGAAGGTAATGCCAAACATATTTTTCATGATTGTAGAGGCATTGTTATAAGAAAAGTCAGAACACCTACAGAAGTTTTAATACAAGGTATTATTCCTCCTTCAATGGTTCATGTATTAAGAGAAGTTGCCAATCAGGGCTATGTTTTAGAAGCATTCAAACAAACTATAACATCCGAAGAGCCTGAAAGAATTAAATAATTAAACTCCTAACTTTTCTTCCAGTAACTTTAATCTAACATCTATTGTTTCAAGTTTTTGTAGTATTAAGTCCATTTTGTCATCCGCTTCTATTTTTCTTTCAGTTTCACCCACTAAACCTAAAGGTCGTGGATATGTTTCTCTAACTGTTGGGAGAGGTTCGGATTCCCTTACCTTAAATCTTTCTAAATCATCTGGAAGTGGTGTTGTTACTTCTTCAGGAAAACTTTCTTCCTCATTTTTTTTCTTCCTTTTTTTGAGCCAACCGAAAACCATATTATTACCTCATTCTACCTCTATGCTCTCTTTTTACTATTCCAAATTCTTCTCTTATATCGTTTTCAAGTCTTTCTACTAATATTATTTCTCTTTCCCTATATCTTCTTCTCTGATTTCCATAAAAGAAGTATGAATATGTTCTATAAAAAAATTTATCTAAAAAGTTGGAGTAAGGAAATTGTGTAATCATGTATGGGTGTATATGTATTGTCATTCTCCCTTTTTTATCTTTTGAGTTTTGTGTTCCTAAAATTTTAATTTTTGTCCAACAAGCCGTTCTAGCGTCTTTTTTATCTCTTATTCTCCACATAGCAAAAAATTCTATAGGTTCACCAGATCTATCCCATCTGAAATCGTCTTCAAAGAGATTTGTTGAAGTTACTCTAAAAATTTTTAATAATAAAGGAGGAACTATTTTTAAAATCCTTGAAGGATGGTCTCCTTCGTATTTCAATACTTTAGAGTGTTTATGTGGAAGAATATCAATCATTAATCTCAATGTCTTTCCCATTTCAGACCCTTGCTAAAGTTTTAACTTGTCTGCAGAATAAAGCTATCAATCTCCTTCCTTCTCTCAGGTATTCGTCTCTCTTGCTTTTATAAAAAACTGTATTCCAAAACATTCTTCCCATTTCATAAAATAAGCTTCTTTGCCACAGTGTGTCTTGTGGATATTCAGTTCTTAACATTCCCTCAACTTCTATTTCTGCTTTACCATGATCCTTATGAGTTTCACCAGCAAGTGTAACTTTCAGAAAATAATATGAGAACTTGTCTAAATCTTTGTTTATCTCCCATCTAACTTTAAACTTCTCAGGTTCACCTTTGCTCCATAAAAATTCTTTTTCTTGAATAGAATGTTCGTGAACTCTGAAAGTAACTAATAACAAATTGTATATTTCTTTGTAAAATCTCTCGGGATTTCTTCCAGAAAATTTTATTGTAGCTACAGGCTCAGGTTTGAGTAAATCATCTTCAATCATCAATTTTGCTCTTGCCCAGACCATTTTTATCTCAGTAAATAATTAGATGAATGTTTTTATAAGCTTTATACAAATAAGAAAATGAGAATTTTATAAGCTAAAAATTCTATATTCTAACTATATTGGTGGTGTTTGTGGTTGAAGTAGAAGAAATTTATAAAAATCCGAATAAAAAAACACAAAAACCTAGTAAACTTTTATATCTACTCCCTATTTTCTTAGGTATTATTGGTGGAGTAATTGGTTATGTTGTTGCAAAAGATAAAGATAAAAAAATGGCAACAAATCTTTTAATTGTTGGAATTATTATTTCAGTTATTTCTGTAATTTTAATAGTACCCTTTTTTATATTGTTTTATTATGGTATATTTGCACCATCCTCATATTTGGGTTCAGCATCTAGAGGATTTGCAAGTGTTTCAGTACTTCCTCCTTGGGACTTAAAATCTAATGGAGATTTAAGTTTTTATATAGAAAATCGTGTTGGCGGGGAAATAAACATAAGAAATATTTATGTAAACGATAAAAAGACAACTTCTACAAGTTTACCAATATTAATGGGGGAAAAGGCAAAATCTTATTTTATATTAATAAATACCCAAGAAACAGGTAGTCCAGGAAATAAATACTCAATAACACTTGCAATAGAATATTGTTTAACAGCTTATGACTGTACTAATTATTTCAATAGTACAGGTATGTTGAGTGGAAGTTTTTCTTAATTGCCTGTTCTTTATTCATTAATTTTATAAAAACCATTATAATAATTATTAATATGATTAATAAGATAATAGGTTTAATATTAGCTTTTGTAGGATTTTTAATATTAAAGTATTTTCCAGGTGTTTCTGATTATCAACATAAAGGACATACTCTAACTGGGATTTTAATAGGAGTAATACTAATCTTGATTGGTATAGTATTAATGGTGTTTGGTTGATAGCATGATTGATAAACCAATATTTGAATTAGGAAAAAAACCAGGTATTCCTGATAATGATCAAGAACCTGCTTCAAAAGGTCATATTCTTTGTAAAGGACCTCCAGGAGCTCCTGGAAGAGAAGAAATTCAAAATAGATATTTTAATTTAAATTTTACTGGTCCACCTGGGTCAGGTTCTGGAATATATTTTAATTTACTTTTTTTATTACCAAAACTGGGTTGGTGGGTTGAAAAGGCTGACGAGTGGATAGAAGTTCCTCCCACCCACAAAGAATATTATGAAAGAACAATGGCAACCAAACAAATGCTGGAATCAACAATTAAAACAGGTCTAACATCAGCTGCTCAAGCTGTTGCTGATTTTGAGTTAATGAGTCATGACATAAGAAAATATAGAGAGATACTCACTTATTTTCATGAAGGAGATGAGCATGTACTAAAATCCATGTTTATTGATCAAGTAGATATTCATACAGATCTGCCAGGACAACCAATAGCCTTACGTTCTATTGTAAGTAAGTGGCCCACAGTAATTGCAGATTTTATGAGGTTAGATGACAAGGATACAATTCCAAAAAAAGTCGCAGATAAATATGATATTTCACAAGCAGAAGCAGTAATTCTTGTTACCAAAAATAAACTTTATAAAAAATGGAAAATTCTTTTTGGAGATGCTGCAAAACAAAGATATGAATTATTAAAAGGATTGATTGAATCAAGGAGAAAATCAATTGAAGAGTATAAAGAATGGTTAAAGCCGTATATAGCAAGATTTAAAATGACAAAAATTGGTGGAGAGAGGTCCAAAGTAAGAGCTAGAACATTAAGGACATTTACAGATGTAACTGGCATGTCAACATTCGCAAATAAAATAAGAATTTTTGCATGGAAAGCAATGAGATTTGAAGAACATAGAAAGCCTGCTGCAGAAGTTGTAGAAGATTTTATTTTATATCCTTATGATGATTATGTAAGAGAAAAAGTAATATTAGATCCTGAAAATGGCTTAGCTTATATTTATCCTTGGCTAAGAAACGATAGAAAGTATTGTTCCAAGTGCAAGAAATATTATTCTCCTAACACATTAAAATGTGCAAAGTGTGGATCACTAAGATTAAAAAATAAAAAATATGCTGATGAGATAGTTGAAACAGAAATAATTCCTGCTTGGAGAGAGGGTCAAAATGGCCTGAGTGCTGGGTTTATTTATTACATGTTTTTTGACATTGAAGTAACCAGATTGGGAACATGGCTGAGAGTCGGTGAATTGGAAGACATAACTTTTTACACTAGGGTTTTCGTTTTGTCCCAAAATGCTTTACTTGCAAAAATTCTTGAATTAAAATGTAGAGATTTAGAACTGGAGAGATATATTGATGAAATGCTTGGTATAAAGTTTGAAGACAGAGATATTGCCGATTTAGTTAAAGAAGAGTTTCCTACCATATTTAAGAAACCCAAAGAGGAGCTGACCGGATTCCAAAATTATATAAAAGAATTAGGCGAAACTTTTAGTTCCTATACTAATATTTTTAAGAAAATAAAACTTCCTAAATCTACTAGATTTATGTTTTTTAAAGCAGGACCTTATGAAACAGACTTGAAAGAAAGAATAACAAAACATTATCTCAAATATGCTGCTGTTCAATTGAACGGCATGCGTAATTTCATTAAACAAAAAATGGGTGTCGAGTAAATGAGAGAAGAATACATTATAGGATTCTCAAGTGGATTTTTTTCAGTGGTTGGAGAAGATGAAAAAGAAAGTCTTTTAACATTACCTAGAAAATTGTTCAAAGGTGCTGTTGAAGGTGTAAATTTTACTCAAGTTGATTTAGAATCTATTACAGAATTTAATGAGCCTTATTTAAAAGAAGGAATAAAAAGAATGAAAAAATTAGGAATGAGAATTGGTTTTCATGGAGAAGCTGCTGCAATGGGTGGTGGTGAAAAACCAATTGGTATGCTAGATTCTTGTATAGAATCTCATTATATTCATGCTCATGAGAGATTAATTCAACACATTGAAGGTTGTGGTAAGCTTGGTGGAGAATTTGTTAATATTCATCCTTCTGAAACTACTCCCTTTATAAAACTACCAAGAGATTTGCAACCAACAAAACTTGTTGATCCTTGGGGTAGACCTTTAAAAAAATTCTTAGAAGAAAACCCCGAAATATTGGATTGGGCAATTGAACAAGGTCCAATTAATGATATAATGAGAGCTGAATTTAGAATAAACACTGTGGAAGATATAATGGAAAATTTAAAATCTCATTACATCCAAACACATCCAGAAGGACCTCCACCTAATGAAAGCAATCTTAGAGAAGAGGCGAAAAAAAGACAAAAAGCATCATTAAAGAGACTCTTATTAACTTTTATTTCAACAAGTGGCTTGGCATATGGACCTGAAATGATAGCTTATTTTATAATTGCAAAATGGATGCAAAAAAACAAAGATTCTTTATGGAAAGACATAGTTGGAAAACACATTCCAGACGACAAGCTAGTTTATAAAGACAAAGAGTGGGTTCCCGCTGTTTCTTCAAAATATATATGGGGCCATTTTAATCCCAAAGATCCTAGGTATAAAGATCCAAAGCCATTGTTAAAAAAATACAGAATATATTTTGTTTTTGAAGCACAAATGGGTTCAGTAGGTTTAGAAGGTTTATACAGACTAACAAGACCCAGAGACATGGCTTTTTTGTGTAAATCAATAGGCTCTAAATATGTTGGTGTTTGTTTTGATTTTGAACATGTTTTATCACAGAACATTAATCCTATAGATGAGATAAAATCAAT
>WVXN01000059.1:21573-41430 GCA_011773475.1 Candidatus Aenigmatarchaeota archaeon
GGCTCAGAAGCTCAAGTATATTTGTATGAAAGACTCTATGAATTAAGAAAAAAAGGTATGAAATTTGCTTACTTTATTTTTGAGAGAGCAGCAGCAGGAAGAGGTTCAACTATAATAGCTTTAAGATTAATAAAACATTTTTTAGAGAAAGACGCCGCCCCAAAAGAACTACCTTTAAGATTTTTTGGAATGGATGAAAGAGGGCCAGACATAAAAAGACAAGAAGTGGCAGTGTCAGAACACTTTTTTGATCCATTAAAAGGAATGCTTGTTGTTCCCGAAGAAGAGTATACGTTTTTAAGCTCAGCTGCAGCAAAAAAAGGTAAAGCTGAGATATGGAAAAAAGAAAGATACAGATAAATTTAAATACAGATAAAATATATTTACTATTTAGTGGTAAAATGATTAAGAATAAAAAATCTAAGAATACAAGTAGGAAGTTGAAAAAATTTTCCTTGGAAACTAGATTACAATCAGCTGAGAAGTTCAAGGATAAAGTTTTAGAAATGTTTAAAGGATATATAAAAGCTATAGTAGTCTGGGGTTCTATAACAAGAGGAGACTACACGGGAAAATCAGATGTTGACATATATGTTATATTTGATGATACTAAATTTGCATTAAAAAAATTTGAAGAAATAAGAAAAAAAATTGATGCAGACATTTATTCTGCTGCATCTTCTGTTGATCCAAGATTGCATCCACAACCAATTTTAGCATTAACAGAATTCATAAAAGGAATAAGATACACCCATCCTTTGTTTTTTAATATAATCAGAGAAGGTTATGCTATTTATGACACCGGATTCTTTATTCCAATGAGAAAACTTTTGGAGTGGGGAGAATTCCCTGTAACTCCTGAAGCTGCTCACATGAGAATAGATGCTGTTCCAAGAAGAGTTCAGAGAGTGAAAAATGTTAAGTTGTACATGATTGCTGAAGACATGTACTATGCAATGTTGGATGCTGCTCAAGCTGTTTTAATGTATGTTGGAGTAGGACCTCCTGCTCCTAAAATTGCTGCAAAAACAGTTAGAGAGCATTTGGTTAAGCCTGGATTACTAGAAGAGGAATACGCAAAGATATTAGAAGATGTTTCAATTTTTAGAAAAAAAGTTGAACATAAAGAAGTAAAGGAAATTTCTGGAGCAGAAGTTGACAAGTGGTTAGAGAAAACTGAAAAATATGTAAAAAGATTTGAAAAACTTTTAAATGATTTGGAATTAAACAGAAAAGCTTATGACATTCAGAAAAACTATGAAGTTATGGTCAAGGCCTCTGTGGCTGCATTGAAATCTTTGAATAAATTACCAAAAGAACCAGAAAAATTACCTGATGCCTTTAAAAAATATCTAGTTGAGGCTGGTTTGGTCGATCCTTTTTACTCCAATGTTTTTGAAAAAGTTGTGGACATGAGGAAAATGCTTGAAGAAAAGAAACTTGACAAAATAACACAACGAGACATTTACATGAGCAAGGAATACGTTAGAAGATTTGTGACTGATGTTAGAAGATTTATTGACAAACCTTTGCCTGATATTCCAAAAGAAACCCCTGAAGAAAAAATGGAAGAAGCAAAAAAGGTTGTTGAAACTGCTAAAGAGATCAAAGATATTGATAAAAAGAAGAGAAAGAGAAAGACTAAAAAGAAATCAAAGTAGTTTTTTCACTTTCTTCATAGATTTTTTTATTGAATTCGGATCTTTACTGAATTCTTCAAATGTTATAGTCCTATCATAATTAATTTTCTTCAAAAGTTTTATAACTTTTTTATAATTCATTTTTCCTTTTCCAAGAGGGAGGTGCTCATCAAAATATCCATGATTGTCATGGATGTGCACGTGAACTATTTTGTTCTTGAAGATTTTAATGTAACTTTCTATAGCTTTCATACCACCATTAATAAAAGCATGGCCAATATCTAAATGAACTTTTAATCCAGGAGTTCTATCAATTATGTATTTAAAATTTTTTAGTTTTCTTATTTCTCCCCTTTCTGCAGCATTTTCTAGCATCAGTTCTACATCATATTTTTTTCCATACTTGATTAATTCTTTTAAACTTTTAATAATATTTTTTAAAACTACTTCCCTGCCTTTTTTGTTTTTTAAATAGGTTCCCCTGCTATGAGAATGAAGATTTAACAGTTTTATTCCAAGCTTGTTACACAATCTTATTATCTTCTTACCCTCCTCTATCCAACCCCTTCTTACGGGCTCGTATTCGCTTCCCAATTCCATCCACCAGGACGTATGACCCAAAGCAAACATTTTATATTTTTTTAAAAGTTTCAGTATTTGTCTCCTCTTTTTCATGATAATTTCTGGTTTCCCTTCTGGCCCCTCTATCGCTATTTCTACAAAATCAAACCCTAGTTTACGAGTGGTTCTAATTTCTTTTAATATATCTCTGGTAGGACTAGTCAGTCTTCCGAATTTCATATTATCACAGTAATTATTTAGTTTTATATTTATTAAATAAAATTATAAATAAGGTTTTGATATGCAAGGAAAAATAATTGCTATGCTAGATCCAAAAGGAATCATAGTAAACTATCATATAGCATATACTAAAGAGGTTTTGGTAGTTGTGCCAAGTATAAAATCTAAAAGAGAGGCAGGAAAGTTAATTGGACAAAAAGCTGTTTGGAAAGATGAGAAAGGAAAAAAGTACGAAGGTTATGTTTCTGGCTTGCATGGAAGAAAAGGAACTTTAAAAATTAAATTCAAGAAACCTTTACCTGCAAAGTCTTTGGGAAAGCCAATTAATATTGCTGGATAACTACTTTATTTCTATTACCTTTAGTCCATCCTTTGTTATTTCAAATGGATGAATGAAAATTGAATGATCTGTTCTTCTCATTTTTCTAATTGTTAAAGTTCTTTTGAACTCTTCTGCTACTGGTAAGAATTCTAATTTTATTACAGAATCAACAAAAAATTCTATTATTCCACTCATGCTTAATAAGTCAGTTCCTTCTGGGACAGTTCCAGTAACAATCGTTGTTATGTCAAGTTTTTTCAAATCACCTATTAGTTTCATGAGAGCTACTCTTCTCAAATAGTCGTCTTTTATGAACATCTCTATTATTGTTGTGGAATCAATGACAAGCCTTTTTGCATTTGTTTTTTTAACAATTTTTTCTATTTTTGAATAAAGATCATATACATATATTTTTAGGATCTTGCTCATTTCCTCTTCTCTGTTAAAGTTGATTGGTATTACGGGCTCTAAAACAACAAATTCTATTAAGTTTTTACTTTTTAATTCATCAATGTTCCAATTGAACATGGACTTTATATCTTCTTTTATGTCTTCTTCTGGTTCTTCTGTTGTCACATAAACTCCGGACTCGTTTTTCTGAGTTCCAGCATACAAAAAAGAAGCACAGAACGCGGTTTTGCCAGTTCCCGTTCTACCTGTAACAAGGTTAACACTATTTTTTACAAAACCACCCTTCATTTTTTCGTCTAATCCAGTTACACCACTATTCAGTCTTTCCATTCTTATCAATATTATTTTTCTTTTTTCTCTTTAATAATCTTTTGGGAATGCTTTTAATACCTCTTCCGAACCATGTAAACATTGCTGCCGGACTCATTGATTTGATTATTTTCTCTTTCTCTTTTTCGTTCTCCTTTATCAAACCCCTCACTTTTAGAATCCTGTCCTGTTTTTTTATCATAATTCCATTGAATGTTTTTTCATCTATCTTCCTCATGAAGTATTGTTTTTCTGTTTCAACCCGGGATATGACCAGGGCCTCCTCCTCCCTTTTTAGATCTAATAGCTCCTTCTCTTTTTTACTAAGTGGTATTAGAACAGCAGGTACCAAGTACATGGTTGTAAGACCCATGATTAAGAGCAGCCCAACTAGCCAGCCGTTTTCTAATAAAAATCTTTGGGTCATTAATGAATTTAAACTTGAACGAACACTGACTATATTATTTTTCAAGTCTGAGAGGCTATTTTCTAAAACAATTATTTCATCAGTGCTTATAGACTCATTAGCATTATTTAATAGCACTTTAGAGTATCCGATTAGTGTTTCCAAGTCTCTAGTATCAATTCCTACTTTTTTATATTCCTCAATTAATTCTTCCAAGTTTTTTAATTCTATCTCCATATCTGACAAAGAATTATGATAGTAAGACTTTCTTACTATTATGTTGATTGTTCTCTCTTTTTTGAAATATTCTGTGCCAATTCCAATTTTCATTGGATATTCTCTGACATTTGCAGATAGAGGAATCCGTATTACTATTTGAAACTCTTTTTCTTCCCTTTCATTCAATTCAAAACTCGATGGTATGGAAATATTACAACAACTCTTTGAAACATTTAAGAATGATATTAGATTCAAAATAGTGTTTCCAGTGTTTATTAAACGGCTTGTTATTTCTTTGCTTTCGCCTTGTGTTATTTCTATTTCTGTTAGATTTATAATAAAATTAAAATCTTCTTCTTTGGTTATTATACAAGATTCATCAGGTTGACATCCATATCCTGATTCACAACCGCACACAGAACAATACTTAATCAAAGTTCCATTAGAACAGTAAAGAGGTCTGTCAGGGGAGCATTGGTTGTATAGAGTCCCGTCTTCACATTTTTTTTCTGCTTCTTTTGCAGGAGGTGCAAATCCTCCACCTCCACCACCTATGTAAGTAATAGTTTCTTCTACTGTAGAAAGATTAACTATATATTGACCAGTGTTGTTATACTGGTCTGATACACTAACAGTTACATTGAATGGTGTACTGTAACTGTTCGGGCTATAGCACTGTCCCCAATAATTCATGTTATTAGTGAATGATAAAGAACGTAATGTGTATTCGTAGCCACCATTATTACAGCTTATGCTAACATTAAAGGGAAAAACATGTTCGGTTCCTCTTGCATTCAGAACTATAATGTTATTTACATTGAAAGGACTACCTTTAGCCATTGGAGAAGATGTTGTGGTGAATGATATTATGAATTTTCTACTAACATTAAAATCCCAACTAGAATTTCCTGTGTTATTATCTCTTGATGCATTTGCTAATATGCTGTAATTGCCTACTGAATCATTAGTTAATATTGTATAATTGAAAGTAGTTGCTTGAGGAGTAAAATTATAAGTTTCATTGATTTTAGTTACATTAACAATCCAGTTTACATTGTCTGTAGCAAGATTATTAACATCTAATGCTTGAATTGTTACGTTTTCTCCTCTCATGTATAAAGTGTAATTTGAGGTAAAGTTAAGTGTATAAGTATCGTTAACATAGAAACTCATGTTTTCTACAGGATGATCTACTCCGCTTGCTTTTTCTTGATTTCCTAAGTCCTTTGCTATTATCCTTACAGTGTAATTACCAGTTGTGTTAAGGTGAAGATCATTACCAAAGGTGTAATTCCATGTTTTCCATTCGTTCAAATAAGGTTGTTCTCCCTGCATTGTTGCATTAGTGCTATTGCCATCAGGATACGTTATGTTAGCTATTACAGTGTTTAAACCTGCATCATCACTCACATTTGCGTAAATTGTCAGGTTTGTATATTTGTTTGTTATATTGATTGTTATTTCAGAATAACTGAACCAGAAGTTTGTGGCATTTGGTGGATTGCCTGCGGAGAGATTGAAATAATGAGCAGGAGAAGTATAATTTTCTAAACCATCAGTATTATTTACCCAGATGTAAGAAACTTCTATTACTCCTACTTGTGAGAATTCTGTGACATTGGATAGGTTTAACGTATAATTGGTCCAGTTTCCAGGGTAAGGAGACAGTATACTATAGTTCTGAAAAGAACCTGTTCCATTATGTCTTATTTTAACAAAAGAAACATTTCTGTCCCAATGAGCATAAGCTAGGATAGCATCTGATCTATTTAGTTCAGTATAATCAGATACATTTACATTCCATGAGTCATATTTTGGATAATCTGTTACTGTGAAATTGACGTCATCATTGTCTCGTATACCAAAGTCGGCTTCTCCAGTCCAATTAGCACAAAAATCTGTTGGAAACACATTCTGTCTATAACTGCATCTGATCCAGTGAGTACCAACAGTATTGTTAGGTATAAATACCACTGTTCTGTTTGTCACATTTAATGGATTGTCAGTATCATTCCATCTTCCGAGTTCCATCCATCCTCCTTCAGTACCATTGTAATAAAACATCCATTCTGTACCATTCGTAGTTGAATAGAGACCACCATAAAACTGGCATGTTGCATTAATAGCATCGCCGAATTTAATTAAGGTTGCATTTAGATAAACTTCCTGAACATCTTGACCACTTCCAGCACCCATATTTTGAACTCCACTACAGCCTAAGTCATGAGTACCGTTCCAACTACTATTGAAGGCATCGTTTAGCGATCCCGAATCACAAGAATTATCCCATGTATTAGAACAAGTTCTATGATCACTAGATCCTGGTGGAAGACTAAAAGTAAGGTCTATCATTATAAGAAATAGATAAAGGCAAAATATTAGAAAAATAAAAATTTTTTCATATTCTAGTTTCATTCAAATCAATAATTATTTGATTTTATCCACTAATTAAGTTTTAGGGTTCAGCTCTGATTAGTTTTTAATAACAAGTAAAAAATTATGTGTTTTCTTGTTTTATTATTACTGGGAAATCAGCAGTACTTTTTTCATTGGTTGAAAACAAACCGGACCATAAATTATTGCCAGTTTGATCATAAACGTTTACTGCATATATTTCATTTGGTTCAAATTTGTCGCAGAATTTCAATTTACCTCCTGTATCTGTGATGCCCTCTGCAACTTTATCTCCTGTTTCACCATAAACAGCTATGTAAATCTGAACTGTGACACCTTTCATGGCTTTGCCGCCAGCATCCTTTACAGATATTTGTACACACCCAGGTCGTGATGGAAGTATCATAAACATATAGTGGTAAGCTAGAACTCCAGTGCTAAAAGCAATTAAAGCAATTATAAAACCTGTCATAAAAGTTGTTTTATGATCTTTTATTTCTATACCATCAATTTTAACCATTTTGGATTTGGACGTCATAAATAATAATTATATTTCCTCTTATTAAAAACAATACAATAAAAAAACTTTGTTCAGAACATTAATTAAATTGGGGGGATTTCTATCGTGATTATTGGTTTTTCTGGTACATTAAAAGTCACCATTACACCCTCTTCGGGGGTGAAATCGGGTCTCCAAGCTCTTGCTGTGTAAAATATATCCTCTATTAAACATACATTTGTTTTGAAATCTCCAGAAGGATTCGTAAGTCCTGTATCTAAAGGATCAGGTACAGCGTCATTATCCCATATTTTAACGGGAGCTTGATATATCGGGTCGTTAATAGATTCCTGCACATGTACAATTAAATGTACACAGTTTCCAATTATAGTAGTATTACCTGATCCATTACCAATAACAGATAAACTCGTATCAGATCCAAATTGTTCATTGTTATAATCAGCATTAACAAAATAATCTCCTGGATCTAGAAAACAGCACCTTGTTACCTGACCATTTGAATTAGTAGTACCAAAAAATTGAGATGGATTATTGACATAAACATCCGCATATGGTAATCGAGTGCCACTTTCAAATTCAACATTTATATTAACACATCCTGCTAAAGTTGTTTTTCCATAATTCTTTCCAATTTTTGCTAAATCAAATATATTCACAATTCCATCGTCATTCAAATCACAATACCAACCATTTGTAATATTAATACATATATCGTCATATCTTGATTCTCCTTTTCTAGAACCATAAGATTGTCCTAATATCATTAAATCTTCTAAACCAACTTCATAATAATCGCTACTAGTCTGATGATCTATATCTCCTGAAAGACAGACATCTGGTTCATCTATATGACCATTACAATTATTATCCTTTTTATCACACATTTCACCATTAGCTGGATATATCATTGGATCATTATCATTACAATCTGGTCCAGATGGACAGTTTGTTGCATGAAAACCATCATAAGAATCAAGATCATTATCAGTGCAGCCTGATGACTCTGTGTATATTGTTCCAAGAGACATCATATTAGTTTTAACTATGCTTCCAGAACTAGATTGTTCTGTAGAAAATTCATTTGTTTCTATTTTTTCTTCCCATTCAGTTTCTACTTCAATCTCATCATCTTCATTACTGAAGTAGCCATCTTTTATGGCATGGTCAATGCGATTTATACTAGAATCAAGAAGTTTTGTATCATAAATATCAAGAACACTTCCTCCTATACTTATAACTTTGAATGTTATCGTTGCTAAGGTGCCATCACCATTTTTAGGTTCTGCAGGATACAAAGAACCTACAGCATACTTGACTATTCCAGATGTTTCATCTGTTTTTTTAATCTTAAACCCATTATCTAAGAATGACGAACCAATACCAACAAATTCCAAGACCTCAGGATCATATCCCAATTTGAATTCATAACCATAAAGATTGTTAACATCATCTATTTTCACATTGGTTTCAAACAAATCGCCAATTTCCAGTTTTGGATAAGAAGTTCTTTTTGGAAAAATGTAGACCTTAGTTCTTTTATCCATTTTTGCAGACGCAGAAACATTGAAGAGAATGAAGCTAACAATAAAGGAAACTATGAAAATTACCAACAAGTATCTTTTTTTGATTACATCCTTTTTAGCCATAACCCTCTATTAAATTGTAGGTTTGCGAAAGATATAAAAATTGTATATCTGATAGAAAATTGACGAAGTATATTGATAATTAATGCATTTTAAATAATTTCCCATACTTATTATAATTGGGTGTATTGACATCAATAAAAAAACAATTATCTTATTAACAATTTTATTTTTTTTAATTAATGCCGGAATTCTTACTAATGCTTCCCCAAAAAAGAAAATCGAATTGGTTAACGTGGGTGAGGCTTACGGTTCTACCAGAAGACAGTCTCGTTGGGATCCTCATGTTGATATTAATCATGATGGTTCAATAGACATATATGATTTGGCTTTATTAAGTAAGAATAACACAAAAAATTTGAAAGAAACAAGTAAAACAGTTGAACAGAACGTTTTTCTTGCAGAAGGGACTTCTACAATAATTTCAGTAGATCCAGAAATCACATTGGTGGATTTGATTGGTAATAACTTTTCCATAGATGTTAATATAACAAATGCTAATGAAACATGGGCTTTTGAGTTCAAGTTGGGATGGAATGCTTCTATATTGAACATCACTAAAATTACTAATGGAACATTCTTGAGCCAAGGAGGGGAAGTGTACTGTCCCAATAACACCCATTATGATGAAGGCTGGATCATGTTCGGTTGTACTCTTTTAGAACCCGCAACTTCTCAGTTAGGTAATGGGATACTTGCTACCATCAATTTCACAACTCTCAATGAAGGATATACTAGTCTTCATTTGAATGATACTAAGTTGCTTAATAATGATACTTTAGATAATTACACTCATGAGACAAATAATGGAAGTGTTTTTGTAGATCAAACACCTCCAGTAGTAACAATCTTGTCCCCAGAAAATGGCAAAACTTATTCAATTAGTTCCGTTGGTTTAATATTCACAGTTAATGAAGTTAATAAACAAAACTTATGGACTGCTTATAGTTTAGATGATGAGACAAATGTGACAAGTGGAAACACCACCCTTTTTGATTTGTCTGATGGTACTCACACTATAACAGTCTATGCAAGAGACATTGTAGGGAATGAAGGTTCAGATTCAGTCGACTTTTCTGTAGAACCATGTAAACCCAATGGAGAAACTTGCACATCTGGTGCAGAATGTTGTAGTCATGCCTGTTGGTTTGGAACCTGTAGCAGTGGGTATAATGGAGGTGGTGGAGGTGGTGGAGCAGCAGGTGCTTCATCTGCATGACTTGATAAATTATCTTTATATATCAATTTTAACAAATTCTAAATATGCCAAAGAAATCTAAATCAAAATTTGATGATTTTGAAAGAATACCTTCTGGAATCCCTGGTTTAGATAGATTAATAGAAGGCGGGCTCATTAAAGGCTCAACAACTCTTGTTTCAGGAGCAGCTGGAACAGGTAAAACAATATTTTGTGCACAGTTTCTTATGGAGGGATTGAAAAAAGGAGAAATCTGCATGTTCATCACTCTAGAAGAAAAGCCAGAGGACATAATTGGTGATGTAAAAAGATTTGGTTGGAACTTGGAAAAGTATGTTGAAGATAGAAAACTGTTTTTAGACTTTCAAGATCCATTCCAGATAACAGATATAACATCTCCTTTGTTAGACAAGATCCAACAAAACAAAATTGAAAGAGTTGCTATTGATTCCACTGCTGTTTTCGAGATGTATTACAAAGAAGCAGCTGAAGTCAGGAAACAATTGTTTAAGTTGCTAACAGGTTTGAAGGGAATAGGAGTCACAAGCATTTTAACTTCTGAATTGCCAGAAGAAACCAAAACTTTGGCAAAGTTCGGTGTAGAGGAATTCGTGGTTGACGGAGTGATACTATTACATTATCTTGGAATCGGAGAAAAGAATTACGGTTCGATACAGATAAGGAAAATGAGAAGAACCAACCATGAGAAAGATGTTTTTCCCATGGAAATAGGCAACGATGGAATTGTTGTCAAGAAAATAGAATATTAGAATAATGCTATTATTCCTATTAGAAATTCTACTAACACTGCCAATCCCATTAACATTAAGAATATTCTTTTTGCAATCTTTCTCTCTCTCATAGAATTATAGAATTTTTTATGATTCCTATACATCCTCATTATTAAAACAATAAAACCGGGTAGAGTGATTAAAATTAATAGATACTGGGTTTTTATTAGTCCTAAAGAAGCTAAAACTATTAAATATGCAAAAGATAAAGTCAACATTATTGTTGATGACAACTTGGCTCTTCCTATACCCAGAACCACTGGCATTGTTTTTATTCTGTGAACTTTGTCTCCAATATAATCTTCAAAATCCTTTGACATGGAAAGGCTTAACGCAAAAAGAGAAGTGAAACCCAGAATATAAATTGGTATGGGATTCGATGGCATAAGAGCCCAACCCAACAGAGGACATAGCAATCCATAAATAATTGCTCCACAGAGATTACTTATTACAAATCTTTTTCTAAGTCTGACTAAAGGAAAGGAATACAAGAGAGTAAGAGCAACAAACCAGATTGTTATTTGAAAGTATTGCATTGTTAACTGATATGCTATTAACAGAGATATGACGTATAAAATAGCTGAATATAGTAGAGCACCGTTTCTGGATATTTTTCCATTTGGTATTGGTCTATATGGTTTGTTTATTAAATCAATTTCAAAATCAGTTACACCGTTAAAAGTATTAAATGCAGCTACTAAAGTAGAAACAGAGATAAAGGAAAAAAGAACATTATAATTAAAAATACCTCCGCTTGTTGTTATACCTAGAAATATTCCAATTATTGCTATGGGTATGTAGTATGGTACTGTTATTTTGAAATAATCTGTTGCTGTCATACCTTTCGACATTTAATTACCTACTTTTTTAGTTTGGATCCTATTTGCCACTTAATTAAAGGATTTTTCATTTTTTTTAAATCTTTTCTTGTTCTGCATATAAATTCACAGAGAGTGTCTCCCATTGCAACACATTTTGTTTCTACATATTCACAGTCATCATTATTAAAAATTACACAAGCTGCTCCAGCAAACATGCCACGAGCAATATGGTCAACAGGAAATTTCGATTTACCATATAACTTGCCCATAGGAGAATTTTTTACATATATTACAGCTTCGCATTTTTTAAAATCAATATTTTTAATTTCAAAAGTTCCCCATCCACCTAGTTCCCCAACATTTTTCATCCATTCTATTAATTTATCTCTCTTCAAACCATATTTTTCACTTAAGAGTTTTGTGAAACTGTCCTTAGTTGATTTTTTTGCTCCTTCATAAAGCCTGTATGATATTTCCTTGAAATTGGGAGATGTTTTTAAAATATATATAAAAACCCAGGCCGGAAACATAATGACTCTATTTCCCAATAAATCTAACTCACCTCTTTCCATTTTGAACTGTCTCGCAAATAAAAGTTTTTTTACAAAATCAAACATTATTTTTTCACCTTATGTTTATAATCTCTAAATTTGAATTCAGATTTTCTTTTTGTTTTTATTTTAGTTTTTTTACAAACTTCGAGACACCTTCCACAACCCATACATTTACTCATATCAAATATAATTTTCCTATTTTTTATGCTTCTAGCACCAAAAATACAAGCTTCAACACAATCAGCACAATTTGAGCAATTTACACCCAACTCATCATGAACAAGATGTGCAACATAAGGACTTTTTTTCAAAACTTTTTTTATTCCACAATCTACGTAGAATTTAATACCAAGACAACAGCATCTACAACATGAACATATAGAGTAAATATCTCTCGTTGTACAAGCTGCAATAGTATTTATCATTCCTTTTTTACGATTCTTAATAAGATGTTTTTTTGCTTGTTTTTTGGAAATTTTTTTCAAATTTAATTTACTATACTTTTTCCATGTTTCTCCAGCTTTTCCAGCAAAGATACACATTTCATGTGGATCACAATTACCTGAAACTTTTCTACAGGGACAATCACCTATAGCTAAAAATTTTGCTTTGTCAACAGCATCTAGAGCAACATCTAATGGAACTACCATAAGTTGATAATACCTTGATATTCTATTGCCTAACCATCTTACAAAACCTCCTATAAAAGGAGTTTGTGCATAATTGGAAAGAAATACAAAAATTTCATATGTGTTAACATGATAACGAGAAAAAAGTCTATATACAAGCGGTCTTGAAGCATCCCTTACCTGATCATCTATTTCTGTTAAACACTTTTCACACATTTTTTCACCTTATCATCTCATGCAAAACTCTTAATTTTTCTATTTCACGCGGCCAGATAATAACAGTTTGACCAATTTTTTTGGTTCTGATTTCTTCTTTTTCTTTTAATTTTTTAACATGATAAATAATTTTTCCAACTGCAGCTTTCCTCTTCTTTTCATTCATGCCTTTTTTAAAAATTCCTAGATGTCTTGCAATTTCTGTAACACTCACCGGCCATTCCTTTTCTATAATAACCATCATCCTATCTCTCAACTTTTCCATAATAATATATGAAATTCCTCTATATAAATATTTCTAGCTATATCTAAAAATATATTAAGAATTTATTTAGCAATAGCTAAACTTTAAACCTTTTAGCCTTTTTCCACAATTCTTCAAAATAAATCTTAAAAACATTTATTAGGGCAGGATTGTTGCTCCATATCATGTCAGGAGTATTTGAATTATCAAGCCTAAAAGAAACCTCTTTATTATCAATTATGCCTATTATTGGATGAATCCTCATTTCTAAAATCCTTATTTCTGCTCCTTGTTTAGAATACCAAGTTGCTCTAGCTTTTTTTGTTTGATCTAACTTGGATGTTCCAAGCATTTTTATTCTAATACCCGATTTTAAAGCAGAAACATAAGCATTATCCAAAACAGGATATCTGGAAAATCTGGATGTAGTAGCATATCCAAATTTTTTAGCTCTTTCAAGCATTTCTGCAGCTTTTTCCATGCATGCGAGCTTACCACTGGAAGACCATAGACCAAATTGTTCTGTTTCAAAGCCTTTTAATGGTTTTATTTGATTTAGTATTATTTCTGATTTTTCTCTCAGATTTTCTATTGACATTCTTTTTCTTTCCAAAATTTTTTTCAATCCAATTGAAGGTTCTACTGATTTAAACTTCAAAGGCTTTCCATTCCATGATTCTGTTAAAAATTTTTTAGATAATGATCTTAATATTCCATAAACCTTTGATTGAGGTATTCTGCCTTTTTCAGAAACACCAGAAGCAGTTAATGGGCCGTGGAGACTTAATGCTAAGTAAGCTTTGGCTTCGTATTCACTCAAGCCAAACTCTTTAAGGCCGGTTACTAAATTTTCTCTTAACATTTTTTCACGATTTTAATCACTACCCCAAACTTATTTTAAGACAAGAGAATTTATATGTTCGTCTAAATATAAACATAACTACGACAATAGAATAATAAAGAGAATGACGATTGACTACTTTTCTTGAATGAAATTTTCTTGTTTAACTTGTTTTTCCTCTTTTGGTATAAAAGCTCTGCCACCTTGCCATTGTCCTTTGTACAAATTAGCTTTTCCCTCGACTTTATGAAAAACCATGTTAGCTATTCTTGCTCCCATTTGTATTTCAAAGTCCTTGTTAGAAGTGTTTATCATTATAAAAGAGAATTTTCCCTTGTAACCAGGGTCAGTTCTTATTCCTTGAACAACAATTCCACATTTGTACAAAGTTGATCTTGGAATAAACCAACCAAACAAATCTTCAGGTGTGTTTATCTTCTCAATTGTTGTTGCAGAATAAACTTTACCAGGTTTTAATTTTATTTTAATTGGTTTTTCTTTATCATATTCTGCAATTAATTTGAAATTAGGAGTTTTTCTGGTTTCTATGTGTAAGAATCCCTCGTCTTCGACCATTTCATAGAGTTCTCCAATTCTTATATCAATTCCACAACCTTCAAAATTAAGATGTTCTTGGTCTAATCCTTCTACTAGATTTTTTGTTTTAATTAATTCCAGAACTTTATCAATTCCTAGAATCATTTTTTAGCCTTTTTCTTTGTTACCCATTTAACATCCTTAGGTTCTCTTCTTAGTTTCAACATGTTTTTTTCACATTTACCAGAACAAAAATAAAAAACTTTACCATCGTTTCTTACAAACATTTTTCCTGTTCCAGCTTCTATATTTTCATTACAAAAACTACATCTCATTATCTCACATCCAAAGTTCCTGAAGTTTCCATTTCTGTTTCCCTCAACATTAGAATATCTCCAAGTCTAACAGGACCTATAACATTTCTTATTAAAACTTTTCCTGTGTCCTTTCCTTCTATAACCTTGCATCTAACCTGAGTTATACCTTTTATTCCTGTTCTTCCTAACAATTGTACAACTTCTGCTGGAACTGCAACCATATCATCCCTTTTCTTTTATTATTTCTTGAATATCTTTTTTTGCATCTCCCTCTTCTATTATTACTATTGATGCTGCTGAGACGTCTATTCCTGCTGCTCTTCCCAATTCCAATTTGCTTTTAACATGAACATAAGGAATTTTTTTCTCATCACACAATGGAGGCAAATGCATAACAACTTCTTTAGGCTGGACATCTTCTGCTATCACAATCAATTTTGCTATTCCCCTTTCAATTGCTTTTGTAGCTTCATTGGTTCCTATCCTAACTTTTCCAGTGTTTTTAGCAATTTCTACAGCATGTAGAATTTTATCTTCATTCATTTTCATCACCTCATTTCATAAGTTCATTTATTTTATTCTATTTGTAAACTATTTAAATCTTTTTTATTCTAAACATGCACAACGATTTCTTAAGCATTCACCAGTACAATTTTGTTTTTCAAGAAGAGCTGCTAATGTATCTCCGTCCCCACCCTTCTTTCCATCCCCATCTACATCATGATCAACAATTATTGTAGATGGATCTGCTTCACATTCTCCTGTGCCTTTATTTAATTCCCTACAACCAGCATTTATAACATTTTCTATTGATAGAGAAGAAGGAGCATAAAGATAGTTGTTCAAGAGGAACGATATAAACACAAACACCATAACAGCACAAACTATAGATATAAAAACAGTGAGAATACGTTTTTTGTTTAATTTGTGTTTTTGTTTAATCGACAATACCGTCTCATATTTTTCTTCAGGAAGTATTACCTTTCTCCTTCTACTACTTATTTCCATATACGAGAAAAGAAAAAGTACAAGAGATAATACTGGACCCAATACAATTAGAATCGGATTATTTATTACTACACCTATTATAGAAGCAATTATGCCTGCTGAGACTGCAAGTATAGCAGCTTTATTCATAATTATCTACTTATTCTATTAGAAATTCATCAAATAAATATAACTATTTGTGAGCAAAATAGAACAAACCTTCTTTATCACATCTTGCAAATCCAATTCTTTCAAATTGAATTGTTTGATCAGTTTTCACTTTTTTAATTTCAGGTTCTGCTAATCCTTCAACCTCTTTTCCATCTGGCATAATGATTTTTATTTTAATATTTTTTGAAGAGACCCAATGGATCTTTGGAATGTCTTTTAGTCTTATGCTCGTCACTTTCGCTTTTTTACTTAATAGTATATTACAGAAGTGCATCAACCTGACTTCCTTGTTTTTATGTTGAACAAAATCTAGTTTGTCAACAAATACTTTTTTAGTTACAGGAATTTTCCTATATTTCTTTTTTCCAGGAAACCTGGGTGCTTTAACAATTTTCTTCGAGACTTTATCAAGTTTTATTTCAATTGGTTCTCCGACAAAGAAAAATCTCGGAGATATGGGATCAATTATTTTTCTGTTTTCTGAAGCAATCATGTGCCACTGTATTCTCGCATTAGTAGGATTGAGGCCTAGTTTTTTTGCAATATTATAATAAGTCTCTTTTACAATACCTCTTTTTCTCAAAGCTTTTAATGTTACTAGTCTAGGATCATCCCAACCTCTTATTTCCCCCCTTTCAATTAATTTTCTTATTTCCCTTCCTTGCGTTATTGTGCCAGCAACTCCGAATCTTCCGTATTGAACTATTGTTTGTTTTTTAAATTTCAACAAATCTTTTATATAATTTTGAAGTTCAATTCTCATTTTTCCAAATTCACCACTCCTTAGAATATGAGTTATTCCACAAAGTTCATCTTCAATAACATTTTGAAAATCATACAATGGCCAAACATGATATTTTTTCTTTTGTAGGAAATGTTCTGTAAAAGTAATTCTAAAAATAACAGGATCTCTCATAACCTGGTTTAATGATTTCATATCAATTTTCAATCTTAAAACAGCTTCTTCTTCTTTATATTTTTTGTCAAGCATCTCTTTCCACATTTTCAGATTTGTTTTTTTACCTATCTTCCTACATTTGCAAGCTTTTCCTTGATGCCTTAATTTTCTCATCTCATCTCTAGAACAAGTACAAACATATGCTTTCCCATTTTTTATTATTTTATCTGCATACTCATACATTTTTGGTAGATCATTGCTTGAGAAAACAGTTTTGTTTGGTTTTACATCTAAATATTCTAAAACCTCTTCTTTCATTGCATCTACATATTCTTTTCTCACTCTTTCAGGATTGGTGTCCTCAAATCTTAAAATACACTTTCCCTTGTACATCTTAGCGTACATGTAATTTATTAAAAAAGATAGAGCATGACCTATGTGATTATATTTGCTTGGTTCTGGAGGAAGTCTTGTAACAACTTTTCCTTCTTTAGCATCCGGTAATGGAGGCAATCCTTCTCTTTCTTCTTTTTTCGGTTTTTCAATTTTTCCAAATTTCTTTAATTCCTTTTTCTGCTTTTCTAAAGACCATGAGTTGACTTCCTTAACAGTTTTAGCAATTTTCTTTCTTAGATTCTTAACATCTTTTTTTAATTTTGGCTTTTCTGCTAAAACCCTTCCTAAAACAGACTGCTCATTGGCCTTTCCATTGTATTCAATGGCATTTAACAGAGCATGTTTTTTCACAATGTCCTTCATAGCTTAATATTCGAAATAAGGATTATTAATCTTTACTTTATGGAAGTTCTAATCCTCTTAAATTAGAAATTTTAATTTTTCCAGTTACGTTCACATAATTTGGGGGGCCTTTTCTATTCATAACTACCCATACCGGTTCTGAACTTCCAACCCTTATTCTTACCATAACTCCTTCGTATACAGAATCAAAAGGTAGATGTCCTTTTAAATATTCTCTAAATGCTGTTTGAAAATTTTCATGATAGTCATCTTTCTCTTCCTCAGGAACAAGATGAAGATTTTTATTAGCTCCACGGACATTTTTTTCTATTCTTCTTGGCACATCTATGTCCATTAAAACTATTTTGGTAATTTTATTATCTTCGTTCATAAAAAATTATGAGATAGTAAAAGATTTAAATCCTAACTTTTCTATAATTTTCGTACACCACTTCCAGTTGTTAAAAAAATTTATATTACAGTTTTTCTATTTATTACACATGCAAAGATTATTAGGAATGATACCTAGAAATGTTGAAGAAAGTGATAAAAGAATAGAACATCTCTGGTGGTTGAAAGAAGAATCTCCATGTGAATATTGTATACGAAGAAATTCTAAACTATGTGATTATTGTTCATATAAAAAAGGAAGGAAATATCCTGTTTTTGATTAGAATACACTTATTCCTGCATATCCAACAATAGCATCTGTACTTCTAGAAACCTCAAAGCTTGTTGAATAGTCTACTAATTCTGCTTTTTTTGCTCCTAGATCTCTTGCAGCAAAAAGCATTGCACCAATTCCTCCATATCCACATACTGTTAGTCTTTTTTCATCACATGTTTTCACAACATCCACAGCTTTTAACTTTAATACATGGTCAATAACTTCCATATCCATTTCTTTTATTTTTTTGAGAATCTCTTGAGTATTTCCTCTAAATGGTTCATAACCATACATAGGACCATAATGCGTAAAATCAGAACTAGCAACTATTAAAACTTTTTTTCTCAAGTAGGTTGCAGCTTCAGATATCTTAGTTCCTATTTCCTTACAATTGTTTAGATCAAAGTAAATTGGATTTATTGATATTGGAACAATTTTAAAATCTTTGAACCTGCACTGTAGCCAAGGTAGTTGAACTTCTATTGAATGCTCTCTCCAATGAGATCTTGGGTCTTCTGATATTATAGAATCTCTAGAAATTTCTTTGATAAACTCTTCATCAGGATTTAGGTCTCCTAGAGGAGTTTTCCATATTTCCAAAGATGTGGCAACTCCAACTCCACTTCCACTATGATTAGGACCCACTAAAACAACAGTTTCAAAACTATGGGAAACCGAGTTATAGACAGCTGCCATTGTTTTTCCACAATAAACATATCCAGCATGAGGAGCAACAATTCCTATTGTTTTTCTTCTTTCAGGTTTGGTTTTTTCTAGAAAATCTTTTATGGTTTTTTTCAATTCCTCAGCATCAAATGGATAAAACGCTCCAGCCACTACTGGGCTTCTTATTTGCATAAAAGAATTAAGGTTCTTGTATTATAAATTATTCTTTCCTTTTTCTTTCCTTAGGTTCAAAATCTTCAGGTTTGTATTTAAATTCTTCATCTTCTTTTATTATTCCTCTGTTCTTTTGTATCTCTCTTGCTAAAAGCCAATAGACCATTGATATTGACTTTCTGCCCTTATTATTAACAGGAATTAACAAATCAACAGAAGATGTTTCATTAGAAGTATCACATAAAGCTACAATAGGTATTCTCATTTTTAATGCTTCTTCAATTGCCTGAGAATCGATTAGGGGGTCTGTTACAAGCAACACTTCAGGCTCAAAATATCCTGGAAAATTGGGGTTTGTAATTGTCCCAGGTAAAAATCTGCCTGTTAATGCTTTTCCATCAATAGCTTCTGCAAACTTAGTTATAGGTTTCCATGCAACAGATTTTCTAGAAACAACAATTATTCTCTTGAATTTAGCTAAAAACTTTGCAACAAGCTTTATCCTATTCTCAATTGTTTGTAGATCTAATATAGCTAAACCGTCATCTCTGATTTTATAAATAAATCTTTTCATATTCTTGTTTTGCTGTTTCATTCCAATGTGCATACCAGCTGATAAATATTCTTCAAAAGGCATAGCTATTGATTTCGTTTAAATGTATTTAAATGTTTTCACTATGATATATGAAAATATCATAGGGAAACATATATATGACATTTTTTAAATGACATTTTATAAGTCG
>WVXN01000087.1:0-1138 GCA_011773475.1 Candidatus Aenigmatarchaeota archaeon
TTCATCTGGATTCAAAATTGGTTTCTTAAACAAGGTTCTATTCTCTATTGCTATTCTTGGGCAAGCTGTGTTGATATAACAATCTAATTCTAATCCTTCTAGTTTTTCAGGTTTTATTTCATTGAAAACAAGTATGTAAGCTTTCTTTTCTTTATCTTCTAATTTCTTTTTTATTTCTTTAGCTAATTCTAGGTTTAATTGCCCTAGTTTTACAGAAACTAAAATACCAAATTTCTTAGCATCTTTTGCTAATGCTATAGCTGCATACTTTTGTTTTAAGAATTTTTCTTTAAGTTCTTTTAAATCAGTTATTTCACTTTTTTCCACATCTAAAACATAAACAGGTTTTTCTGTTTTCAAAGCAATTCCTAATGGATGGAACTTTCCAGAACCGATATATAAAAAAGCTTCAACTTCTTTTTCAATTATTTTTGCTGATAAAACATCACAACCAAGGATTTGTCCTTGATAAAGTCTCCCTTTACCTATTTTAACTATTTTTCCATTATTTTCTAAGAATTTTTTAGCTTTTTCTAAAGAATCTAAAAATTGTAAAGTTGAAATTAAACCAATTTTTTCTTCTTTTAATTTGTCTAAATCTTTTTCTAAAACTGATATTGGATCATAATCTTCTCTCAACTCAATGTATTCAACAGGAATTTCAGTATTAAAAATTTTGGAATGGCCGTAATGAATGATTTTATCGCAACCAAGAAGTTTAGCTTCTTGGATAGCTAAATCACAAGCTCCAAAACAGCTTTCACAATCTATTAAAACATCTTCTAACTCATCAGCTATTTCTAAAGCTTTTCTCTTTAATCCATCAGGAATTTGTAATATTTTCATACTAATGCTTGGAACTAAAATCTTATAAAACTTTTAAAAGCAGGTTCTTCTATATTTTAAGCATGAAAAAGAAGAGAAACCATGAAAAGAAGAATAAAAAACCTAAAGAAGGCAGAGGAATTGGTGGAGGTTCTTTCATAGCTGCAGGTATTGTTGTTATGCTGATTCCAGCAATACTTTATATTATTTTAGGTGATTTTACTTTATTTCTGCAAAGATGCTCTGTCCCGATTTCCAACGTTGATATTGGTGGCATTATACTTAGTTGTACAGAATTGAGATTTGTTTATGT
>WVXN01000087.1:1147-1705 GCA_011773475.1 Candidatus Aenigmatarchaeota archaeon
GTCAAAAAAATAATAGAACGAAAAAAATAATTTAGGTAATTAAATTAGTTTTAAAAGGAGGGTTTTCCATATTTAAAACATGAAAAAGGCTAGGAAACCTAAGAAAAAGAAAATAACTGAAAAGAAAACTGAAAAACCGATAAAAAAGAAAGTTTCGAAGGCTGAAGTCAAAAAGGTAAAGATTAGGCCTGAAAGAGTAATGGAAACTGAAGTTGAAATTGAACCTCAAAATAGATTTGAGTTAATTGAAAGAGTTGAGACTTTTCCTGAAAAGAAAGAAGTAGTTGAAAAGGCAAAAAAAATTAAGAAGAAAGCAAAAAAAATAAGGAAACATAAAATAAAAGAAAAAGAAATGAAACCTGAAAAAATAAGGAAACCTGAAATGAAAAAAGAAATAAAACACAAAAGAAAAACAAAAATCCAAAAAGAAGAAGTAAAACCCAAAAAAAGGATTGGTGGAGGTTCTTTCATAGCATCTGGCGTACTCAGTATATTGGTTCCAGCAATGTTTTATGTTGTTTTAGGTGATTTTGGTGCATTTCTACAAGACTGTTCTCT
>WVXN01000087.1:1773-3886 GCA_011773475.1 Candidatus Aenigmatarchaeota archaeon
ATGAAAAGATCATCTAAAAATGTTTAATATTATATTTATATAATTAAAATTTTCTAGGGTATTTATTATTAGAATTATAAATGGTGTTGTTAGAAGTAGAAATAAAATAAAAAGTATTATAATAAAACCCTTTTTGCTTCTTTCTTCTCTAAAACCTAAAAGCAAACCTGAGACCAAACCTCCCACATGAGAAACATAAGAAATATTACTTGATATTTGACCAGTCAAGACCAGTAGAAAACTTGCTACATTGAATAAAGTGTAGATCAACGCAACCAGTACAAGCGGTATTGGTATCAAGTAAGGATAAAATATGAATTCTAGAGGTTTTGTTATCATTGAAATTCCCATTAAACCGAAAATTGCTGCAGAAGCCCCAACTGTTGGAGTTGTCATAGAAGAGTACCCCAGCAAAGTCGAGACAACAATAAATAAGTTTGCAATAAGAGCTGATGCAAAGAATGCTAACAAGAACTTCTTTCTTCCGAGCTCTTGTTCAACAACCTTACCGAAAAAATAGAGTGCTATTAAATTCATCACAAGATGTTCAGGAGTAGCATGGAGGAAAATAGAAGTTAAGAAAACCCATATTCTTCCTATTAAAATATTTTGAAGAGAAAATCCGTATTCAATTAAAACAGAATTAAAAAAATCTTCCCCATAATAGTATTTTAAGAAAAGTTGTAGTGCATAAGCAATTATACATAGTATAATGAAATAATGGGTTAATTTTGGCTTTTCATATTTCTTTTCCATATTAATCATAAGGGTGTTTAATTAGTTTTTCGAATGGCATTTGTTCTCTTAAGATTCCTATTGATAAACCATATTTTCTTGCTTCATTAAGTTTTACTAATTCTTTAGAAGAAAATCTAAACAGCTTGTTTTTGTAAATAACTATCATATTGCTATCTTTACAGATGTGAAGATAAAACCTATTTTTGATTGAAGAAGGTGCTTTTTTTAAAAAAGGATCTTTTCTCTCATCATCTAATTCAATATAGTGAAATGTTAAGATACCTCTTCTGGTTTCTTCTTCTAATGTTGTCTTTTTTGTTTTAACAATTTCAACAAGATCTAAAATAGATTTATCAATTAAGCTTTCTTCTATTATCACTCCTTTCCAAACCATATAATTATAATAATTCTCGGCTAAATTAACTTTTCTCTATTTCAGCAACCCATTCTCTGACCTTGTCTATAGCATCAATATTAACAGAAAGAGAGTCTATCCCTGTTTTTACCAAGAATTCAACAGCATCTTTTCTATTGCTAGGCAATTCTCCACATATAGAAGATTCAACATTGTATTTTTTACAGATTTCAATAACGTGTTTAAACAAGAATTGCATTGAGAGATGCATTTCATTAAAAATCTTTATCAAATTCTCATTGTTTCTATCAATACCCAAGGTTGTCTGCGTTAAATCATTGCTTCCAAAAGAGGCAAAAGCAATTCCTTCTTTGCAAAACTCCTCTATTGTCAAAGCACATGCAGGAGTTTCAACCATTATTCCAAAATTAGTAGGAGCACCAACTTGTTTTGCAATCTCTTTTGCTTTTCTTAACTCAGAAACATCTATAATAAAAGGTAATTCCCAAACAACATTGTTCAAACCTTTTTCATGCAATTGTTTTAATGCTTCTAATTCACATTTCAGAATTTCAGGTTCATCTACGCTCCTTCTTATTCCATGCCAACCTAACATGGGGTTGTCTTCTTGAGGTTCTTTTTCTCCTCCTTTCATGTTTCTAAACTCATCTGTTCTTGCATCCAAAGACCTGACCCAAATCTCTTTTGGATAAAAAGCTTGAGCAACCTTTCCCACGCCATCAACAATTATTTCTATTAGTTCTACATGTCTTCCGTTTCTTACATATTCAATAGGATGCATGCCAGCTTTTGTTAGCATGTGTTCTAATCTCAGTAAACCAACACCGTCTGCATGTTTTGCTTTTTCAGCAGTTCCTGGAAAAGCCAGATTGGCCTTGACCTGAGTTTTTGTTTTTATTTCAACTGCTTTTGCTTTTTCTTCTTTTATTTCAAGTTCTCCAGGATAGATTTTACCATGAGTCGCATCAATTGTTACTTTCATTCCATCTTTCAAAATCT
>WVXN01000087.1:3950-5221 GCA_011773475.1 Candidatus Aenigmatarchaeota archaeon
ACAAGAACATCTCCTTTCTCGATTTTCCATATTTCTTTGGCATCAAGAATAACTTTTACAACACCAGTAGCAACTCCTGGGGATGCTCCATATCCTTTTAATATAGGAGTGCCTTCTACTTCCTTGGTCTCTTTTTCTTCTAAAATTGTTACAGCTCTTGTTTGAACAATATAAATCTTTCCTCTCTCCATTGCCCATTCAATATCTTCAGGATAATTATAATGCTGCTCTATTTTCTTGCAGTAAGCAGCCAAAGCAACAATCTCATAATCAGTAAGGATCTGCTGAGTTACTCTCTCTCTAGTAATTGTTCTTTCAACTGTTACTCCGTATATGTCTTTCACAGTTTCCATTGTTTTTTTACCAATATGTTTTTCTATAATCTTTCCTGTATCCTTGTCAACTATGTATCTGTCTGGCTCAACTTTTCCTTGAACAAGAGATTCTCCTAATCCCCAGCAAGCCTCAATAACTATTTTTTTAGATCCTTTAACAGGATTTGTTGGATCAACTGTAAAAGCTACTCCTGATTTTTCAGAATTTATCATTTTCTGGACAATAACACCAATAGAAGTGTCTTGAGGTTGGTTGTGTTTATTTCTATAATAAATAACCCTTGGAGTATAAAGAGAAGCCCAGCATTTTTTAATAGCTTCAATTAGTCTTTTCTCGCCTTTGATATTTAGAAAGGTCTCATATTGGCCTGCAGAAGATGCTCCTTCTATGTCCTCCATTGCTCCAGAGCTCCTAACAGCAACAAATGGCGTGTCCATAGGCTTTACAAAATCCAAGTCTATTGGAGGCCCACCATAAAGCTTTTTGTAAGCATCTATTATTTGATCTTTCATTTTTTCAGGAACTTCGGCTTTCATTATTATTTCTTTGATTTTTTCTGAAGAATTATTCAAAGACTTAACATCAGAATAATCAATTCCTTTAATTATCTCAATTATTTCGCCTTTTAAATCATTAGATTTGAGAAATTCATCATAAGCCTCTGTTGTTATAAAAAAAGGCTCTGGTACAGGAAACTCGGCGTTCACTAGTTCTGCTAGATTAGCTGCTTTTCCACCTACTGTTTTAACATCTTTTTTTCCTAGATTTTTAGGTTCTAAAACAAACGACATAATGTATATATGTTTAATGGTTTCTTATATGTTTTTATTTTTATGTAAACATATATAGAAAATGAAAGTTCTGGAGGTTGACCTGCCTAGAAAAATCATAATTGGATCTAAAGCTCTAGAAAAAATAGGAAGCCTTTGCAAAGA
>WVXN01000087.1:5319-6398 GCA_011773475.1 Candidatus Aenigmatarchaeota archaeon
TTTGGAGGTGGTAGAATAGTTGATGCTGCAAAAATGGCTGCAAAAAAGAGTAACATACCTTTTATTTCTGTTCCAACAGCAATATCGCATGACGGAATAGCAAGCAATCGTGCTGTTCTAGAAATTTATAGTGCTCCAGCTGTTATGCCGACTGGAATACTAGTTGATTCAGATATTATAATTAAATCTCCTTATCGTTTAACAGCTGCAGGATTTGGAGACATGGTTTCAAAATTAACAGCAGTAGAAGATTGGGAACTATCAAATGATGAAATCGGAGAATATATTTCAGAATATGCAGCCACCATAAACAGGACTGCAGCAGATTTAGTAATAAGGTCTGCAAAATCAATAAAAAATCTTGAAAAAAAAGGTTTAGAAAATCTTATTGAAGCTCTAGTATTTTCTGGTATTGCAATGGCTATAGCAGGTTCAAGTAGGCCTGCATCAGGTTCTGAGCACATGTTTTCCCATGCTTTAAAAGAATTGTATCCAAAAAAAACAAGTCTTCATGGAGAAGAGTGTGCTGTTGGTTCAATTCTATGCTCTTATCTTCATAATATGGATTGGCCAAGAATTGTTGAGGCATTAAAAGTCGTTGGAGCACCGACAAACAACGAAGAATTGAAAATACCTCGAGAAATAATAATAAAAGCTCTTTCTGAAGCAAAAAATATAAGAAAGGATAGATATACAATTTTAGATTATAAGGATATAGACGAGAAAAAAGCTGAAATAGCAGCAAAAGAGACTGGTGTAATAGAATAGAAAGGAATTTAAGTATATCCTTAATAATAAAACTTGTGAGTGTTTATGGAAGAATGGAGAAAATGGAAGCACATAACAAAGCTTGATCCTGATAGAAAAATAACGCATGATATTATAGAAGATATAATAGAAAGTGGAACTGATGCAATAATGATATCAGGAACACAGAATATTACTAAAGAGAATGTTATAAATCTTCTTGAAATGTTAAAAGAATATGATATTCCAAAGGTCCTAGAACCTGCTTCTCCTATTGGTTTAGTTTATAAAAATATTGATTGGTTGTTTGTCCCGTCTGTTTTTAACACATA
>WVXN01000013.1 GCA_011773475.1 Candidatus Aenigmatarchaeota archaeon
GGACAGGAAGCAATTCTAATAAGCTTTGATACTGTGAGAGAAAATTTTAGATCAGCTTCAGAAAGAAACAGGTTCTATTGGAAACTTCATGGAAGAAAACAAGTTGTAACTAAAAAGTCTGGCAGATACGAATACAATAGAGAAGGCCTATTAAAAGAAATTCCACATATTAAAGTTGCAAACTCTGTTTTCATAATTGCAATGGAACACATGAAGAGAATGATGAAATTTTTTGATGAATGGGAAGATAAAATTGAGTTAAAAACATTCCCAGTTTTACTAGATGAGATGGAAATGAGAAAATTAAAAGAGGTTGAGATTGAATGAAAACTGAATTTGATAAAACATTGAAAACTATTAGAAAAAAAGTTTATGAATGCCCATGGAGTAAAGAAGAAGAAATAAAAGGTCATATAGAAGAACTATTGAAAGAAGTAAAAGAGTTAAAAGAAGCTATTGAAAAAAATGATAAAATTAATCTTAGAGAAGAAATAGGAGATGTATTTTACGATTCTATGTTTTTGATGTTTTTAGCTGAAAGAGACGAAAGTATTAATCTTGAAGAAATTTTAAAAACTTTAAGAGAAAAAATAGAGAGAAGAACTCCGTGGATTTTTGGAAATATGAAGATTAATACAAGAGAAGAAGCCCTAAAAGTTTGGAATGAAATTAAACAAAAAGAAAAGGTTAAAATATGAAAAAAGTTGCAAATGCTGGAGTGGGTGTAATGTTATTAAAAGACGATAAAGTCTTACTAGGAAAAAGAAATGACGATTCTATTAAGGCTGACAGCTTATTACATGGGGAAGGAACATGGACATGTCCAGGCGGAAAACTGGATTTTGGAGAGAAGATTGTTGATGCAGTCAAAAAGGAAATTTTTGAAGAAACAGGAATTAAAGCAAATTATTTAAATGTAGTAAGCGTTACAAACGAGATTGTTTCTGATGCTCATTTTGTTACAATCGGATTTTTATGTAAGGATTTTGAAGGCGAACCAAAGATAATGGAACCAGAAGAAATAGTAGAATGGAAATGGTTTTCATTAAACAAATTACCAGAAAACATATATCCACCAAGTTTAAAGCTAATAAATAACTATCTTGAAAATAAAATCTATAAAGGTGATTAAATGGCTGAAAAAGAGATAAAACTAAAAGTCGGAGAACTAACAGGAAGAGAAGATTTTGGAAGAGGTATAGCAAGATTAGAAACTAAAACCATGAGTAAGATTGGAGTAAAAGAAGGAGACATTGTAGAAATAGAAGGCAAGAGAAAAACAGGAGCAGTTGCCATAAGAAGTTATCCAGCAGATCTAGGGCTAAACATGTTGAGAATTGACGGCCTTGTTAGAAGAAATGTAGACGCTTCTATTAGCGAGGCAGTAAAAATTAGAAAGGCTGATGCTAAAGAAGCAAGAAAAGTAATTTTAGCTCCTGCCCAAAAAGGTTTTATGCTACATATTTCTCCGAATTTGTTAAAGCAAAATCTTTACATGAGGCCAATGACAAAGGGAGACATAATAATAACAAATCCTGTTTTTAAGACAAGAACAAGAAATCAAGATGATATTTTTTCTATTTTTGGTATTGATATTCAAGAAGTTTTTATGCCAATGGGAACAGAAATGAGACTGGTTGTTGTTGACACTAAACCAGAAGGTATAACACAAATAACTGATATGACACAAGTTGAGCTTTTGCATGAAGCTGTAGAAGTTGCACAAAGAAAACTACCAACTGTTACATACGAGGATGTCGGAGGTTTAAGCCAAATAGTTCCCAAAATAAGGGAGATGATTGAAGTTCCATTAAGGCACCCAGAGATCTTTGAAAGATTGGGAGTGGAACCTCCAAAAGGAGTTTTGCTTCACGGTCCTCCAGGAACAGGAAAAACTTTAATAGCAAAAGCTGTTGCAAATGAATCTGGAGCAAATTTCATAAGTTTGGCGGGACCTGAAATATTCTCTAAATGGTACGGGCAAACAGAACAGAATCTAAGAAAAGTTTTTGCAGATGCGGAAAAAAATTCTCCAAGCATAATATTTATTGATGAGATAGATGCAATTGCTCCTAAGAGAGAGCAGGTAACAGGTGAAGTTGAGAGAAGAACAGTTTCTCAATTATTAACTTTAATGGATGGCCTAAAACTAAGAGGCAAGGTTATAGTTATAGCTGCTACTAATCGTGTTAACTCATTAGATCCTGCATTAAGAAGAACTGGAAGATTTGACAGAGAATTAGAGATTCCAGTTCCAGATAAACAAGGAAGAAAGGAAATATTGCAAATACACACAAGACACATGCCATTGGAAAAAGGCATTAATCTTGATAAATTAGCAGAAATTACTTATGGGTATGTAGGAGCAGATCTTGCTGGATTAGCAAAAGAAGCTGCAATGCATGCATTAAGAAGAGTTATTCCAGAAGTTTCTTCATTAAAAGAAGGAGAACCCTTACCAAAAGAGGTTTTAGAAAAATTAAAAGTCACAAAAGAAGATTTTGATTATGCATTGAGAATGGTTCAACCTTCTGCTATGAGAGAAGTTTTGGTTGAGATTCCAAGAGTTAAGTGGGAAGATGTTGGAGGCTTGGAAGAGGTTAAACAAAGTTTAAAAGAAGCTGTTGAATGGCCTTTGAGCAATCCAGAAAGTTTTAAGAAAGTTGGAATCAGACCGCCAAGAGGAATTTTATTGTACGGACCTCCTGGTTGTGGAAAAACTTATATTGCTAAAGCATTGGCAAATGAAACTGGAGTTAATTTTATCGCTGTAAAAGGACCAGAGTTATTATCAAAATGGGTTGGCGAGTCAGAGCAACATGTTAGAGATGTTTTTAGAAGAGCAAAACAAGTTGCACCATCAATAGTTCTTTTTGATGAAATTGATGCTATGGCACCAAAAAGAGGTTTAAGTCTTGGAACAAGAGTTACTGAACAAGTTGTTTCTCAGTTATTAACAGAAATGTCTGGGATATCTGAACTAGAAGGCGTAGTAGTTGTTGCAACTACCAACAGACCAGATATGTTGGACTCTGCTCTATTAAGACCAGGAAGGTTTGACAGATTAATATATGTTCCTGCTCCAGATGAAGAAGCAAGACTACAAATTTTCAAAGTTCATACTAAGAATATGCCACTTAAAACAGTTGATTTGAAAAAACTGTCTAAACAAACCGAAGGTTATTCAGGAGCAGACATAGAAGCTCTTTCCAGAGAAGCTGCAATGTTTGCATTAAGGGAAGCAGTTAAAAACAAGAAAGAAGTTAAAGAAATTACATCAAAACATTTTAATAAAGCTTTAAAGAAAGTAAGACCATCAATAACAGACGATATGTTTAACAAATATAAAAAAGCTGTTGAAAACCTTAGAAAGACAAAATTAGAGGAGGAAGACAAGGCCAGATACATAGGGTGATTAAATGGAGAAAAAAAAGGCAATTAATGTAAGAGTTGATCACGGAGAACATGTATTTTTTTCAGACAATGTTACAGTATCTCATAATCAAAGTAAGTTTATTGTAGATTTTTCTCAGACAATACCAAGTTTTGACAATGTTGGAGGAGATATGAGGCAATCTTTTGTAATAAAACACAAAGCAGTAATGTTGGATCCGCAATTTGCTAAAATATTCTTTGACTTGTTACAAAAGAACATTAAGAAATACGAGAAAAAGTTTGGTAAAATCAAACTTCCAAAAAAGAGAAGAGCCAAGAAAAAAGAAACTTTGGATACAGAGGGATCAACTAGATACATTGGTTGATATGGATAGGTATTTTATTGATAAGCTGAAAGACTCTACTTCAATCCCAGATATATTTGAAATTGTAAAAGAAGTTGTTTGGAAGACGATCAAGAGGAGCAGAGCAGGTTTGGAGTTAGGATTAGTTGAATTGGGAAATCATCCAAGGGGATTTTTAGGAGCGTACTATATTTCTGGTTCGAATATGATAGTTATGAATGAAACTCCATTAAAAAGAATCCAAGAGACTAACACAAATCTTTTAGTTCCTTATATTTTTTCTATTCTCCTTCATGAATATTTACACAGTTTAGGACTTTTTAATGAAAAATTAGTTAAAAAATTAACCTATGAAATAAGTTGTGAAATTTTTGGAGAAAACAGTTTAATAGCTGAAATCTCAAGAGACATGAGAAAATTCTTTCCAAATTTCATTTATCCAGAAGGCTCGCCAAAAATTGATAAACCAATAAAATTAGTAAAGAATTTTGACAAGTCTAATATAAGATACATAGGCTAATAATTATTATGAGAGCGGTAACACCAGTAATGTCTGGAATAATTATAATAAGTTTAACAATAGCTTTAATGGCCCTGTTCTGGATTTTCATTTCCGGATCTTATACTTATTTGACATCTTCTGGTGAATCAACTGTTGCTAGAACTCTACTTGTAGTATCTTCTTGTATGAAAATAGAATCAGTTTCAGGAAATAAAGTTTATGTAAAAAATTGTGGAGAAGGATCAATAACTGAAGATACTTTAAAAGTTTTTTTGAATGATATTCCTTTGAATTTTACAATGAGTCCTACTATTGTTGAGGAAGATGAAGTTGGAACAGTTAGATTGTCTGGTTTGCTGAATTTTAGTCTGGGAGGATATTTGCTAAAAGTTACAAATCCTAAAGTAATAACTGAAAGAACTGTAGAAGCTGTTTTACATGATTCTTGCGTATTAGCTTTTGATTTTGATGAAGGTTCTGGAACTAAAGTTCATGATTCTTCTGGTTATGAAAACGATGGAACTATTTACGGAACTGGAATTAGTTGGACTAATGGTAAATTTGGAAGTGCTTTAGATTTTCCTGGTACTGATGAAAGATACGTCAATGTATCTGATTCTCCAAGCTTGGATATTACAGACGAAATCACAATAGAAGCATGGATATATCCAGAGTGGGTTGGTACAACCAGCTCACCTTATATAGTTGCTAAGAACTATGGTTACCCCGACGGAACAAGAACATATGCATTCTTCCTTCATTATCAACCCCCTGGTCAGGTAACAGGAGTGTTGAATGAGACTACTATTGATGGTATTATAATAAACATTAATCAATGGTATCACGTTGCAATGAGTTGGGACGGAAGCATTGCTAAAATTTATTTGAATGGTGAAAAAACAAATGAAACATCTTTCACAGGCCCACTGACTCCAAATGATTATAGACTTGTGGTAGGAGCTAGAAATGATGGTGGTACCCCACCAACACTTAATACACATCGTCAATTTAATGGTACAATAGACAACTTAAGAATTTATAACAAAGCATTGACTCCTGATGAGTTAGTGTTCTTTAAACCAGTAAAATATTATTAATAGTTCTTTCTTGCCAATTCTATGTCTTCTCTTTTTACAGTTTTTCTT
Organism: Candidatus Aenigmatarchaeota archaeon; assembly: GCA_011773475.1. Taxonomy (GTDB): domain Archaea; phylum Aenigmatarchaeota; class Aenigmatarchaeia; order Aenigmatarchaeales; family Aenigmatarchaeaceae; genus CS1-C013. The sequence goes on from WVXN01000013.1 coordinate 5,388, forward strand.
CCAGCATGTCTGGCAAACCTAACAGCATCTTTGGCAATATCAAATGTAAGCTCTTTAATGACCCTTGCTAGAGCTTGTGCAGCTGCTTCAGAAACCCTTTCTGCACCTGCATGCTTTAGAATCTCTGCCATGGGTGCAGCAGCTATTATAGACCTCTTTCTTGGCATATTGAATTTATTTAAATAAGAATATTTATAAATATGCTCATAATTTAAAAAGCTTACAATTCAAGAATAGAATAGATGATAAAATGAGAAAAACCGGTTTTTCAAGAATTCTGCTTTTTTCCTTATTTTTAGTGATGTTACTATCACAGAGAGGATACGCTGAACCTCTTTGGTCTGGTAATG
>WVXN01000035.1 GCA_011773475.1 Candidatus Aenigmatarchaeota archaeon
CCATCAAGATCTTCAGCAATGAAATCACCTGTTGGTGATGCCACAGATACGTTTGCAAGAAGCGGAAATATCACCATAAAGAGCACCAGATTTATTCCTATTGTTGAACCATACATTGTTGAAAGATATTTCCATTTTCTTTTTGCTCCAGGAAATGATAACAAACCGTTCTTTCGTAGATACATAACAGAAGACAAAGTTGCGAACCCAATTGATATCAAAACAAGTATATGGAAGAACCATGGATTCATCAATAGTGGTTTGAAAAAATTAACAGCCACAGTTACTCCAAGTATAGAAGCTGTAATAAAGGCTATGCATCCTATGTGAGGAACTAAACCATAAGCTATTCCTTGAAAGAGACCTTTTCTATTAATCTTTTTTTTACTTTCTCCTTCTATAGAATAGCCCAAATCTTCAATTCCAGATTTGATATCATCTAAACTAATAGTTTCAGGGTTAAATCTTATAAAAGCTTTATTTTCAATCAAACTTACTTTAATTTTTTCTATTCCTTTTAATGAACTTATTTTATCTTCTATTAAATTTACACAACTATCACAATGCATACCTCTTATATTTATTATCTCTTCCATACATTTCATCTCTAATTTTTTTCCCCTTCAAAATTCTTTTTAATCTAAACTTGCACCCTTTACAACAAAATTTTTGGTTATTTTCTTCTATAACCATTCCACAAAGTCTACAGTAATTCGGTAATGTTGCATCACTTGTTATTGTCTTAAGACAGATTGAGCATTTTGGGATTGTCATTTTCATATTCAAAAATAAAATGAAACACCTTATTAGCCAAAGTATGAAACTAGTTTCAGTGTTTTAAAATTATTACATTAGCCATTCCACGTCTCCTTTTTTCTATTAACCTTTTCCCCTCTAATCTATCTAGAATTCTCGAGACCTTAACTTTTGTAAATTTTGTCTTATCTACTAAGTCTGATTGAAAAATAGTTCCTTCTGCTTCAATAATTTTTTCAAGAATAAACTTTTCATCTTTATTCAAGTTACTCATAACTTTTTGATAGCTTTTTTTTGTAAATTTCTTTGGTTCAACTTGTGATTTTATAGTTTTAATTTTTGTTACTATCTTCTCTTCTTTTCCGAAAAAAATTAAATATAATCCTATTGAAATAATAAAAATCATTATTCCAATACTAACATTTGTTTGAAATTCAATTGTACCCCACATAGGACAACTAAAACCATGCGAACAAGCCGTATTCACAATATCAACCATTGCTTGGTTAAAAGAATATATTATATATCCTATCAAAACACCAATAACTATTATCAAAATACCAACAGCTCTATTTTTCATAAGAAGATTTACATAGTTTTAAATTATTTAAGCTTTGTGAACTTCTATGAATTTTTCTATTGACTTGTCAAAGGTTTTTTCTATTTCAGGAGGAAAACAACAAGCTGGCAATTCCTCTCTTTTTAAATGATGTCTTAAGCATTCACAGCACATTCCCTTTCTAGTACAAGAAGAATATGTGCATGGACAATCTGCTAGATTTTCTTTTAAATTTACACATTTTTTCATATTATTATTTATCTCATTTTTTAAATAATCGTTCTATCTTCTACCATAGATACCTTTTTAATAAAATTATTTTAACTATATTTATGGAATATTCAGATAGAACCAAAAAGATGAAAGCTTCTGAAATAAGAGAAATATTAAAAATAACTCAAAACCCAGAAATCATTTCATTTGCAGGCGGATTACCAAGCCCTCATTCTTTTCCTGTTAAAATGATTGAAAAAATTACTGATAGGGTTTTGGAAAGACATGGAGCACAGGCCTTACAATATAGTCCTACAGAAGGTTTGAAAGAACTAAGAGAACTCTTAATAAAAAGAATGAAGAAAAAAGGAATAAAATGTAAAATGGATGAAATCATAATAACAACAGGTTCCCAACAAGTTCTTGATCTCGTAGCAAAAA
>WVXN01000023.1 GCA_011773475.1 Candidatus Aenigmatarchaeota archaeon
TGAAAAAAGAAAAATAAAAAAGTCACTGAAAGTCACTACTCAATTTTTTTAGGAGATTCTGACATCATCCATAATACGGCTATTCCAACTAGGATTAAAACCCAAGTTCCGTATCCAAATGCAGGTATACCGATTCCAAGCAAAGCAGCTCCACCTGAAACGTAGAATATCACTAATGCAGCCAATATCATTAAAGCAGCCATTGCTGTACCATGTCCTTCAATCCAACGTACACCCTGCCAAGCTTTACCGTCTGGAGTAGGTCTTAAATGTTTTGCTCCTGCTACTTCAAGTAATGCTATTAGTACTAAGACAGCTATACCTGCTACAACCAAACCTGTTGACATGCTAGCAATTACTGCTATAACAGTAGCTGGGACTGCCAATAGTACGAAAACACCTGCTACTACTGAAATCAAAGTAGCTGGTGCTCTACTGAAAATCTTTGCTTTGGTTAAGACTGCATAGACTATTGCGAATGTTAAAACCCACAATAGTACTTGTGGTAATCCTAATCCTGCAAGGAATGCCAAACCACTTGTTATTCCATTAGGCATATTTTTCACCAATTTTTTATTTACTTTCACCTGTTTCTTTAACTAATATCCAAACACTTGCCACCATAACAATAAGGAAAACTCCAATTGCCAACACTGATTGTGAAATTGCTATTGCTGGAATTGCTATGAAATTCAAGCCACCTGCTCCAACGAATACCAATATTGCAATTACTATTATACCTATACTGAAAAGATGTGGATGTGTGGAAAATATAGGTTCTCCACCTTCTTTTGTCTTAGTTATTTCAAAGAAGATCATTGTAACAATCAATGTAAATCCAATTACAATTGCAGATGTGGTTAAAGTACTAAGGAATGTGGCAGCCTGAGTTCCTGCAGCAGCTATTAGCACTAGGAATGAAGCAACTATTGAAATCACTCCTCTGGCTGTTATTGATTTAGGCAACTCTATATGAGATAATATTCCATACACTACTGCTAAGCTTAATAGCCATAACAAAACCAACTGAAACCCTGCATCCCTCAATGTGACTACCATTGATTCAATAGGGTTTGCAAGGGCTGGAGTTGCAGCTATTAAAAATCCTAGCAAAAATGCCCATGTTTTTTCAATGTTTTCGGTTAGTTTTTTCATATTATCACTCACTACTATATAGTAATAATATACTTAGAACTTGTATATAAAGATATCGTTTTCACTACTTTCTGATGGTTATGCCCTTACAGGAACAGGTATTTTTTGGGGTTTACCACTACCAATTTTAAAGGCTAACCAGAACACTAGAGCAATTATTATAAGTACAAAGAAAAGAAACAGATTTTCCCCACCTCCTACAATTGGAAGTGCAGGAAACTTGTCTATATGAAGAAGACCTATTGATAACAAAATAAATAAAATTACACCATTGATAAACAAGGCACCAGCAGGTGGTTCACCCTTCTTTCCCCTTCTTGCTCCAAATGCCTCTAGTGTAAAAATTACAAAAAACATTGCAATAAAGAATATGGTTATGTTTCCGAACTGGGACCATAAGAAATCAATAAAAGCTGTGTTGGAAGCTGCAAAAAAAGATAATGCTAAAGATACGAGAAAATTAACTCCTCTGTTTTTAAAAACATTAGCAACATTAACAGCACCAAAAACAACTGCTAAAATGAATAAAAATGGTATTAAAAACGTTTCTGATTGAAACACTGTTATATCAAATCCAAATGGTAGCATTTCTATCCCCCAAGCCTGTCTATTTCTTCTTTCAATCTTTCTTTCTTATTTTCTAAGTCGTTTAATTTTGAGTTGAGATCTGATACTGCACGATCATTATTACGTACTTCAGGTCTTCTTAGTCGTTGTTCAGTTCTTCTCATTTGTTTATCGATTACGTCTATTTCATTTTCTAAAGCATCTATTTTTTTAGTTTTTTCAAACATTTTTTTGCCTAACATTTTTCCTGTTTGATGTCCCAATTTTGTCAGAGCAGGACCTCTAGCTGGATGTATAACAACACTTATTACGAATACAATTAAAGAGAGTGCTAGTGCTATATTTAGCCATGTTGTAAAAATAGGTACTAATGTTGTTCCGAATATTCCACTATAAATTAGATATATGAAAACAATTATACTAACAAGATATTGAAATCCTTTATGTTCTCCAGCAATTCTTAAAACAATTTGTCTTGAAAAAGCATAGACAAATAGAAATAGGACAAGCATAGGAATAAGAAGTAAGTAAATAACTTGATCTTGAACTGTTGCGTATTTGTATAAAAGTGAAGGGTCAATTTTAAGAATTTCCCTAAATACTAAATTAAACAAATCTGTTGACCCACCTAAATATTCGAATGCCATAAGAAAAATATTGATAAGTACGCATATAAAAGTTTATTTATTTTTGATCTTTTAGCAACCTGCAAATTCTTTTTCTTCTGTTTCTAAAGTGTAATCTGCGTTAGCACCATCACTCTTTACATGTTTTAAAGATTCATAAGTTGCACTAGGTATTTTAACTATTTCTTTTACTTTTTTTCTAACAGTTTTATCTTCTGTCATTAAATCTTCCTCCTTTTAGTCACAACCATGACCTGCGAATTCAATTTCTTCTATCTCTTCTTCAACTTCTGCGTTAGCACCATCACTCTTTACATGTTTTAAAGATTCATATAATGCATTAGGTATTTTAACTTTTCGTCTTACTCTCTTTCTAATAGGTTTCTCACCATAACCCATTTCCTTTAATAATATCATTGTTTTTAATAAATCAGCATAAGATGATGGAGCTCCTTCTGTTTTGGGTTTCCAACGGTCCTCTCCTACTTTTCTAGCCCACTCAGAATAATTTCTATTCTTTTCATGAATAAGGCCTTCAGCAGTAGCACCTCCTGCTATAATGCCTGTTGCTTGTAGAAAATATGGAAGGTCTATAGCACGATGTTCGGAAAGTGGTGCTATTTCATCAAATATACTTTGTTGTGTTGGTTTTGGCATAGTTATCTCCCATTAAACATATCTAACTGCACCAAGTGCTGGATCTCCAGTTCCTACTTGAATTCCAGTCATTGGTGAACAAAATTTCATCCAATTATCATAGAGAACGTCTTCTTTTTCTATGACACCTAATATTGATGATACATCGTCAATAATTTCAGTTACGAAACCCATATTATCACAATAATTTATTATACAGAAAACTTTAAATATCTATCTTTTTTTACCACTATATAGTAAAAACAGAACTCATTATTTCTCTATTTTAAAGATTCCTAATTCTTCACATATCTCAAGAATTGCCCAACTCCAAACAATACTCTCAAAAGCCTTGATAAAATCTTTATTGTCTAAAAAATGTTTTGAATCAGAAATATAAGCTTTCATATTAGTGAGCATTCCTTCACCCCTACTATCAACAATTTCTATTTTATCAATCAAAGATTCAATTTTTTTTAACATTTTCAAAGTTTCTTCTTTTAATTTCTCCATTAAATCACCTCTAAAAAGTCTTTTTCCCTAAAATGCAATCTACCAGGAATTATTAGAACAGCTGGATTTTCAATTTCCTTCATTTTCAAGCCCCTAGCACTGTCATAATATATTTCAGAATCACCTCCAGCATTAGAAAAAGCAATTATTTGATCAGTTTCCTTAATTACTTTTTTCTTTAAGAGCATTTTTATTGCATCAAGAACTTTCATGAAAATATTGTTTTCTAAATCAATATCTAATAATAATAAAGTGTGTAAACCTAGTCTTTTATTTCTCTTAACAGCATCTTTAACATTTTTCATTTTTCCGCTCAAAGGAACGGTTGCTACTTTTCCATATTTGTACAACTGTAGTCCAACTTCACCAATTGCAGAAAATATAGAAGCGTTGTGAATTATTTTTACAGGGATTTTTCTTCTTTTTGCTTCAAAGACTATATCAATATGGGTGGTAGCAGCTAAAGGATCTCCAGGAACAAACAAAGCAACATCATTTTCTTTAGCATTCTCAATAAATAGTTCTAGATTTTCTTCTAAATCTTTTCTGTTTAAAATTTTGATGTCTTTTTTTATGATTTCTTTTAAATTTTCTAGAGATCCTTTCCAAACAGAAGTGTATAATTCAATAAAACACTCGCATTTTTTAACAGCTTCTATTGCTTTTAGTGTTAAATCAGTTTCATCATTTAAGCCTAATCCTATTAGGTAAAGCATAAGAATATTTCAGGTTAAGAAGATTTATTATTGTTTTTAATATTTTTTCACTCCATTAAGAGAGTTAATTTTATATATTTAGTAACCCTATTCTAATTGGTGAAAATGGTCAGAAGAACACATATTCCCAGCCGAAGAACATATATTTCAAGAAATCCTGATGCAGATGCATATAATTTTGCTAGAGATATGAAAAGAGGTTTAGACCGAAGTGAAATAACACCCCGAGAAGTTGTAGAAAGAACTAATGATTATTGTAATAAAACAAGACAGTATTCAGGTGATAAAGGATGTGGTAAAACAACTACTAGTCCTTTAGTATGCATAGGATGTGGAGTACGGGAACTTAGAAGACTAGCTAAAGAAAGAATTTAAAGTATTTTTATAAAACTCATTTCTAATAATATTATGCGAATAGCCTATGATATTATTGGTGACAAGGAAAAATCAGTTGCACTGATAGGAGCTAATGCTAAAAATCCGAAAAAAACTGCAAAAGAAATAATTAAAAGACACAAATCTGTTAAATC
>WVXN01000020.1:0-18757 GCA_011773475.1 Candidatus Aenigmatarchaeota archaeon
AAAAAATATAGGTGATAATATGAATGAAGTAAAATCAGAAATTTTAGTAAGTGAAAGACAATTTGTAATTCCTGGAGAGACTTTAGCAACGGGTTTAGATTTTTTACCCTCTTCAGGATGTTTTAGGGAAGATAATGAAATAAAAGCAAAATTAATGGGATTGACAAAAATAAAAGAAAGATTTGTTGGTGTGATTCCTTTAGCAGGAGTTTACATACCAAAACAAGGAGATGGTGTTATAGGTTTGGTAGAAGACATGCAAACAACCATCTGGATTTTAGATATAAATTCTCCTTATGATGCAATTCTAACTCTAGGAGAAGCTGTAGGAGAATACGTTGACTTAACAAAAACTGATATATCTGTTTACTATGATATTGGAGATCTGATATATGCAAAGGTTTTGAATGTTTCAAAATCTAAGCAAATAAGTTTAACAATGAATGATTACAGATCAAGAAAACTAATAGGCGGAAGAATCTTGAAAATCACGCCTTCAAAAGTTCCAAGATTAATAGGAAAAGAAGGCTCAATGATTGAATTAATAAAGAAGAGTACAAAATGTCAGATAATTGTTGGACAAAATGGTATCGTATGGTTAAAAGGTGAAAAAGAGGCTTTGGCCTCAAAAGCTATTTTAACAATAGATGCAGAATCCCATATTGTTGGGTTAACAGATAAGATATCACAATTATTAGAACAAGGTGAATAATATGAGTAAAATTGGTAAACCAGAAAAAATGATAATAGACGGAAAAAGATTAGATGGAAGAGGTTTAGAAGAGTTTAGACCATTGACAGCAGAAATTGGAGTTTTAAAAAGAGCTAATGGCTCTGCTGTATTCAGATTTGGAGACACTTATGCCTTATCAGGTGTTTTTGGTCCTAAGACTATGCATCCTAGACATCTTCAAGATCCCCAAAGAGCTTTTTTAAAATGCAGATACTCAATGGCACCTTTCTCAACAAAAGAAAGAATAAGACCGGGAAGAAGTAGAAGGGGTACCGAGATATCAAAGGTTTTGAATGAGGCTTTGTCAAACGTTATTTTCTTTGAGGATTATCCAAAAACAGGAATAGATGTCTTTGTAAAAATACTACAAGCAAATGCATCAACAAGATGTGCGGGCTTAAATGCTGCTTCTCTTGCATTAGCAGAAGCTGGGGTTTCAATGAGAAACTTAATAAGTGCTTGCACTGTTGGAAAAGTTGATGGCCAGATTGTGTTGGATGTTGGTGGAGATGAGGACCAGTTTGGAGATGTTGATGTAGCATTTGCAACAATAGGAAATAAAGACAAAATAGTTTTATTCCAAATGGATGGTATAGTAACAAAAGAAGAATTTTTGAAAATAATTGATTTGGCTAAAAATGGTTGCGCTCAGGTTTTTGAAAAGCAAGTTAATGCTTTAAGGGAAAAATACAAAACAGGTGAAGAAAATGTTGAAAACGAGTGAAAGCTACGTTAAAAAATTAGTAGAAAGTGGAATGAGAGTTGATAATAGGAAATTTGATGAATTTAGACCAATAAAAATAGAAAAAAATGTTATAAAGAATGCCGAAGGTTCTGCCAGAGTTTTAATGGGTAATACACATCTTTTAGTTGGAGTAAAAATGAGTGTCGGAGAACCATTTCCAGACACACCAAATGAAGGAATGTTAGTTGTTAATGTAGAGCTTTCTCCTCTTGCATCACCGGAATTTGAACCAGGACCACCAGATGAAAATGCAGTTGAAATGGCAAGAGTGATTGACAGAGGTATAAGAGAAAGCAAATGTATTGATGTAGAGTCTCTTTGTATAAAGGAAGGCGAAGAAGTTTGGATGGTAAATATTGACATAGAAGTTCTAGATCATGATGGAAATCTAATTGATGCTGGGGCATTAGGAACAATGGCAGCTTTGCTAAACACAAAAATCCCAAAATATGAAAATGGTAAAGTTGTTTTTGGTGAATATGAAAGAGAACTTCCTATAAGAGACACTCCAATAGAAATAACAACTGTAAAAATATCTGATAAACTCTTGATTGATACAAATGTTGAAGAAGAAGATGCTTTAGACGCGAGAATAACTTTAGCTGTCAATGAAAAAGATGAGTTATGCGCTGCCCAAAAAGGAGGAAAAGGTTATTTCACAACTGAAGAAATAAAAAAAGCGGTAGATTTATCAATATTAAAAGGTAAAGAAATAAGGAAACTTTTAAAGGGTTAATATGAAAACTAAAAAGGTTGGCACCACTGGCAGATTTGGGCCTAGATATGGAACTAAAACCAAAAAAATAGTAAGGAAAATAGAGGGAAGAATGAAAAAAGAGAAAGTGTGCCCTTACTGTGAAAGGCTTGCACTAAAAAGAGTTGCGGCTGGAGTCTGGTATTGTAAAAAATGTAAAACCAAATTTGCAGGTGCTGCATATTTTCCCAAAAGTGATTAAAATGTATAAATGTCTTAATTGTGGAAAACCAATTGAAAGGGAACAAGTAAGAGATAAAATAAGATGCCCTTATTGTGGTTATAGAGTTATTATAAAAGAAACTCCTAAAACAATTAAAAAGATAAAAGCAGATTGAAATGAAGGCTGAGATAGAAATAGAATGTAAAAACCCAGAAATAGTGGTTAAAGCATTAAAATCTGACATCGAAGACGCAAAAAAATTTAATGTTAAGATAGAAGCTGAGGAAGACAAAATAGAACTAGAAATAGAATCTGATAACGTATCAGGTTTATTAGCTGGCATAAACTCTTATGTTAGGCTAATCAGAACCTCAATAAATAGTATGGAGGTATAATAATGGCTGAAATAAAAATAAGTCCTGAAGCACAAAAGACCTTGATGGAATTACAAGCATTTCAACAACAGATGCAAACCGTTCTTTTACAAAAAGAAAGCCTGAACATGCAGAATATGGAAATTGATAAAGCTCTGGAAGAACTAAACAAAACTGAACATGATGATGTTTACAAGGCTGTTGGTCCTATTCTCATTAAATCAACAAAAAAGGAATTAACTAAGGAACTAAATGAGAAGAAAGAGACTATAGATCTAAGACTTAAGAGTTTGCAAAAACAGGAAAATAGACTAAAAGACAAATTAAAAGAATCTCAGGAAGAACTCGAAAAAATATTAAAGGGGCAGGAAGAAGAAAAAGTAACTGCTGGCTAATTAAAGCATGCCCTTTTATTTACTATTTCTATTAACTAGCATGTTTTTCTACTTGAACAGTTAAGAATTTAAATTCTTAAAAGTAAGATAATTGAAGTAGATGAATATGGCAAGGTGTCCAAGATGTTTGAGAAAGTTATACCACTCATTGAGCAAATTGTTAATGATAGGACTGTTCCTAGGAATATTAGAGCCAAATGCCAGGAATCTATTGAAGTATTAAATGATGGAGGAGACACTGCCGTAAGAATTAGCACTGTTATATCTAACATGGATGAAGTTTCTAATGATCCTAACATACCAATGTATACTAGAACCCAGATCTGGAATATAGTGTCAATTTTAGAGAGTATGCAGAAATAGATATTTATATGTTAGAATATAATTAAGATTATAATAATTTTGGAGGATTGATAAAAAATGGTTTTTGAGAAACTTTTTGGAAGAGGTTTTAAAGAATTAAGTGATGAAGAGTTTATAGAATTGGATACAGAAGATATGGAAATGCCATCTGGAAAGGTTCCAATAAGAGTTGATAAAATGGAAGATTTCTCAGATTCTAATAGAATTCAAAAACACATAAGAGATGGTAACATAGTTCTTGTAAAAATAAAGACTTTAAGGGGAAAAGATATTTCAGAACTAAAAAGAGCCATAGACAAATTGAGAAAAACTTGCATAGCTATAAATGGTGATATAGCAGGAATCGACGAAGATTGGGTAATTCTAACTCCTTCATTCGCTCATATAGCAAGAGAGTAGTTTTTTGGTTTTAACTTAAATTTTTATTTGTTTATTTTTTCAAATAGTATTTTTTCTCTTTTAATTTTTGTTCCGGGCTTTAAAACTTCCCATTTCAAACCATCAAAAGAGAATTTTTTCTCTATTCCTAGTTGTTTTCTAATCTTATTAGCAGTTTCTGGCATGAATGGATACAAAAGAATTGAAATAAATCTCAAAGATTCTAAAAGATTGTATAAAACTCCACCTAGTATTTCCTTATCTTCGATTTCCCACGGCTTATTTTTATTAATATACTTATTTGATTCATTCACAAGAAAGAAAATATCATTCAGAGCATTATGGAATTGAAGTTCTCCTATTGATTTATCAACAGCTTTAACAATATTCAAAGCAAATTTCTTTACATTCTGACCTCCACAGGGTTTTGGAACAGAATTATCAAAGTTTTTTTCAACTAAAACAAGGACTCTATTTACCAAATTTCCTAAAGCATCTGCTAGTTCTGAATTAATTCTATTTATCATTGATTTTTCTGAAAAATCTCCATCTTGACCAAAAGGAACTTCTCTAAACAGATAATATCTAAATGCATCTGCTCCATATTTATTAACCATTTCAATTGGATCTACAACATTTCCCACAGATTTGGACATTTTCTCTCCTTCAACTGTCCACCAACCATGTATGAAATTTTTCTTAGGAGTTTCTATTCCTACAGAAAATAGCATAGCAGGCCATATAACAGAATGGAACCAGTTAATCTCTTTAGCCATTAATTCAATGTCCGCTGGCCAAAATTTTTTGAATTTTTCACCAGGATAATCTAAAGCAGATACATAATTAATCAGAGCATCTACCCAAACATAGAGATAGTGTTCTTTATCGAAGGGGAAAGGAATGGCCCACTCAACTGTTGTTCTAGTTATGCTAACGTCTTTTAATCCTTCCTTTATTCGACTTATCATTTCGTTTTTTCTTGTTTCAGGAACAATAAAATCTGGATTCTGGTTGTAAAAATCTAAAAGTTTTTGTTGGTATTTACTTAGTTTAAAGAAATAAGTTTCTTCTTTAAGTTTTCTAACTTCTTTTCCACACCAAGGACATTTTCCATCAACTAATTGTAATTCTGTCCAAAACCTCTCATCAGTTACGCAATACAAACCTTCATATTCTCCTCTGTAGATATCACCGTTTTCATAAATTTTCTTTATTATCTCGATTACAACGTTTTGATGTCTCTCTTCTGTAGTTCTAATAAAATCATCATTACTTATGTTGAGTTTTTTCCAAGCTTCTTTAAATCTAGGAGCTAATGAATCGACAAACTCTTGAGGAGTTAAACCCATTTTAAGAGCTGCTTCAGCCACTTTTTGTCCGTGCTCATCTAAACCAGTTAAGAAGAAAACTTCTTTTCCTTTAATTCTGTTCCATCTTGCAATTATATCTGCAGCTATTGTTGTGTAAGCATGTCCTATGTGAGGAACATCGTTTACATAGTAAATCGGCGTAGTTACATAAAACTTGTTGAACTTTATCACCTTATTTCAATAATTTAATTAAACTCTTTAAATCTTTTATAATATAGTCTGCACCTGCTTTCTTAAGATTTTTTCTATTTCCCCAGCCTGTTAGAACTCCTATTGCTAGGCATCCAGCAGATTTTGCAGCCTGCATGTCAAATGGATGATCTCCAACAAAAATACATTCTCTTGGTTTTACTTTTAATTCCTTACAAGCTTTTAAAACAGGCTCGGAATTAGGTTTTATATGCTTCACATTATCGTTTCCAACTAAAACATCATAAGGCAGTTTATATTCTTTAAGAATTGCTATTGCCTCTTTACTTTTCTTAGTTGTAATAATTCCTATTTTTATTTTTCTTTTTTTAATACTCTTAAAATTGGACTTCACATAAGGTAAGATTCCACCGTATTTTTTAAAGTTTTCAATTTGATGATCTTCAAAATATTTTATAAACTTTCCTGCAAAGGGTAATGCTTCAGGTGTTACTTTGTGCAAAATGCCAGTTAACCTATAACCTATTGTAACCTTTAATAATTCTCTACTGATTGGAATCCTGATTTTGAAATGTTTACAGGTTTCCTGAAAAGTTCTAATAGCAACATCTAAAGGTATTATTGTTCCATCAACATCAAAAAATACTGCCTTTGTCTTCATAAGTAAAGAATTATATAGACATAACTTATAAGTTTTATCAATTTTGAAGATTCCACAAAATTTCAAAATAGTTTCTAAAAACTTCTGCTACTGATTTGTTTTTAATTATAACTGCTTCAGGTGGTTCTGACCAAATTATTATTGCAACTTTGTCTCCATAAATATCAATAACAGAATTTGTTTTGTATTTCAAAGGTACAAATTTAACTTTAGTTGTTGTTGTTGGTTTTCTTGGAGCCTTTAAAAACCATTCCTTAACTTTAGGATCATCTCTTAGTATGTGTCTTATCTTAATTTTTTTCTTTTCAATTTGTTTCATAAAGTAATCGACATAAAAGGGGAAATGTCTCACAAGTTGTTCTTCGGAATCTAATACAGAAATAGATTTACCTTCTTTAATCATATCTTGGAAAACTGATTTTATTCCTTTATTCCCATAAAACAGTGTAACATTATGTTTCTCTTTTGGTATTTTATAAATTGTTTGTATTTCTGGAAGAATTTTTTGTAAATCATCCTCTTTTTCTTTTAAAATTTCTAACAACCTTTTTGGATTTACAGCCTCAAACCATTTATTACCAGATTTTATTACATAACTTACAAGACCTTTTTCTAATAAGCTTTTTAAAGCGTCATAGGTGGTTGTTCTATTTATATGAGTTTCTTTACTAATTCTTCCTGCCTTGCTTGAACCTATTCTTAATAATTTTAAGTAAACTTTTGTTTCATTAGAAGCTAGTCCTATTCTTTTTAATGTTTCTATTAACTCTTCAAAAGACATACTAAAAATATAAAGAATTAACTTATTTAAATATGTTGTAAGAAAACTTACAACAAAAACTTATCATCTTCTAATTAAGATTTAATTGATAGTGAATTCATGGAGGAATATCCTAAAATTGAAGAGTTTAGGTGTTGTGATTGTACAGTAAACATTCCTAAAGAAAGAGTGATTTTAAAGAAAATTGAAAAAGTAGGAGAATATGTTTCAAGACTTCCTAAAACACAAATAGTTTATGAGTGCAATCTAAGAGTTCAAAACTGTCGTAAACTTAAATCTTTTGAAAATTCTGAAATAGTCAGTGATTACGTTCGGGGAAAGATAAAAGCATTATCTCGCAGAAGAGGACCTGCTAAATGTTAATTTAATAATACGGAATTATATTTCTATATGGAAAAAATGTCTCATCTTATTTTAGCATTTCTAGTTCTAGTTATTTTTGGATTCATTCTAAATTTTACAATTTACATGTCAATATTTGCCTTTGTAGGAGTTTTGATCCCAGACTTAGATACAAAATCCAGAAAATATCATAGAAAGTTATTTCACAATATCTGGATTCTCATAATATTTCTGTTCATAGGTTTTATTTTGGGTATATTTTTTAACAGAGAATCTGGTATTATATTTTCTATTGGTTTTATTTCACATTTAATTGGAGACTCTCTAACTCATAGAGGAATAATGCCTTTATGGCCAATAAAGAAACCAAAGTTTAATGGACCAGTAAAAACAGGAGGCTTAGGCGAATATTTGCTGATTCTAATATTATTAATTTTGATCTATTGGACTGGAACTATGATATAGGTTTATAAACCTTCTAAAAACATTATTAAAAGTGATTTTATGAAAATAAATGAGTTAAAGTCAGGAATGAACAATGTAGATATAAAGGCAAAAATAACAGAATTAACAGAACCAAGAGAAATTATGACAAAATTTGGAACTGTAACTACACTAACTGAAGCTACTTTAGAAGATGATTCTGGCTCTATAAAACTAGTTTTATGGGGAAAACAATCAGAAGGCATAGAAAAAAATCAAGAAGTAGAAATAACTGGTGGTTTTACAAAAGAATTTAGAGATGAATTGCAAGTAGGAATTGGAAGAAATGGCTCAATAAAGTCTATTTAGTCTTTAAATCCTTTAAACTTCCTAATAAAGTTCCATCTAAAAGATATACTTCAGCTTTTTTCCATTTGAAAATTTCATTTTTTAATAAAGGTCCCAATGGTTCAAAATCTTTGGAATTAAAAGCCATGCCTCCAATTAGGTGATTAAAAGATGGCATGATAATTCCTTGTTTAATTTGAGTTTTAATCCTATATTTTTTAAATAATTTTTCATTATCAATTTCGCATTTTAACCAACAGGGCTCTATAGTTCTAAAATTTTCAGTCCAAAATTCAACAGCAGGATGAACATGACCCATTATAATATATTCTGCTTCCAAGTCTCCTAAAAAAGGCCAAGCCTGTCCATGAGTAAGAAGAAAATTGTTTATCTTAAAACCTGGTGGATCATAAATATCAATTTCTTTTGGAGCTAATCTTTCAATGTTTCCATCATGATTTCCCTTTATTATGCTTATTTTAATTTTAAAGTGTTCTAAAAATTTAGGAATTTCCCTATATTCTTGCCAAGAAATAGTTGGAACTTGATGCTTTACATCACCTAAAATAACTAAATGTTTTGCTTTATTTTGTTTTATTAGATTATCTATTCTTTTTTCTAGTTTTTCAACTTGTGATGGTATTGTAATTCCTGATTTAAAGATTTCATATTCTATTCCAATATGTAGATCAGCAATTACTAAAACCTTATTTTCTAATAACAAAGCCGGTTCTGTTAAAAACTTGATTTCCATAAAAAATGTTTATTAATAGAAATTTTTAAACTTGAAGAGGCGAGCTAAGAAGTGTTGTCTTTGTTGCCTCGTCTCTAGACTTGTCTCTTTTAAATTCATAACAAAAACCACTAACAGCTTCTTTTAATCTGTCATCATGAGTTATTAAAAAGCATTGTTCTACTAAATGTGTAATTCTTTCCCTAAGAACATTAGCTAGTATTTCTCTTGCTTGAACATCTAGGTTTGCTGTGGGTTCATCAAGTACTAACATACGAAGTTGAGGAGCTAAAACCAGAGAAAACGCAATTCTTAATGCTAAACAGGCCATTGATCTTTCTCCGCCTGAAGCAACGCCATCAGCAGGAATCCATCCAGTAGAATCTTGTAATTGCAAAACATAATCACCTCCTTCAATCCCTAGTCTTATGCTATATATGTCTTTGTAAGGATAGAGCTCAGACCAGATAGATTGCATAGCCTCGTTAACAGCTAAAACAAAATCTTTTCTTAATTGTTCTTGAGTAGCACCTAGAGCAGTTTCTAATAGTCTTAACTGGTCGGCAATAGCGCTTATTTTTCTTGTTTCAATTCTATAGTTCTCCAACATTTTTTTCTTGTTCTCTATTTCTTCCAGAAGTTTTTGTTTATCAGTTTTTATTTCAGATAAATTTTTTAAATTAGTTTGTAACTGGCTTTCTAAACTTATGATTGACTTATAGTCTGACTCAAATTTTTCAAGTATAGAAGGTGAGAATGACGTTAATAAAAAATCTTTTTCTTTTCCAAGATTTGTTAATTTTTGTCTGTATTCTTTTAGTCTTTTGAGTTTAAAGTCAACGTCTTCTTTTTTAAATAAAATCTGTTTCAATCTTTCCTGATTTTCTTTTAACCTCTTAATGTTTTCTTCAATAATTTTAATATTTTTTTCAAACATTTTCTTTTGATTAACAAAAACAAATGTTTTAGATTTCAGATTTTTTAATTCTCTTTCTAAAGATTTTAATTCCTTATCAGTTCCTTTAATCTCATTAACCCTATCTTGTATTTTTTCTAATTCTTTTATTTTATTTTCTAATTCAGGTAACCTAGATTCGATTCTTTTTATTAAAAATTTGTAATTTTCTAATTCCTTTTTTAAATTCTTTTTTAACTTTTTCTTTTTTTCAATAAGCTTTAATTTTTTATCTTTAGTTAATCTAGAATCACAAACAGGACATTTACTTCCAGCTGAATTTAGTTCATTTATACTCTCCTCTATTTCCGAAATCTTTGCCAAAAATTTTTGAAGTTTAATTTGGTTTTTTTCTACTTCTTTTTTATTGTTATTAAATTCAGAATTAAGTTTCTTAATAGTATCCTTCTTTATCTTTTCAAGTTTTTCATCTAGTTCTTTTACAATTTTTTCTAATTCAGGAATTTTTTCATTTTCTATTAAATTTATTTTAGCATTCTCTTCTGCGTATTCTTCTTTTAAATTATCTAAACCTTTTTTTTCTCCAATTAAAGTTTCTTCAAGTCTTTTTAATTTCTCATCAGCTCTTCTAACTTCTTCTTTTAGTTCTTCATCGGTTCTCTCAGCAAATTCTACTAAATCATCTTTAATCTTTTCTATATCAGAATCTGTTAAATCTGATAATGCTGTAAACTTTTTAATATCTTCGTCTATAGTTTGCAATCTCTTTTGCTGTTGTTTTAGGTTCTCTATGTCTTTCTCTATAACGTTTTTTCTTCTAAGTGTATCATTTAACTGATTTCTCATTTTCTCTTCTTTTTCTTTGAATTCGAAAAATTCTCTTTTAATTAAATCAAGTTTTTTCAGACTTTCATCTACTTCAAGGTTTTTAATAATTGATTCTTTCTCATTCAAGACTATCGAACACTTGTTTATCAAGGATTTTGTGTTCTTTCTTGCTTTTTCAAATTTATCAATAGCTAACAGCTCGTCAATTTTTCTCATTCGTTGGCCTTTCTGTATTGTTAAAAACATGTCAAGTTGGTTTTGTTCAGAATAAACAGCTCTTGAAAATAAATCATAATTCATTTTCATTATTCTTTCAATTTCGCTTGTAACTTTTGTTGATTGAGGACCTTCTACTAAATCATTATTTTTTCTCAACTCTGCAGTTGATCTTCCCTTTGTAACTATTCTTTTAACGGTCCATTCATTTCCATCTCCGATATCAAAGAAAACTGTTACCTCTGATTTATCTCTAGTAGATGGTTTTTTCATTATTATGTCTTCTAATTTCAGTTTTTTTTGTTGTAATTGTAAAAATGTCCCAAAAAGAGCAAAACATATTGCATCCATTACACTTGTTTTTCCAGAACCCATTGGTCCAACAAAACAGTTGGTTCCTTCTGAAAAGTTTATTTCAGTATCTAGGTGTGATCTCCAATTTTTTAATTTAACTTTTGTTATCATGATGGCCACTTATCTAACCCTGATTTTAATGTAGTCTGTTTTCCAGTCAAAACATCAAATATTAAATTAACGTCTCCATCAACTAAAAATTCAAAGATTTCACCAATCTTTATTCCACAATTAGCTTGTTTCAAATTTTCTTGAAGAATCTTTAATCCATGCTCTTCAGGAGGAAGTCTTTGTTCTTTTAATAATTGAAGCATCTCAATTTGTTCTTTGAAGCCCTCAACTTCTAAATTCTTGTTTATGTTGATAATTGCCTTATCAATAAATTTTTCTTCGATGTTAGAAAAGCTTGGAGCTAATTGATCTGTTTTTATTAAACCTTTTACTTTTATGTTGATTATTGGTTTTGGTTTAAACGGAGAGATGGTAGTAATGAACGTTTCTATATTTTCTTTTATGTTGGGATTGAATTCAAACTCTCTCCAGAATATTTTTCTCTGATCCTTTAATGGTATACTCTCTATATTTTTACCATCATATTTGTGAATGCATTTTTCTTGTTCTGATTCTATTCTATGTATTGATGTTGGTATTGTACTACCAGCTACAAGCAATTGACCATCTTTAAACATTCTGGTTTCATGCCAGTGCATATGACCTAATATATACAAATCAAAATCTTTTGGTAAATCTTCAATTTTCATAGAAGGTGGTTCCAAAGGAGAATAGATATAAGGTGTTATACTCTGATGGATCATAAGAATGTTTAAAGCATCTGGAATTGGTTTTGGGTTCCATTGGTCAAAAACATCTTTAGCATATCTATCTGGTACACCAGACATACCATGAATAGCAACTTTTTTTCCTTCGATCTCAAAAACAGCTGTTGCGCAATGAAGATGAATCAGTAAACCAGCATGCTCTAAGGCTTGTATAGGATTTATTAATTGTTTGCTTCTTTTCTCGTGGGTTCCATGAATAGCAACTATTGGTGTTCCTCTTAAGGCTAGAGGAGACATTTCTACTTTTTCTTTGTTTATTATTTCTAAGAATTTGGTTCTTGAGGGAGTAGCTTGAGCCTTGCTCAGTATTTTTGCAACTTTAGCAAATACTTCTGGCTTTGGAACTCTAATATCAAACAAATCTCCAGGAATTATAATTAAGTCACAGTCTGAAGTTTTGTCTATAGCTTCATTTAGAGCTATAAAACTGTCTTTCCATCTCTCATCACCGTACTTATATCCACAGTGGCAGTCAGAAAAAATACCAATTAGCATTAAATCACTGGTTAATAAATTATGTATAGAAAAATTAATAAGCTTTTAGCTAAAATTTAAATGGTATAAAAGGTAAAACTGATTATATGTCTGAAGAGCTAGGTTTGTCGGTCAAGAAAACAGAGAATTTTGGAAAGTGGTATTTAGAGGTCTTACAAAAAGCAGAAGTTTTAGACACAAGATACGGTATAAAAGGCTTTCTGGTTTATATGCCTCTAGGCATGCTTACAATTAAAGATATTTATAAACTTTTTGAAAATGAATTGGAAATTCGAAAACACAAACCTGCCCTATTTCCTGTTGTAATTCCACAAAGTTACTTTAAAAAAGAAGCAGAACACATAAAAGGTTTTGAAAAAGAGGTTTTTTGGATAACCCATGCTGGAAAAAATAAATTACAAGAAAAAATGTGTCTAAGGCCCACCTCTGAAACAGCAATGTATCCAATGTATTCAATTTGGATTAGGTCTCATTTGCAGCTTCCTTTAAAGCTCTATCAAAGTACAGCTATGTATCGATACGAAACCAAAATGACTAAACCTCTAATGAGGGGTAGAGAATTTCTCTGGATAGAAGCCCACACTGCTCAAAAAAGCTGGGATGATGCAGAAAAACAGGTCAAAGAAGACATGGAGATTTTCAAAAAAGTAGTGACAGACAACTTGTGCATACCATTTTTATTAATAAAAAGACCTGAATGGGATAAATTTGCAGGAGCAGAAGAAACTTATGCTTTTGAAACTCTTTTACCTGATGGTATTTCCTTGCAAATAGGAACAACTCATAATCTCGGGGAAAAATTTGCAAACGTATTCAATATCCAGTATATGGATGAAAACAGAAAGAAAAAATATGTTAATCAAACCTGTTATGGAATAGGAATAGGCAGAATTTTAGGAGCTCTAATCTCTATTCATGGGGATGATAATGGTTTGATTTTTCCACCTGTAGTTGCTCCTACTCAAATTGTCATTATTCCAATTTACAAAAAAGATACAAAAGAAAAAGTTTTGAAAAAATGTAAAGAGGTTTTAGGAAGATTAAAAGAAAAAGGTTTTAGAGTTCATCTAGATGATAGGGAAAAGCATACTCCTGGTTTTAAGTTTAATGAATGGGAATTGAAAGGTGTTCCTTTTAGGATTGCAATTGGACCTATTGATATTGAGAAAAAACAGGTAAGTTACTCAAAAAGGGATGAAAAAAATGAACTTACAACACCAGAAGATGGATTAGAAAAGTTTGTAAAAACGAAATTAGATGAAATTAGTTCCAATTTATTGAAAAAAGCTAAAAATCTAATGAAAATACAAGATGCAGAAAACTATAGTGACTTAAAAGAGAAATTGAAAAAAGGTGGATTCATTAGAATTCCTTTTTGTATGAAAGAAAAATGTGCTGAAAAATTAAAAGATAATACTGGAGCAGAAGTTAGAGGAACATTGTTTGAAAAGAATGAAAAAGCAAAAGGTAATTGCGCAATTTGTGGAGAAAAAGCAGAAAAAATAGCTTATGTTGCTAAAGCTTATTAGCATACCGTAAACTTTATATATATTCATTGTGAATTATCATAATTGTACAGTTTCTGGTGAAATAATGGAAGTAAAAAAAGGAACAACAACAGTAGGAGTAATTGCAAAAGACGCTGTTGTTATGGGTGCAGAACAAAAATCTACTATGGGTTATTTGGTAGACTCAAAAGTAGCCCAAAAAATACATCGATTAGATGAACACATAGGATTAACAATAGCAGGGTCAGTTGGTGATGCATTAGCAATGATAAGATTGTTAAAAGCTCAATTAAAACTTTATAAACTAGAAAGAGGACCTATAACACTTAAGGCTGCTGCTAATTTATTATCAAACATATTGCATGGGTCAAAATATTTTCCATATATTAATCAATTCATTTTAGCAGGTTATGATACTAAACCAGGCTTATATTCATTTGATCCTTTGGGAGGGTTTGATGTAAAAGATAAATTTTACTCAACAGGTTCTGGTTCTCCTATTGCTTATGGTGTTTTGGAATCAGGATTTAAGGAAAATATGACAAACGAAGAAGCAATTGTATTAATTATTAAAGCTATTAGAGCTGCGATTGAAAGGGACATTGGATCTGGAGGGAAGGATATACAAATTGCTGTTATTGATAAAGAAGGTTTTAAAGAATTAACCCCACAAGAATTGAAAAAATATTAATGATTTTTATATGATTTGGTTTAATTAAAAGTTCTAACTTAAATTTAGATGATTTTTATGGTTGAAGAAAAAACTACTGATTTATTTGAAAAAGTGAAAAATAGTTTGCCAAACTTAGATATATCGGACATAAGATTTGAAGGTTGTGAAATAGTTTTATACACAAAAGACAAAGAATTCTTTACTTCAGACACAATAGAAATAAAAGAACTTGTATCAAAATTAAAGAAAAGAATAATTCTAAGACCAGATCCTTCTATTTGCATTGATGCAGAAAAAGCTGAAAAAATAATTAAAAAACTTGTTCCTAAAGAAGCTGAAATAAAAGATCTAGACTTTGAACCTGAATTCGGAACAGTGATAATAGAAGCTGAAAAACCTGGATTAGTAATAGGAAAGGGGGGAGAAACTTTAAAAGAGGTTAAGAAAGAAACTTTATGGTTACCAGTAGTTAAAAGGGCTCCTGTAATACCATCAGATGTTGTTAAAGTTTTAAGAGAAATAGTTCATAAGGAATCTGCCTTTAGAAAAGAATTCTTAGATAAGGTCGGTAAAGACATTCATAGTGGTTGGAAACCTACGGAATGGATTAGACTAACTACTTTAGGAGGATTTAGAGAAGTCGGTAGGTCAGCCTTGCTTTTACAAACTCCTGAAAGTAGAGTTTTATTAGATTGTGGAATAAAACCTGGAACAAATGAGTATCCTTATTTAAATGTTCCTGAGTTTGATATCAAAAAATTAAATGCAGTTGTTGTTTCGCACGCACATTTAGATCATTGTGGAATGATTCCTTACCTTTATAAGATTGGCTATGATGGTCCGCTTTACTTAACAGCTCCAACTCGAGATCTAATGGTTTTACTATGTATGGATTACATTGAATTATCACAGAGAGAAGGTTCAACACCTCCTTACTCGACCAAAGAGATTAAAGAAGCTGTTAAGCATTCAATATGTTTAGACTATGATGAGGTGTCAGACATAACCCCTGACATGAGATTAACATTATTGAATTCTGGTCATGTTCTTGGAGGTTCTGTTGTTCATGTTCATATAGGAAACGGTATGCACAATGTGTTATACACTTCTGATTACAAATTTGATAGAACAGCTCTGTTTGAACCTGCTAGCAATAAATTCCAAAGAGCAGAAACCATAATAACTGAAAGCACCTATGGTTCAAGAGAAGATATAATGCCTAAAAGACAAGAAGCAGAATCACAACTTGTAGATATTTGTAAAAGGACTGTTGAAAGAGGCGGTATTGCTTTAATACCTAGCTTTGCAGTTGAACGTTCCCAGGATGTAATGGCAATTTTGTCTAGAGCTGGTTTTGAACATCCGGTTTATATAGATGGAATGATTTGGGATGCAACTGCAATTCATACAGCATATCCAGAATATTTTAACAGAGAATTACAAAAACTAATCTTACAACAGGGTGAGAATCCATTCACGAATGAAATATTTAAGAGAATAGGATCTACGGAAGAGAGGAAAAAAATTTTAGAATCAAAAGAACCTTGTGTTGTTTTATCGACTTCTGGTATGTTAGTTGGTGGACCGAGTGTATGGTGGCTAAAGAACTTGGCAGAAGATGAAAAGAATAGTTTAATATTCGTTGGTTATCAGGCTGAGGGAAGTTTGGGAAAAAGAATACAAAAAGGTTGGAAAGAAATACCTATGGAAAATAGCAATGGAAAAACAATGGCAGTTCCTGTAAATTTAGAAATAGTGACTATTAAAGGGTTGTCTGGGCATTCTGATCAAAAACAATTAGTAAATTATCTTTCAAGATTAAAACAAAAGCCTGAAAGGATAATTGTTGACCATGGAGAAAACAGTAAGTGTTTGGAATTTGCAAGAACTTTGCATAGAATTTTTAGATGTGAAACCTTGTCTCCTAGATTGTTAGAAACAATTAGATTGAAATAATTAAGTTAATTCTCCTAAAGTTAATACAACTGTTTCATCTGGAATTAAAACTTTATTATAAATTCTTACTGAGTCAACTGTACCATTGAAAAATTCTGCACTCTTTGCACTACCAATTCTTAATGGTAGGCTACTATCCCCAACAGTTCCTTCAAAAACATCCTCAAACTCTGTTAAATTACCATTTATGTAAATGTTTAATGTGGTTCCATTATAATTAGCAAGTATGTGAGACCAAACATCTGCTCCGTATGTATAGGGGGCTTGGATATAAGTATCACTACCTTCAGTATCCAACTCGTTAGCCTTAAATTCAACTTTTTTAGTTGGTTTCTCAAGATCATCAAAATGTAGAGTATATTCTGTTGGATTATTACCGTCACCTTTTGCTATTATGTGTTGTTTAGAAATAGTGCTATCAATGTTAATTGGATATACCCATGCTTCTAAAGTGAATGTATCTGACAAACTTATGCTACTGGTGTCTTCAACTTCTACATAATCATCAATTCCATCAAACTCTAAAGCTTTTCCAAATTTACCATTAACCCAATAGCTACAACTAACATTCAAAATTAGTTCTTTAGTAGTTCCTGGACATGGGTCTCCTCCGCAAATTGTATCATCTACTGTAAATGAACATGAGTTTTGTCCTATACAATTATCTGCATAATCACAGTATCTATTACAAAACCCTGCTGGACCTGGGTCTGAACAAGAAGCAGGACTATTTGGATCTACATATACAGAACTTTCAATTGAATTAATCAATAAATCTCTTGGACAACTGACCGTTATTGTTGAGTATTGATATACAGAAGAACAATCAAAAATATCAAAATTGTTTAATAATCCATCATTTCCATATTCTGAAGAATCATAAGCAATTGTTCCTTCACCTTCATCAAAATCTAAAGCTAACATACAAGAATCAGGTAATGTGGCTTTAACATATCTTTCAACTTTTCCAGATGGACTTGCGATCTTTATTTTATGGTTCCCAAGACTTATTCCCCATAATCCTTTTATAGTTATTTCTGCAATTTCACTTTTTACTATAGATTCAGGAATCATAGTAAAT
Source organism: Candidatus Aenigmatarchaeota archaeon (assembly GCA_011773475.1). Classification (GTDB taxonomy): domain Archaea; phylum Aenigmatarchaeota; class Aenigmatarchaeia; order Aenigmatarchaeales; family Aenigmatarchaeaceae; genus CS1-C013. The sequence continues at coordinate 17,580 of WVXN01000020.1, forward strand.
TCAAATGATTCATCATCTATAAAAACGTTTAATTTATCGTCTTTTATCAAACCAGAACCACAGTTTTTTAAATAAATTTTTTCATTTTTAGCAGAATCAATTTTCATGCAAGAGGATAAAGCTTCACTCAAAGCAGAAGTGTCTTCTGAAAAGGTAATATGTCTAAAAAAAGCATTATAAGATAACCATACAAGCGATATAGAAACTACTGCAATAATTAAAATCAATAATACTAGTATAAATTCTGAGATACCTTTCATAATTAATATAAAATTTACTTGGTTTTAAACTTTTCCAATTCTTTTAGAATCGTTTTGCTTTTTATTGGTCCTTCTCTTAGAATTTTTGGTTTTGATTTCATGTCAATAAAGGTTGACGGCTTAATTCTTTTAAGATTTCCACAATCTAATATTATTTCAACCTTATTTTCAAAAATTTTTATCACATCTTTTATCTTGTATAGAGGTGGTTGTCCAGAAATATTGGCACTTGTAGCTGTTATTGGAATTTTAGATTCTTTAACTAATTTTAAAGCAACAGGATTACCTGGTATTCTAAAAGTAATTTCTTTGGGATTTAAAACTTTAGGTATAGTTTTCTTTTTTCTCGTAACTATACTTAATGGACCAGGCATGAATTTTTTTACTAAGAATCTTATCTCCTTTGTAATTTCTCCATACTTTTCCATCATTCTTATATTAGAAACTATAATATGAATTGGTCTTGAACAAGGTCTTTTCTTAACTTTGTATACTCTTCTAATTGCTTTAATGTTTGTTGCATTAGCTCCTATACCGTAGCATGTTTCAGTTGGATAAACGACTAAACCACCCTTTTTTAGAATCCTTGAAGCTTTTTTAATACTATTTTTATTTGCTTTTTTTATAATTGTTTTAACCATGAATATCGACTTCGTCAACTCTCCATTTTTGTTTGATTTTACTTTTTTCTATTTCTATAGGTTGTTTAGAAAAAACTAAGCCTGCAACAGCTATCATTAATCCATTATCTCCTGTAAATTCTCTAGGAACAACAAAAAACTTTGCTCCTCTTTCCTCACACATTATTTTTATCATTTCTTGTAACCTCTTACAAGCAGCGACTCCTCCTGTTAATAAAACTTCTTCTTTATCAGTATGAGCAACAGCTCTTTCAGTTACTTCAGTAAGCATTGCAAA
>WVXN01000020.1:18866-34252 GCA_011773475.1 Candidatus Aenigmatarchaeota archaeon
CCTGGCATTGGTAAATCCATTTTTCTAGCTAACATATCCAATGCATTTCCAATTGGTATGTCTTGTGTTTCTCCGAAAACCCTGTATCTTCCTCCAGCAAAAGCAATTACTTGAGTGTTTCCACCAGAAAGATAAAGAACAACAGGATCCTTTGAATTAGTAGCAAACTTACCAACTTCAACATGAGCAACACAATGATTTACTGGAATCAAAGGCTTATTATATTTCAAAGCCAATGTTCTTGCAAAAACTGCACCTATTCTTAAGCATTGAGGTAATCCTGGGCCTTGAGAAAAAGCGATAATATCGATATCATTCATTTTCAGATTCGCTTTTGTTAGAGCATTTCTAAAAACCTCTAAACCGTTTTCAGAATGGTGTTGAGCAGCATCTCTTGGGATTATTCCAAAACCTTTTTTAGGAGTATAAACAGTTTTCTCATTAGCAAGTATTTTTTTATTGTCTACTATTCCTACACCAAATGTATGAGCTGTTGATTCTATACCTAAACAAATCATAAACAGAATTAACATTAGTATTATTTTAATGTTCTTTAATGTTATTTTCATATAAAATAGGGAAAAAATCAGAAATTAGGTTTTATTTTTTCCATTTTCTTAACTTTAAACAATAATTTTTTCTCTTAGCAATTTCATCCAATATTGAATGGAGGACCTTTGACTTATCTTTAATTTTTAATCCATTAGAATTTTTCTTCGCTTTAATTAAAGCTTTCTTTAAAATCTCAATATCTAAAACCGTTACTGCAATACAATAATAATTTTTTGAACGACCTTCGTTGAATTCATTTAACATTTTTTTGAGTAACTTTTCTTTGATTTTCTGTATCTTTTCAAACTTAATAACTCCGTTCTTCTGAATAAAATTAATATTATCTTCAAGCTTTTGATAACATTTGAAAGAATCAAAATTTTTCCCAGCTTCTCTATGCTTCCTCCACTTTTCACAAGTTTTATTTTCTTCACAGTCCCAACAAAATTCAAGTCCTTTCTTTTTTATTGCACAAGTTATAAAGGGGCAACCAACAATCATTCTGGATTCACTTTTACACCCATCACATTTGCTTTTAGCTCTCGTATTATACATAGGACAAAGTCTGCAAGAAAGGCCACAAATTCCTACTTTTGGGTATTTTATTTTCATAGTAAAATTTTATCATCTAAAAAACAAAAATCTATCTGATTTAACAGTATACTTAAAAAAATTAATAGATTATTTTGGTACTGATTGATTTCTAAAAAGGTTTAAATCTATTAGGTTTTTAATCATTTCTATGATTAATTCATCTGAAGTATCCGAAACTGGATTAAACCAAGCTCTCGAAAGACTTGAAGAATTATATAGAGATTGGCTAATTCTTTCTGAAAAATGGCGTCTCGTGGGTGGATGGGCGTTGAGGCTTCAGGATTATAAAGTAAAAAAAGATATGCGAACACTTAGCACAGTTATACCCAATGATGTTTGGCCTTGGAAGGTGAGAGAAGAGTATAAAAAACTTTTCAAAGTACATACATCACCACCAAGAGATTCCGAAGGATTAGATGAATATATCCAATTTATGAAAGATAGTAGATTTGGTCTTGCCATACATTTAAGTGCAGACGCATTATTTTTGAAATCCGGTATCGAGTACAAATTACCAAATAAAAAATTTATATATCTCATTCCTGTGATTGATCAAGTTGAAGCATACAAAAGAATAGTGGAAGGTGGGATGTATACAGATGAAAATGATAAAATAGAGCATTTAGAATGTCTTCGGGAAATTAAACATTATGCGCAGAAAAAAGGAAATAACAGTGTAGTTTTAAACTGTGAACAAATTCTAGAAGAATTTCAAAAATGAAAATCTATCTGGTCAGGGTCAGAAAAATGATGGTTTTTCATGTGGTTATGTTGATATATGTATGGGAAAGTTATCGTTTTCTAAATTTATCGTAAATCCAGATTATGAGACATGAGAGGAGATACCAGATAATGATATTTGGTATTATAAATGTGGGATTAAAGTGTGTAGTTTTAGGTAAAGGAGAAGGCATGTAAGCAGATTGGTGTATAGAATAAATAGTAAATGGAAATCCATAACTATGAGTGCAACCTCCACCAAAACTCATACAATTTGCTTCGTTATAACCAATAAATGTAGAAATGATTAACAATATAACAAATATCAAAATCTTTCTCCAGTCTGGTTTCAAAAATTGTTTGAGGGTCATGTTTCAGCCCAAGGAATACTTTCACATTTATTATTAACACATTTACATGGATGAGGTCCTAATTCACATACGATTTGTTCATCACAATACATATTTTTATTTATACAACCACAACTACAGCTTCCTTCACAATCATCGTCTTGTGAGCAAAATGTTCTGATGGGGGAAAATTCAGAGTAAAAAATTATGTAATAAGCAATTAAGACAATCAGAATCATTACAATTCCAAAAATCCAATAAATCTTCTTCATACTTCTAATTTAGAATTCTCAGCTTATAAAATCTAAACTAGTTGTTTCCCTAGGTTATTTTCATATAAAACATTGAAAAATTATAATTTATTTCTTATTAACTCTAATTTCAGAATAACCACATTTACCACATGTAACTCTATCTTTGTGTTGTGCGAGAATTACTCCGGGTCCACATCTAGGGCACCATTTTCCCTGTACTTTTCCATCTTTATATTTTTTCCATACTTGGATATTCTTATGTTTACTTTTACTTCTTGGTCTTTTCCCTTTTCTTTCCTTTGTTTTTTTCTTTTTACCCATTCAATCACTTTTATTCAATGTAATCTCTTAGGATATTAAAAATTTAAGACAATTCACCAAATTCTGAATCAAGTTTTTTCTTCACCTTTTCGAAACATTTGTTTAGATCATATCCTAGTTTATTAGCTAAAGCACTTGTTACGAAAAGAATATCTCCTAATTCCACCTCTAAATCAAAATCTTCAGGTTTTTTATGTTTTTTATGTCCTTCTTTAATAGATAAAACTTCTCCAACTTCTCCAACTTCTTCAACCAACCTAGAAAAGTAATTCCATCTAGTCCAATCTGTTTCACCTATAGTTTTAATCCATTTATCCACAAATTCTTGCAGTTCTTTTAAATCCATAATATAACCTATATGTCTTTGTCTTTATGCTTTCACTTCTTCTTTTGGAGCTTCAGACTCTTCTTTCTTTGGCTCTTCTTTAGCTTCCTCTGGTTTAGCTTCAATTTTAGGTTGTTCAGTTTCTGGTTTTGGTGCTTCTTCTTTTTTCTCTTCAGGTTTTGGTTTTTCTGGTTTCTTTTCTTCTTTAGGTTCCTCTTTTTTCTTTATTTCAGCATAAATTGGAACTTTTTTCTCTTGCCAAATTTTTATCCAAGTCTTTCCTTTTGATTTTCCTACTTCAGACATTATCTTAGATATTTCAACATTATCTACATTAGCCTTAAAGTGATCAGCTAATACTTTTTGTAAATCTGCTTTGCTAGGTGTTGAGCCTCCATGATAGTCGATTGATGCTAAAATCTCTCTTCTTTTTAATAGAGGGTTCTCCTTTTCACTAATCACCTGAATATCCATACAATCACATTTATTTTAATAAGACTTAATTATATAAATTAATATGTCTGTATTGAAAAGCATCCTAGGTTTTATAGTTTCAAGTTTGTTTATAATATCATTATATTTAACTATAACTTCTTATACTGTAGGAGATTTAATACAAAGAGATAATGTTAAAAGTTTTATTCAAGCCCAAACAATGGGAGAACTAGCATCAGAAACTTGTGAAGAACTTTGTACTGATGAATTAGAAAGTCAAAATTGTGATGATTATTGCAGTTATTTAGATTTTGAATTAAGAGATATGTGCATAGAAGAATGTCAAAAAAACATTTCTCAAGACACAGCAAAACAATCTTGCATTGACATGTGTTTGTCAAAATCTAATGAGTCTCAAGAATATATTTATAATACTGTAGACGAGATCTATAGCAATAAAATAGTTGATGATATAACTCTTAATGATATAACAATAATCTTCAAAAATACGATTTTATTTATGGTTTTAAGTTTAATCTTTGGCTTTTCTATATTATTAGTTTCTGATAAACCAATAACAAAAATAGGTAATAACATTGTAGTAGTTGGAATATCTCTAGCGTCTATGGCAGTAATACCTGTATTCATAATAACTCCTGACATACCAATGATAGAAATAATTACTAGTTATGTAGCGGAAGGTTTTTATCAACAATTGTATATTGGAATAACTCTAATAATAATAGGAATAGTTCTCATAGTAATAGGAAAGAAAGTGAAATTAAAAAGAGGGGAAGAAACGGAAAAGGTCGAAAAGAAGGAAAAAAAGATTAAAAAAAGTAAATGATTATTTAACTCTTGATGCATATTTTCCTGGGGCTGTTATTCCAGCTTCTTTTGCAATTTCAGATTCTGAATTTAAAACAAGTATAATTCCTCTCCAGCTTCTTGTCAAGTCTGTGCTCTTACAAACTGGACATAAATTTCCTTTTACTAATCTTCTGCAGTTTTTACAAGCCTTTTCTGCCATTTAATCACTTTTTCCCTTTTCTTCTTCCTTTTCTTTTTTTCTTCTTTTTTTCTGTTTTAACTTTAATAGGTTCTTCTGTTAACCACTTTAAATTACCTAATAAAGGCTGTCTCATTGTTAATCCTAATTTACTCTGTTCTTTAAAACTAATTGAAATTATTCTTGCTCTTACTTTGTCTCCTTCTTTTAACATTTTTCTGGTTTGTTTTCCAATTAATTGGGAATTTTTCTCATCGTAACTAACATAATCATCCATAACTTGTGAAATATGAGCTAATCCATCTAATGCTCCACATCTAATGAATGCTCCAAATTCTGTTATGTCAACTACTTCTCCTTGAACAATTTCACGATCTTTGGGCATCCAAGTCAAAAGCTTAAATTTGACAGGATAGTGAACCGAAGGATCTCCTGGAAGTATGAATCCTTCTTTTATTTCTTCAATTTCTATGACTGCTAAGATAACTCCTATGTTATAATTGATATTTCCCTCAAATTTTTCTTCTAAAGATTCTTTAACAGCTTCTTCTACATTTAAATTAAGCTTCTCAGGTGAAACAGGTATCTCATCTTCAACACTTACTATTTGGTACATTTTATTCAAACTCCTCTTTTATAAAGATTTATTGCAGTTTCTATTGATTTTTTAGCATGCTCGACATCAAAAACATATTCAACTTTTGATTCCTTAAATATTTCTAAAAAGTTTTTTAGTTGTTCCAAATTCTCTATTTGTGTTATATTATTTATCTGATCAAAGCTCTTATCTGAGATTGGAACTGCAATCAAAACATCGTCTGGAACATTTCCTTTTAGTCTTATAACTCCTATTGGCTTTGCAGGCACAACAATTCCTTGCTCGATTTGATTTGAGGTTAAGACTAAAACATCTAGAGGTCTTGCATCAATATGATGTGTTTTAGGAATAAAACCATAACCCCCTGGGAATGGTACTTCTAAAACTTTTTTCAAAATAAAAGTCTCTGTCTTATTATCATATTCATAAAAATCCTTGGTTCCTTTTATGCAGTTTATAAAAACATTTACACCTTCTGTTCCTCCGGGCTCTATTTTTGAAATATCCATATTACCACAATTAAAATAAGCAATATTTATATTTAATCATAAGTTTAAAAATCTATTTCTAGCGAATCAAAGCGTATTTAACTATCAAAGGAGCAAACAATGAAGCTACTAAAGACATAACAACAAGCAAAGTATCAAGAGATGGACCAGCTGTATCTTTGAAAGGATCACCAACAGTATCTCCTATAACAGCAGCCTTGTGAGCATCAGAACCCTTTCCTCCAAAATTTCCTTCTTCTATATACTTTTTAGCATTATCCCATAAACCGCCAGAATTAGCCATAAACAATGCAAATATCAGACCTGACAAAATACTTCCTGCTAAAAATCCTCCTAAAGCTTCTACACCGAGAACAAAACCTACAATAAGAGGAACTATGACTGCTAGAACACTTGGAAGAATTAATTCTTTTAGAGCTCCTTTAGTTGCAATATCAACACATTTAGCATAATCTGGCTTAGTTTTTCCTTTTATCAATCCTGGTATTTCTTTGAATTGTCTTCTAACTTCATTTATCATTCTAAATGCATTTTTACCAACACCTAAAATTGTTAATGCTGAAAATAAGGGTGGTATTGCAATTCCAATCAAAGCTCCTGCTAAAACAAAGGGATTCATAATATCAATAGTTTTAATTCCAACAATCTCAGTGTAAGCTACGAGTAAAGCAATAACACTTATACCTGCTGCACCAATTGCAAATCCTTTAGTTATAGCTTTGGCAGTGTTTCCGGCTGCATCCAGCTTATCAGCAATTTGTATAACTTTTTTACCTAACCTTGATTGTTCAGCAATTCCTTTTGCATTATCAACTATAGGACCATAGGCATCAGCTGAAACAATCATTCCAGTTATAGAAAGCATACCAATTGCAGACATAGCAATACCAAATATTCCAGCAAAATGATATGATATCACTGTTGCAACACCTATTCCGATCAAAGGTGGTAGAATACTAATTGAACCATAAGAAAACCCAGTTAAAATGTTTATTGCTGCTCCTGTTTTTGATACTTCAGCAGTTCTCAAAGCTGGTGTTCTGTCTATTGATGTGTAATAATCTGAGGTTATTCCAATAACAATTCCTGCTACTAAACCAGAAATTATAGCATAAAAGATTCCCATATCAAGAGCTAACAAATAAACTATCAGAAATGAAAATAATGCAAACAAAAAACAAGTTATATAAGTACCATTGTTAAGAGCTTTGCCAGGACTTCCTTTTTTCTTTGCTTTAACAAAAAAAGTTCCTATTACAGAAGCAATAATACCTGCTGCTGAAAATACTAAAGGAAGTAAAGCTCCTAATTCCATTGTAACTGCTCCTATTATCATGGCAGCTACAACACTAGCAACATAAGAATCAAATAAGTCTGCTCCCATCCCCGCCACATCTCCAACATTGTCTCCAACATTATCAGCAATAACAGCAGGATTTCTCGGATCATCTTCAGGAATATTCATCTCAACTTTTCCGACTAAATCAGCTCCGATATCAGCTGTTTTTGTATAAATTCCTCCACCTGCTTTTGCAAACAAAGCTACTAAGCTTGCACCAAAACTAAATCCTAAAACAATTTCTGGATCAGGGAAAAAATAATAAACAGCACTTAGTCCTGCTACAGCCAAACCAACAATTGCCAAGCCTGTGACTGCTCCACCGTAGAACCCAATGGGAAATGCTCTTTTTAATCCTCTTCTAGCAGCATTGGCTGTTCTAACATTTGCTTTTAATGCAATATCCATTCCTAAGAAACCTGCAAAAGCAGAACATAACGAGCCAATAACATAGGCAATAGACGTTTCGGGACCAATGAAGAAATATAATATTACAGTCAAAATTATAACAAAAACTATGAGTGTTGTATACTGTCTCTTTAAAAAAGCTATAGCACCTTCTTTTATTGCATCTGAAATTTCTTTCATTTTAGAAGTTCCAACTTTTTGTTTACTTACATAAATGTAGAAATAAACTGCAACTATTATCGAAATCAGGCCTGTTATGAATGAAATTAATAATAAAATATTATTGGCTATTAAATATTCATGGAAGATACGGATGCCAACAAAGGGGTCAAGGTCCATTTCATCACTCTGATACCAAATATTTTTTCTGTCTTATATATATAAGCTTTGCGTTCGTTTTCTTTAACTTATTTTTCAAGACTTTATCATGAGTAGCTATAACGTATCCTTTTTTCGAATATGAGACTAAAGCCTCGTCAGTATTTTTTTCTTTTGATTTTAATACTTTAATTTTGTTTCTATTAATAAAATCTAAAGCTAATTTTGCAAGTGTAGACTCCTTAGTTCCTCTTTCCATCACTTTTTCAATTTCAAATACTACTGAATCTAAAACAAAGAGCTTATCTCCCCTTAATTCAGATTTTAAATCAATCTTAAATCTTATACAGTCTATCAAAAAGTTGGTGTCTAAAATAATTTTCATAAATTATTAATAAGTTTCTGAATAAATAAGTTAACATGATTGACGTCCACTGCCATTTAGAACAAGAAGACTATGAAAAAGATAGAGACGAAATAATAAGGAAGTGCAAAGAAGAATTAAAAGCTGTTATAACTTCTTGTGCTCACCCAAGAGACTTTGAATTAACAATGAGGATGGTTGAAAATCATAAAAACTTTGTTTTTGCGACTTGTGGAATTCATCCAGAATATATAAAAGAAATCTCTGAAAAAACAAAAGATGATTTTTTAGAATTAATAACTGAAAACAAAGAAAAGATAGTTGCAATAGGTGAGACTGGTTTAGATTATTGGTGGATAAAAGAAATTGAATGGCAAGAAAAACAAAAACAACTATTTATCCAATTAATAGAAGTTGCAAAAGAATTAAACAAACCTTTGGTAATCCATTGTAGAGATGCATTTGAAGACACAATAAAAATTCTTGAGCAAGAAGATGCAAAACAAGTTATGCTTCATATGTGGGGAGGTCATAAATTTTTAAAAAGAGTTTTAGAAAACGGTTATTTCATTTCTATGAATACAATAATTTTGAGAAGCAAAGGTTATAGGAAAGTTATAAGGGACTGTCCTTTAGATAGATTAATGTTAGAGACTGATGCTCCTTGGTTAGCTCCTAAAAAACTTATAGAAAAAGTAGAAGCTAGAAATGACCCTACTTCTATTAAGGTTGTAGCTGAAAAAATGGCTGATATTAAAAAAACTAGCTTTGAAGAAATTTGGAGCAAATGCGGAGAGAATGCTATCGAGTTTTTTAGGTTAAATTTATAAATATAACAGTGTTATATTCTATTTACTTTTAAATAAGAATATGACCAAAGTATATTAGAGTGAGAACATGGTCTTACAAGGTGTTAAATCTAGTCTAGGAAAAATAAGAAAAAGATTTGGAGAAAAGCCAAAACTAGCCTTTTTTGTAGACGGACCAAACATGATTAGAAAAGAATTTAATCTAGACTTAAAAGATCTAAGAAAAAGAGTAGAAAAATATGGAAGGATTATAATTGGAAAGGTTTTTCTAAACCAATTTGCATCAGAAAAATTAATAGAAGCTGTTGCTAATGAAGGATTTGAAAATATTATAGCTTTGGGAGATCCGGAACAAAAAACAGATGTAGACGTTTCAATATGTGTTCATGCAATGGAAGCAATTTACAATCCTGATATTGAGGTTATAGCCCTAGCATCAAGAGATGCAGACTTCTTGCCCCTGATCCAAAAAGCAAAGGAAAATGGTAAAATAACTGTTCTAGTCACTGTCGAGTCTGGACTAGCTGTTTCTTTAAAACATGCCTCAGACTTTGTTGAATTGTTATAATTTATAATGAGAAATATTATATATGAGAGGTAGTGCTGTAAATCTAATGTTAATAGTAGTTATTATTGTGCTAATAACAGCTGTTGTTGTATCATGGACTGTTATGAACACCATGGGTTTTTTTGAAATGAATGAAATTAATGCAGTTAAACAAGAATTTGAAAAATGTAATGATAAAATAATTGAAACTGCGAGAACTGCTTTATCTAATAAGTGTATCTTCTCTGCTGAGAAAGGAGAAATTACTGGAACTATTAATGAAATAATATATCAGATAGTGAGTCGTGTAAAAGTTTGTGATGAAACACCTTGGGTTTTGATAAATCCTGAAAAGAACACTTGGCAGAAATGTGATTTTTCTGGTAGAGAAAACATATTTAGCTTAAAATGGAATCACACAGAAATAAAATTCGAATTTGAAAGAATGGGAAACATAGAAATATTGGGACAGACTGGTAGTATTGTTGAAATGGGTAGGAAAAGCATGAGTGAAGATCAAATAAACTTATTATTAAGAATTTACTAATACAATTTCCATCTCAATATAGCGGCTATGCCTCCAAGCTGATATAATTGTTTGCCTTCTCTTGTGTCTCTTGATATTATCTCAACTTTTGTATTGTACTCCTTTGCTTTTTCAACAAGAGCTTCTGTTTCTAAACCTTCTGAAACTAGAATAATGTCAACAGCACTCATTTCTAATGATTTCATAACCTTTTCTTTTCCATAAGTGACGAGACCACTTTCTTTTCTTAGTTCCTCAAAGAATTTTTGTAATAAAGCTTTTTCTTTGGCAATAGCTGCTTCTGCAAGAATATCTTGTGATCTCTGAACTACTTCTTCTAAGCCTTGCTCATCGGTATAACCTGTATTTTTAACACCTATAACTTGTTTTTTCATATCGGTTTCTAGGTAGTCTCTTTCAAAAAAATCATTTTTAGCAGGACCTGGTCCTCCAATTATTATGCCTTTAAGATCAAATTTAGAAAATAGTTCTTTAGCATTTTCTGCAATGCTCTTGTACCAATCGTTTATTAAACCTGCTCTTATTCTTTGATATCTCATTTGTGACTGGCCACCTTTGATTGTTTTGCCAGGAACTATTGATGCTTTTTTTCTTAAAATCTCAATCTTCTTTCCTTTTAACAGAGCTATTGTAACTTCTCTATTATCCATAACTATCAGACCGTATAATTCTCTCTCAGCAACCATATCTTCCAAAGGTTCTAATTCAAACTTCTTGTCACAATGATATTTTTTAACTCCTAATGGTTCAGGCGGGTGAATAAGCCAAACTCTTATATCAGATTCTCCTTCAGTTTCAGAAACGTTTCCTGCAAAAATAACAAGACCCTTCTCAGGTGTTTTTTTAAAGAACTTTAGTTCCTGGAGTATTTTATCTATGGCTCCTAAAACATTGTTTCTAACAGTTTTGTTTTTCACATTTTCAGTTAAAGTATATTCTTGTCTAAGCATGTTAACCATTTCCTGGAGATTGTAACCTTTAGAAATGTAAACACTAACCAATTCTGTGTGTCTTCCTTTGATTTCTTCTAATTCTTTCAAAATTTTTCTTAACTTATAGATTGCTTCTTCTACCATAGATATCACTTAGAGTCTAACACTTAATTTTATGTCGTAATTCTCTAAAACATGTTCTCCCTTTCCAAATTCTATGTCCTTTACTTTAACTGTTCCTTTAATATCCTCAAAAACATCTTCTAATCTTTTCTGTGTTTTCATATCACACTCTATTATTAGTTTTTCGATAGGAGAATTAAGGGATATGCCTCTCTTGTTTTTATACTGTCTCACAAATGCTGTTATTGCTACTGCTATATCACCTGTTTTTTCATTTTCTTCATATATCAATTTTTCACTAAATTTGGGCCACGAAGAAATGTGAACTGAGGTTTCATTCTCAAATTTTCTGAAAAATATCTGCCAGATCTCTTCTGTTATGTGAGGCATTATAGGAGCTAACATCTTGTTCATTGAAACAAGAACATTATAAAGAGTGAACAAAGCAGATTCCTTTAACTTATCTTCATACAATCGATATTTTATCATTTCTAAATAATTGTCAGCTAAGACATGCCAAACAAAATTATGTAAAGCTTCAAAAGCAGAGGTGAATTGAAAATTATCTAAATCTTCTGTAACATTTTTTATTAGTCTTTGTAGTTTTGTTATAATCCATGAATCAATTAAAGTTATTCCTGTTCTTTCTATTTTCTCAAAGTGAGGAATTGAGAATCTGAAAATGTTCCAATACTTTGTTAAAAACCTAAAGGTGAAATCCATATCTTTCCAAGAGAATGGAACGTCATTTCCATAAGCTCCCATCATTATCATTCCAGCTCTTATAGTGTCTGCTCCATGTTTAGATAAAACCTCATCAGGCATGACTAGGTTTCCCAAGCTTCTATGCATCTCTCTTCCATCAGGACCTCGGATCATACCATTTATCAATATTTTTTTCCAAGGCTTTTCTTTTATTTCTAAAAAGCATCTTAAGATTGTGTAGTAAGCCCAAGTTCTGATTATATCATGCCCTTGTTGTCTAAGGTCATTTGGATATAATTTTTTAAAGAGCTCCTCGTCATTTTTCCAATAACCAGAAATTATTAGAGGTGATATTGAAGAGTCCACCCAACCATCACAAATATCAGTTTCTCCTATTAATTTTCCTCCACATTCACAATTGTCTCTTGAAAAATATTTTTCAATGGCAGGATTGACTGGTAAATCTTGTTCTTCTGGATAAAATATTTTTCCACAATTCTCGCAATACCAGAATGGTATAGGTGTTCCAAAAACCCTTTGTCTAGATATTATCCAGTCCCAATCCATTGAATCTACCCAGTTTATTAATCTTTTTTCCATGTATTCAGGATACCATTCCATATTTTTTGATAACTCTAGAACATCATCAGAAAATTTTACAGCTTCTATTGCCCATTGTTTCTTTATCAAGAACTCTATGGGTGTTAAACATCCTCCTCTTTCTGTATGACAAAGGACATTATGTTTGAACTTCTTTTCCTTTTCTATTAGTCCCATCATTCCTAACTCTTCAATTATTTTATTTCTTGCATCTTCTAAAATTAGTCCTTCAAATTTTCCCGCATTTTCATTTAATTTTCCATCTTCTGTTATAATGTTTATAGAAGGTAGATTGTATTTCTTCTGCCACTTAATGTCTGATTCATCTCCGTATGTGCATAGGTAAACAGCTCCTGTTCCAAATTCCATATCAACCTCCTTGTTAGTTAGAATTGATACTTCCCTATCGTATATTGGAAGCTTAGCTTTTTTGTCAACAAATTTTTTATACCTTTTATCATCTGGATGAACAAATATGCCAACACAAGCTGGTAGGAATTCTGGTCTTGTTGTAGATATTATTATAAAATCGTTTTCAACTGGAATTTTAATATCATAAAGAACCCCTTCTTTTTCTTTGTATCCTACTTCTGCTTTTGCCAAGGTTGTTTCACATTTGGTGCACCACATAACAGGATGCTCTACTCTTTTTAGCAATTTTTTGAAATGTAAATTAAGAAGAGTTTTCTGAACAAATGCTAAATATTCTTCACTATCAGTAGAATATTCATAATCCCAATCAGCAGAAACACCCATTTCAATCATCTTGGACTTCATCTTCCCTATATTTTCTATTGTCCATTCTTTGCACAGTTTCAAAAATCTTTCTTTAAATGTTTTTTTAATTTTATATTTTTCCTCTACTCTTAATTCTGTTGGCAAGCCATGGCAATCCCAACCAATGGGAAGTAGAACATTAAAACCTCTCATCCTTTTGTATCTTGCAATAACATCGATCCATGTCCACCACAGGACATGTCCCATATGAGGAATTCCAGATGTGAATGGGGGTGGACTGTCTATACAAAAGCTAGGCTTATTAGTAACCCTCTCAAATTTAAACAAATTATTCTCTTGCCAAAATTTCTGAATTTTGGGTTCAGTATCTTTGGGATTGTATCTTGTTTGCATGAAAGAACATTTGTGAAAACAAATAAATAAATTTACTTTATTTGACGAATTTGGCTAAACCGCCTTTAGGTAAGTTGTTTGTATCAATTTCAACAATTTTCCTGTTTATGGTAAAGCAAACATTAAAAACTGGAACAGGACCAACAAAAGCAAGAGGAATTCCATAATGAGCGTGGCCATGAACAGCAAAATCAGGTCTTGTTTCAATTAAAATTTTTTCATATTTCTTGGAACCTAAAACACCATAAATTTCACGTTCTTCGCCTTTTAATGTTTTATAAGTAGGAGCATAATGCATTAACAAAATCTTTATATCAGTTTTCAAATTTTTTAATAATTTTTTAACTTTTTCCCTATTTTTGTCATATGATTTTTTTATGCCTGGAATATTTTTCCATTGCCACCAAGTTGGTATATCCAAAGAACCTTCTGTTCCAACTATTCCAACTTTCTTATTTTTTATTTTTAATTCGATACTCTGCTCTTCTAGAAATGTTATTCTTTTTTTACAAGTTTTTCTTATATCATCTCTGTCTTCGTCAAACTCTCTGTTACCAAAAACAGCGACTATGGGACATTTCCATTTTCTTAATTTTAAAAAATCTATAATTAAGCCATATATTTCTGGGCTTCTGTACTCGTAAATGTCTCCTCCTAATAAAAATAAGTCTGGCTGCTTTGTCCTTTTTATCATTTCCCAAAATGGATCTAAATCAAAACCCAATGGATCTAGATCAGATATTGCAGCAATAATCATAACTTTTATTTCTTATACAATACTTTTATAATTGAGGGCCGGTAGCCGAATGGAAAGGCGCTGCTCTCGCACAGCAGAGATTTTGGGTTCGAATCCCAACCGGTCCACTATTTATATTGATTTTTATTCTGGAGAAGGAAAATCTTTAAAAATAAGTTTTACTTAATAAATAAACCCGTGATTTTTATGCCAGAAAATAAGCAGGTTTCCAAAAATCCTGTTAAATATCGTAAACCCGTTGATTGGAAACAACAAAAAAGGAAAATGATTATAAATCATGAGGTTTCTAAGTTTACCAAAGCTTTTAGAGAAAACTTCATTACTTTAATAGTTTCTGCTTTAGGTTTGGTTGCTGCTTTAAGTTGGAATGATGCAATAAAATCTGCAATAAGCACGCTTTTTCCGAGTAGTAGTGACTTAATCTATAAATTCTATGTGGCAGTAGCAGTCACTATTATTGCTGTTGTAATAACTTACTTCTTATCTAGAATTAAGAAAAAGTATTAAGAAACATATTTAAAAGTATTATAAGTATTAATATATCTCATGGGCGGGTAGCTTAGTCTGGTGGAGCGTCCGGCTGATAACCGGAAGGTCGGGAGTTCGAATCTCCCCTCGCCCACTTTTATTTTGTGATTTTATGAAAAGAAAAATTAACATTAGAAAAGCTTGGAACAAAATGAGTAAAAGTTATCAAAATGCTCATAAAATACCAACTAAACATGCTCATTACGGACCAGGGGTTTCTGATGAAGACAAACTAAAATTATTAGGAAACGTTAAAGGCAAGAAAATATTAGAAATAGGATGTGGTGGTGGACAGTGTTCAATAGCCTTTGCAAAACAAGGAGCAAAAGTAATTGGTATAGATATTTCTGAAGAGCAACTAAAATTTGCCAAAAATCTAGCAAAAAAAGAGAAAGTTAAAATAAAATTTATTAGAAGCAATATTGAAAATTTGAAACAAATAAAAAGTAAAAGCCAAGACATAGTTTTTTCTGCATTTGCACTACAATATGTAAAAAATTTGAAAAAATGTTTAAAAGAAGTTTTCAGAGTTTTAAAAAATAAAGGAATTTTTGTATTTAGTTTAGATCATCCTTTTTTTGACATTCTAGATAATGAAAAATTAGAAATAA
>WVXN01000065.1:0-3520 GCA_011773475.1 Candidatus Aenigmatarchaeota archaeon
TGGTTTTCCTAGGAAAACTAAATACCCGAAATATTATGGTGAAACAATATGAATAAAATAATTGCAGCAGTTATAGGTTTTTTGATGTTATCAACACCAGCATTAGCATGTTGGCCTGACTGTCCACCAGACGATGGAAGTATAGACACATACTTCTATGGAAGTGGTTGGGACACTTATTTCAATGACATGTTGGTATTAAACGACATGGGAGATCCTGATGTGATCATCGAAGATATATGGACAACGAAAGGAGACGTAATTGTGGCTCAGAACATAGATATCAAAGATCCATTTTGGTGGGGACAAACAGAGGTTTTGTTAAACAAAAATGTAACAGTTATCCCAGACAGTTTTTGGATATGGAGTTTTGATGCAAACATAGAAAAATTAGTCGATTGGGACGGAGGAGGGGCAGAAATTTACAGAGAAGCATGGTTAGGAGATGTATATCATGTAGTCAGTGTAGGTGCAGATGCAGGAACTTTCATTGATGACATAGAACGTGAAGGCATGGTATATGTCGAACAAACTGTTGGATTAAACATGGATGCAATATGTATACCACCACACATGCCAGATGTGCCAGAAATGCCAGAATGTGACTGGTGTAAATAATAAAACCCCTTGATTTTTTTTCCTTTTATTTTTTTGGAAAAAACAAAAAGCATAAAAAGATTACTATCAATAGGTAATTAAATGAAAAAAAGAATAAGCTTGATAGCAGTAAGTTTAATGCTTATATTATATAGCAGTTTAGCTTTGGCTACAACTGTTAATACAGGTTATGAAGGAACAGGAGACTTTAATCTCCAAACAACTATCATATCACCAATTGCTCCTTCTATAACTGATACAGTTGATATAAACACAGGCTGTGATGGAGGCTGCTGTTGTTGTCCTGATTGTGCAGGTGATTATGAAGGTAATCAAATATTAACAAACAATCCATTTGCTGCTTCTGTTCATGAAACAACTGTAACAGACGGTTGTGTTGTTATAGAACAGTATTATTATGACGAATTCAACGGATACACAACCTACACCAATTATTATACTTATTTTAATGGAACAGGCACTGCTGAATCATATGTTTTTGCAATTCCAGGAGAGGGCATGAGTTATCAACTTGCTAATGGAACTGGTTCAGCTTTTGTATCTTTTAGTCAGGCAGTTTTCTCAGATGGTGAATTTGATTATGCAACTACTTATGGTGGAGGCACATGGCTTTGTGGACCCGGTTATGCAGGATTGGTAAATGATTATGATTTTAACACTAATCCAGGTTATTACAGCCCAGAATTAGGATTATATTGTGTTCCTGTTGATGAAAGCAGTCTTTACGCTTTCCTATTTGCTGAAGCTACAGATCACTTTGGTTTAAGCTCTGAGATTGTGTTAGGCTCATTAGAATACTATCAAGATATAGGAGTTGAAGGTTCTTCTGAATATGGTACTGTAGTTACTTCTTATGGTGATGATATTGATTTTGATTTTGAGATGGAGTTAGGGTGATTAAATGAAAAAAACATTATTACTTGCGGCATTGATTGGAACTGCTTTATTAGTTCCGTTTGCAGCAGCAGATGTAGTAAACATGAATGTAAGCGTTAATGGAACAGCTAATCTAAATATAACAGTTGATGCTGATGACACATTAGCAAGAGCAATGATAAATGAGACACAAACAGACACTTATGGAACAATGACTGGTTCAGGTCCAAAAGATGTAGTATTGAATGAGATAGCAAATGCTGGCGGGAATCCAATCCCAGATCCAGAAGATTTTACAACAATAAACCAAATTTGTAATGATCCAGGTTTACANNTATGATGATGAATCTCATATAAACTTTATCTGGACAATGTGTCAGCAAGAATACATTAACCAGCATCAAGGTATGTGGTCACAAGATTTGGTTGGTGGAGGAGTACAACAAGGCGATCTTGTTAGCATATTCAGATCTGCTATAGGCTGGTTAACTGGAAATGGAGAAACTGTTTATATGCACGCTAAAGAATTGGCAATGGTTCTAGAGAGTTATTTTGCAAGCGATAAAGATGTTTGGTATTTAGCAAACAGAGTAAAACAATTAGAACTAAGAGTAGAAGCTCTAGAAAGAACATTAGAAGAAGTAGCACCAGAAGAATACTGTGATAGCAAACTTGATATGATGAAAGAATATAATTTGACAGGAGTAAAGTGTGGTACTAATTCAACACAATATTGGAATGCTAAGAAAGCAGGATTTGACAATTATGAAACAATTGCTTACAGAGACTGTGAGGAAGATTGGATATGTACTGATTGGTCTGAATGCGAAGATGGTTCACAGACTAGAAAATGTGTTGATAAATATGATTGTGGCACTTTTTATAACAAACCTGAAGAATCTAGAAAATGTGCAATTTCATTACAAAAAATATTTGAAGAACCATTCAAACCAAATACAGAGGCATCTGAACTGGAAGCGTCTAAAGAGCTAGGCCATGCTTCAATTGAACAAATACTATCAGAAAATTATCTAGCTATTATAAATGTTTTACTAGTTATGTTAGTTTCAATACCAGCAAGTTTGATATTTATTGGGATTAGAAAAGATCTTAAGAGTGTGAGATTAAGAAGCTATTTCAAATCCAAGAGAAAATAAAAAACACTTAAAGGTATTATGATAGGACTTCCCTCTTTTTCTTATATTTTTTTATTTAGCAGACTGTATAGAAATTACATCTCCGTTTTTCAATTCATAGTCAGCAGAAACTCTTTTCTTTGTTCTTGCATCAATTGCCCCAATAAAATGTTTTCCAATGTCAGTGTGAACTTTGTAAGCTAGGTCTAATGCAGTCGAGCCTTTAGGCATAAGAAAAACATCAGGCAATACATTACCTTTTTTATCAGAGAACTTATGTTCATTTTCAACAGGATAAACTTCTATGTAATTCAGAAAATCAAAAACAGCTTTGTTCAAGCATTCCTGAATTCCGGTTGAGTTATATTTGTCTAAAACTTTTTCTTTTAATAAATTCAAAGCTAGTTTTTGTTTATCATTTAATTCTTTTTTTATTTCAAAATCTTTGTTTCCAGAGACATAATCTATGAATCCCGCTTTGCTTGCAGTTCTTAAAGCAATCTCAGCTTCAGCAGAGCAGGGAACAATTATTAAATCTTCAAAGTCTTTTCTCATTTTTTCTAAGTTCTTTTCAGAATCTTTTAAATCAATTTTGTTTGCAGCTATTAGAATTGGTTTAGAAAGTTCTCTTAGTTCCTTAGCCAATTCTTCAGGATTAATTCCAACTTTGTTAATCGCTTTTTCTACATGTTTTTCCTTTATTCCTAAACCTGCTAAAACAGTAGCAGCCTTTTCCTTGTCTCTAATTTTTTGAATGTTCCTTTTAATTATAGAAGCAAACCATAAGTCAATCTCATTTTCTAAGAATTTAATGTCTTCAGAAGGATCATGTTCCTCAGTTTTATTACCTTCAGCATCAGTTGTTCCCGAAGCATCAACTATATGAATTA
>WVXN01000065.1:3585-4677 GCA_011773475.1 Candidatus Aenigmatarchaeota archaeon
GGAATCAATCTTATTCCATTTACACATTGAGAATTCTTGGGATTGCACTTTAAATTTAATTCTTTACAGGGGCAAGGCGAAGTAACGTAAGATATGCCAACATTCGGTTTTATTGTTGTGAATGGTCTTGCAGATATGGGAACATCAATCATTGTTGAAGCTTTGAAAAAACTTGATTTTCCACACGAGGGTTTACCGCAAATAGCTATTTCCATCCTATCACTTACATTAAAATTTAGAATTTAAAATTTAAAAAACAAGTTAAAAACCTTTATATTTAACTCTTGACAATATAATTTTTATGCGAACAGTAATATGCGAGGTATGTTTGAAATCTAAAATCTTATGCAATGCTTGTCAAGACAAATTAAATAAGGGAATGACAACTGAAGACGAGATAAAGATTGCAAAACATATCTACAAGTTAAGCGAAAAAATGAGAAGCATAAGAGATGTTGAAATAGTAAAGATAATTAATAGCAACATTTTGATTATAGTGACTGGAAGAGGAGATGCGCCAAAACTTGTAGGAAAATCAGGTTCAGTTGTTAAAAAAATAGCAAAAAAATTTAAGAAACCAATAAGGATTTTAGAGCAAGCCTCGAGTTTTAAGGATTTTGTTGAAGAATTAATATTCCCTACTTCAGTAAACGGAATTAACACTCTCTATAGGGACAACGAGGAAATATTGAGAATAAGAGTTCCTGCTGTTCAAAAAAACCATCTCTTGATAAAACCAGAAAATTTCTCTGAAATAATTTCAAATTTCTACAATAAAAAAGTTGAGTTAGTTTTCGAAATATAATTACTTTTGAAAACGTGTCTTAACCTCATAGATAATATCTTCTATTTTTTCTTGTGTTTTTTCAGTTGGTAAGTTTAGTATTATGTTTCCAATAATAATTCCAATCAAAGCTCCGAACAAAGTGTCAATTGGGTAGTGAACGCCTAGATAAATTCTACTAATACTAACTAGAAATGCTAGAATGTAAAAAGCAGTCTCAAATTCAAGAATTTTGTAAAAAGAATTTAATATAACAGCACTAGAAAATGCTCTTTCAGTGTGTCCAGAAGGAAAGCTGGGTCCCACCT
>WVXN01000065.1:4710-5314 GCA_011773475.1 Candidatus Aenigmatarchaeota archaeon
GATAATAAAGAATCTATTATAACAGCATATATTAGATATATTGATAATTTTCTTTCATTCTTTATCCAAGCTATAATTATAATTAAAACCCAAAAAATTATTGATCCAAAATAAGTTATTGGGATGAGGATTCCATCTAAGAATGGATTAGAAAAACCGTTAATAAAATAGAACAAACTTTCATCGAGTTCTATAATCTGTTCTCTGAACAAGATTAAAATAAAAGAAAGAATCAATAAAATTATAAGAAAGATAATGATTTTTCTTAGGTTTTTCATAAATATTAAGAGGAAAACTCGATATAAATAACTAGAGTGATTTGATGAAAAAACTGATAATTTTATTATTCGCTTTTGTAATTTTGTCTCAGTTAGTAGAGGCGCAAAGACTTTCTATAACACCAACTATGATTAAAGAAACAATAACAATAGATAGAATATCTAATAGAACTTTAAAGATTGAAAACCTCGAAGACTATGATGTTTTTATAACATCAGTAGAAATTTCAGGAGAAATTAAGGACATAGTTTCTGTAACTAGGAAAACAACTTATTTAATACCAAATGGCAATGGTACCATGGAAATAAAAATTGATACAAATAAT
>WVXN01000065.1:5327-6269 GCA_011773475.1 Candidatus Aenigmatarchaeota archaeon
TCTATGTTGATATAACTATTATTGCACCTCCGGAATCAGTAGTAGATGTTCCAGATTTGGGTAGTTTTTTCGAAACTATTTTCCCTATAGGAGATATCCAAAACAATAGTTACATCATATGGTATTTTGCAATTGGTATTGTTGTTGTAATAACCATAATAACGATTTTGAAATATAGAAAAAGGAGAAAAAAGAAGAAAGAGGAGAAAGAAGAGAAGAAAGGAGAAGTAGAAGAAATATACTACAAACCACAAGAAGAGTATAGAACAGAATATTATTAAATTTTAAAGACTAATTTTTATTCATGCCAGCAAATGTGACAGTAGAGTATGTAAAGGCTCAAGAGAGATATCTTAATGCCAAGACAAGAGAAGAGAAAATTGCTGCTTTGGAAGAAATGATAAGGGAAGCACCTTCTCATAAAGGAGGAGAAAATTTAAGAAAGCAACTAAAACAAAGACTTGCTAAGCTAAAACAACAAAAAAAAGCCAAAACTTCTAGAAAAAGTTTTATGATTCCAAAGGAAGGAGATGCTCAAGTTTGTATTTTAGGTCTGACTCAATCTGGTAAATCAACTCTTTTATCAAAACTAACTAATGCTAGACCTAAGATTTCCAATCATCCATTCACAACAACAAAGCCAGAACTTGGAACTTTCGATTTTGAAGGCGTAAAAATACAGTTAATAGAAATTCCTTCTAGTTTTAAGCCTGTTTTTATGAGCATTGTTCAAAGTTCAGATGGAATGGTTTTAATCTATAGAAACAAAGACGAGTTAAAAAAGTTAAAGGATATTTTATCTAATTTTAGGATAAGAAAACCTTCTATCGAAATAAGAACAAATGAAAAACTGGAAAAAATAAAAAACGATATCTGGAGCATGTTGAATTTAATAAGAGTTTATTGCAAAGAGCCAGGGAAGAAACCTGAAAAAAAGGCTTT
>WVXN01000065.1:6276-10147 GCA_011773475.1 Candidatus Aenigmatarchaeota archaeon
GATTTTGTCAAGTATTTTAAATTTGCTAGAGTTTGGGGATCTTCAAAATATGCTGGAGAAAAAGTTGGGTCAGAATATAAATTAAAGGATAAGGACATTTTAGAGATACACATGAGATAATCTATTAATCTTATATATTTTCTTGTTTTAATTATTATTATGATATCTGAGGGTGATATAAGTTTACCAGATAGATGGTATTCTAATATAGAAAAAAGTAAAGAAAAAGCTAGAAAATTATTGAAAAAAGTTGTAGCTATTGATTTGAATACATCTATAGTTATAGGGAGACTAGAAGACGCCATGGTAGATAGATTATTTAGATTAAAGTATCCTTTTTGTAAACTAACATTAAGTAAAGCAAAAAGATACACTATTAATGAAAAATTAGAAGCAAAATTAGATGAGCAGATATGTTTTGTTAATAAACCTCAAATGATACTCGATATGCAAGAACTTTCAACTAAATTCCCGAATATACATGAAGATATTCATGTAGAAATTAAAAAAGGTGTTTATTAATGGCTTTAAAACAAATAGAACCCCCAAAAGAAAGTGACAGGGTTCCATGCCCTAGATGTGGAGAAGAAGCTATAGTAATAGATGGAAAATTTGTTACATGGTTAACCTGTCCTAAATGCAAATTTAAGAAACTTATGGAAAAGAAGGACGAGGGAGTAAAGGTCACGCCCCTGAAATAATTATTATAAATATAATCTTCCATAATTCTTATTATGCTTGAGAATTATTCTCCTAAAATCAGAAAAGCCTTAAAAGGAATTAAAATTGGAGATAGGATTTCTATAACTAAAGGTAAAAAGAAATATGAAGGTTTGTTAATGCCTAGAACTGAGACTGGAGACAGTAATTGTATTGTTCTAAAGCTTGATAATGGATATAATATAGGAGTAAGATCTGAAGGAAAGATAAAAATAGAAAAAAGCAAGAAACCGGAGCCAAAAGAAATTAAAGAGGAATTAGAATTTGAATTGGGAAAAGAAAAATTCAAAAAAATAAAATTTGATCCAAAAAAACCAAAAGTTTCTCTAATAATGACAGGAGGAACTATAATTTCTAAAGTCGATTATAAGACTGGCGGAGTTCGTGCTTTAGAAAAACCAGAAGAATTACTAACAAACATTCCAGAATTAAGAGATATAGCTAATATGAAAGATATTCTTTCTCCTTTCAAAAAAATGTCCGAGGATTTAAACTATAAAGACTGGCAAATTCTAGCAAAACTAACTGCTAAAGAATTGAACAAGAATCAGGGAGTTATAATAACCCAAGGAACAGATACTTTGCATTTCACTTCTGCTGTTTTATCTTTTATGTTAAAGAATTTGTATAAACCTGTAGTTTTTACTGCTTCTCAAAGATCTTCTGACAGGGGAAGCACTGATGCTTTTATGAATTTAATTTGTTCTGCTCATACAGCTGTTTCAGATATAGGAGAAGTAGGTGTTTGTATGCATGCTACCACAGACGATCATTATTGTTTTTTAATAAGAGGAACAAAAGTCAGAAAAATGCATTCTACAAGAAGAGATGCTTTTAGAAGTATAAATGAAATTCCTTTGGCAAAAATATGGCCAAATGGAAAAATCGATATTTTAAATGAGAATTATAAGAAAAGAAAGGATGAGAAAGTTGTTGCTGACATAAAATTCGAGCCGAAGGTGGCTTTGTTAAAGGCTTATCCTGGAAGCGAACCAGAAATTTTAGAGTTTTTAGTTAAAAAAGGCTATAAGGGATTTGTTATTGAAGGAACTGGAATGGGTCATGTTCCTACTCGTGCTGAAAAAACTTGGATACCTACAATTAAGAAACTAATAAAAGACGGAATTCCAGTTGTTATTGCACCTCAGACAATTTATGGAAGGATTAATACTAATGTTTATTCATATCTAAGAGTTCTGTTTCATGAAGCAAAAGCAATTCCTGCAGAAGACATGCTTCCCGAGACTGCTTATTTGAAATTAGGATGGGTTTTAGGGCATACTAAAAATTTGGAAAAAGTCAGAGAAATGATGTTAACTAACATTGCTGGAGAAATTACAAAAAGAACCGAATTAGACACTTTCTTGGTGTGAAAATGAAATTGCCTAAAGTACTTTCTGAAAAAACAGCATTTAAAGCAAGTTATTTTAAGATAATTTCAACTAAGTTACAACTCCCCAACAAGAGAATTGTCAATTGGGATGCAACAGTTTGGAATCATGATTCGGTTGTAGTTGTGCCAATAGATGATAAAAATAACATATATTTTTCAAGCGAATGGAGAAATGCATGGAAAAAGAAAATAACTATTATACCTGCTGGTGGCGTTAAATTAAATGCCACAGAAAGAGAAAATATCAAGCAAGCAAGAAATGAGCTTAGGGAAGAAATAGGATTTGATGCTAAAAAAATTGAAAAACTTGTAACTATTTTAGATGGAGGAAAGGTTAAACATAAACTTCACATTTATTTGGCTACAGGTTTGTTCAAATCACCTAAAAAGAAAGACCCTGAAGAGGTAATTGAAGTTGTTAAAATGCCTTTTAAAAAAGCATATAAGATGTTTTTGACAGGAAAAGAGAAAACCACAGGTTATACATTACTTGGTATGACTTTAGCTAAAGAAAAATTAAAAATAAAGTGATAAGAAATGTTAGAAAACTTATCAGATATAATAGGAATTTTAGCAACTGTTATAGGAATTATAACATCTGTAGGTTTTTATCTACAAACATTTAGAATAATCAGAAGAAAGAGTTCTGCTGATGTTTCTGTTAAAGCATTTTCCCTTTTTTCTATAGGAATTTTTACTTGGTTTGTTTATGGTATTAGTTTAAACAATTTGCCTTTAATTATAAGTAATATTGTAGCATTAATTGGGACACTTAGTGTTATCATAACATATTTTAAATATAAAAAGTGATTGAATGACTGACTATAAAAAAATAGGATTCAAATGTGGAATTGAAATCCATAATCGTCTAAATACAAAAACAAAACTATTCTGTAATTGTAAACCAAGATTTTCTGAAATAAAACCAATATTTTTGATAAAAAGAAAATTAAGAGCAGTTGCAGGAGAACTAGGACAGGTAGATGTTGCTGCTATGTATGAATACTTAAGAGACAGAACCTTCTTTTATAATTCTTATTCTGATGAAACTTGTTTAATAGAAACAGACGAGGAACCTCCTATGCCAATAAATAAAGAAGCATTAGAAGTTGCTTTGCAAGTGGCATTGTTATTAAAAGCAGAAATACCAGATGAAATCCATATAATGAGAAAAACTGTTATAGATGGTTCAAATACATGTGCTTTTCAAAGAACAGCTATAGTTGGTTTGAACGGAGTCTTAGAAACTTCTAAAGGAAAAGTAGGAATAACTAATGTCTGCTTGGAAGAGGAATCTGCTGGAATTGTTAAACAAGAAGATAATGAGATAACGTATCGTTTAGATAGATTAGGAATTCCTTTAATAGAAATAGGAACTGCTCCTGATATTAAAAGTCCTGAACATGCTAAAGAGGTGGCTGAAAAATTAGGAATGATAATAAGGTCTACTGGAAAAAGCCAGAGAGGAATAGGGGTGACAAGACAAGATGTTAATGTTTCTATTGCTAAAGGAGCTAGAGTTGAGATAAAGGGTGTTCAAGAATTAGACCTGATACCAGAAGTAATTGAGAATGAGATAAAAAGACAACAAGATTTGATATTAAAAGATAAAAAACCGAAAGATGAGACAAGAATTGCAAAAGAAGATGGAACAACAGAATTTACAAGACCATTACCTGGTGGAGAAAGAATGTATCCTGAAACTGATTTAGAAACTGTAGTCATAACAAAAGGATTTCTCTCAAAAATAAAAATACC
>WVXN01000065.1:10187-14796 GCA_011773475.1 Candidatus Aenigmatarchaeota archaeon
ATTTAGACATGTTTGAAAAATTCTATAAGAAATATGACCCACTTTTGGTTGCAAGTACTCTCACGTCAACAACCGTATCTTTAAGAAGAAAGGGGATTGATACTGATTTTTCTGAAAAAGAATATAATGAATTGTTTTCCTCTGTTAATAGCAAAACAATCTCAAAGGAAGCTATTCAGGATATTTTAGAAATTGTTTCTAAAGATAAGATTTCTGTCAAAGAGGCAATAAAGAAAAGTGGTTTGAAGAGCCTAACAGAAAACGATTTAAGAGAAATTATAAAAAAGATTTTTAAGAAATATTCTAAATTGGTTAAAGAAAAGAAGACTTCTGCTCTAATGGGAGAAGTAATGAAAGAAGTTCGTGGTAAAATAGACGGTAAAGTTGTTTCTAAAGTTTTAAATGAAGAGTTGAAAAAAGCTTAAATCTTTTAGTTTTTAATTTGAAGTTATGGAAATTGAAAAAATTTATGGAAAAGTTGCTAATGCTGTAAATGAATTAGCAACAAAGTTAGATGCTTCTGCATCATTTATGCCTATTGGTGTTGATGGAGCAGTTACTTATCACCTTTTAGAACATGCGTTTATAAAAGAAATTCCTCATGAAGATAATTTGAAAAATAATATTGTTCAGGTAAGTTCTAAAACAGAAAAGACCGATGAAGCAAGATTATTTTCTATACTAAGAAAAAACGCTTTTCAGAAAAAATCTCTTTATGGCCTAGACATGAGAACAAAAACAGGTAAATTAGGAGCATTATTAAAATCTTCTGTTATTAGTTTAAATGAAAAATTAAAATTGAATTATTTGGAAGGATTAGAGTTTAGTTATGTTGTTCTTTTTGATTCTGGCAGACATGCAGACATTAGGGCGTCTGAAAAAGAACTCACTGATGAAGAAAAAAGATGTTTGAGATGGTTCGAGAAACCCGAAGACAGTTTTATAAAATTTGAAAACGGTGTTTGGGAGTATTATGCGACACACGATAGACTGGCAAAACTAAGACATGTACAAAAGATTAAGAATTTAATTTAATTTATTTTTTTCTTTTTGAAAGAGCCGTTCCAGCTAATAACATATCAGAACCTAATCCTATTGGATAGAAAACTATAGTATTACTCTGGTCATAACTAATGTCTGCAAGTGTTGATAACTCTCTTAATCTAACAGCCACTCCTTTTTTGCTCTCCATAAGAGTGTTTGCTGCTTTCTTTAGGTTCTTAGATGCTACAACTTCGCCCTCTGATTTAATTATAACTGCTCTTTTTTCTCTTTCTGCTTCTGCCTGTCTTGCCATAACTCTTTTCATATCAGGCGGTAACTCAATATTCTGTAATTCTATTCCAGTTATATCAATTCCCCATTTTTCTGCTTGTTTATCCACTATTGTTTTTATTGACTTAGCGATTTCTTCACGTTTTTCTAATACTTCATCCAAACTCTTCTCTCCTACAACATTTCTTAAAGTTGTTTGGGAATATTTGTTTACAGCATAAACAAAATCCTGTATATTTACTATACTTTTCTTTGTGTCACTTACTCTAAGGAAAACTACAGCATCTACGCCCACTGAAATATTATCTTTTGTAATAACTTCTTGTCTTGGTATATCAAGTGTTCTAATCCTCGTGTCTCTAGTAATTATACTGTCTATAACTGGCAATCGTTTAAAAATTCCAGGACCTACTGTTTTTTTGTATTTACCTAATCTTAGAATAATTGCTTCCTCCCATTGGTTGTTAACTCTTATTATAGATCCTGCCAATGGCCCTAGAATAAATGCCAACATTAAAAAAATCGTTCCCCACAAAATATCTCTAGATGAAAAGAAAAGAAAAGAGATAGATATAAAAATCAAAAGAACCGCAATTCCTATTACACTTGGTACTGTTTTTGTCACAATAGAAATTGGTGTTTTTCCTATAAATTTCTTCTCTCTGGACAAATTATTCTAAAAATTCTATAGAATCAATAACTCCGTCACTATCTTCATCAACTCCTTCTAAAACCCTGGCAAATATTTTAGAATCATAAGAGTTTCCTTTGCAAAGTTCATCAAATTTTTGAAGAAAAGCTAAAATAGCAGCTCTTGTTCCAGAAATTCTTCTGCCAGCAATGATAAGTATATCTTTTGTTTTATCAAATGGATTTTTTGTTTTAATAACTATTCCACAACCTTCTTCAGCATAGTTCTTTTTAGATATAGAAGAGTAAATACTAGAATAAAAATTACCCATATGTTTTTTTCTTTCAAATTTTATTGGTAATTTATTATTCACTCTAGCAGTTATTGAATTAACTCCAGGACCACCAATTATTATTAAGTTGTTTTTCAAATCCTTCTCCTTAACCTCAGTATCTAGTTTTGCAGGAATTTCAGGTCTGTAAATCAAAAAACTGCCTAAGAACAATCCTAAATCAGTTGCAAATGCTCCATCCTTGGCTCTAGCCTTTGTTGCTCCATGAGGTTCCGGACTGCCTAATATTGTGAGTGCATCCAGTTTTCCTTCTGATATGAATGGTTCTAAAAATCTTTTATACAATTTTTTTAATTGAAATATTTTTTGAGATTCTTCCAATGGTTTTAATAAAACTGTAAATGCAGAATCTGTTAAAGTATAAAATTTTGCCAAAGCTCCCTGTCTCTTTTCCTCTTTCAATTTTTCTATTAATCCAGCTTTTTCCAAGTTTTTTATATGATAATAAATTTTCTGTTCATGCATTTTCAGTTTTTTACCAATCTCTTTAGGATAACTAGGTTTTTCTGCTAGCATCTTAAGTATTTTCCAAGCTAAAGGAGATAGAGCAACTTTCAGTTGTTTTGGTTCTAATATTTTTGTCGCAGAGCTAAAAGTTTTTCCGTTTTTATGATCAACAACTAATGTCATATAACCACTATAAATTATTTTTTAATAGTATTATAATTTTTTTAATAATATTTAAATCTAACTGTTACCATAATTTTAAAAAAAGCAGAGGAGAAAAAACCCCAGGTGGTGTCCGCAAAAATATAATTGTTCTCCCTCTGCTTTTATAATCATGTGAGTTAAATGAAAGAGAATAATGGTTTAAAAATAATAGATCCGCGTGATTGCGGAACTTTCTCTAGATTTAGATATAAAATTTGTAGAGATGGAGGAGAAGAAGATTGTGCGCTTTATGAAAGTAATCCTTTTGGAAATGAAGATGAGTTGAAAAGGGTTAGTTGTTGTTGTTCTTGCATAAAAAGACAAGAAAATTTTTTTGATACAGAACAACCTGTTCAAATAACAAGAGATGAAAATGGTAAAGTTATAATAGTTCCTTATTTAGAAGCTTTACAGTAAAATAAATAGAAAGAGTAAAAAATACGCTAATCAAAGCTTCTCTCTAAAAATTAAAAATATTATCTTTTCAGTTTTTGGCCTATAAAACCGCCTATTCCACCCAAGATAATACCTACACCAATGAAATATCCGAATCCTGCTAAAATAGTAATATAACTTGTTATAGTTTCTCCAAGCATCATTGCTAAACTATCTAATAATGGAAATCCTGTTGTTCCCGGTAAAACAACAAAAGGTGCTACAATACCTGCTATTATACCACCAATTATACCGCCAATAACTCCATGAATTGCTCCTTTTGGACCAGATGCTGCTCCACGACCAATGTAAATACCTGCAATCAATGCTGCAATCAGAATTGCGTATATTGAAAATGTGCCACCGACCATTCCTAGAATGATTGCTAAAATCAAATAAAGTACAGCGCCAATAATATATTTTTTTAAACTTGTCATATTATTCACTTTTTAAAATAATATTTTCCTTAAATATAAAGTTTGCTATTTCAGAATACCCTTTAAATGGGAGTAATTAGCTTCTTTTACCTCGATTTTGACGAATTTTCCTAGCAAATTTTCCTTGTTTTCAATTAAAATGTTTTTATAAGCAAAATTCCTGCCCATCCATTGACCTGGATTTTTTCCTTTTTTAGATATTAAAATATCTCCTTCCCAATTTATCCATTCTCTGTTTTTTTCCAAAGATATTTGTCTTACTATTTTTGATATTTCCTCACTCCTTTTACTTATTATTTTAGATGATATTTGTTTGAATTTTTTAACAGGAGTTTTAGGTCTTTTCCCAAATTTCGAGACATTAACCCAATCAGGTCTTATTTTTTTTATTAATTTGACAGTATTTCCGAATTTTTCTTCAGTTTCTCCAGGAAAACCAATTATAACATCGGTCCATAGTTGGATTTTAAGGTTTTTTCTAAATTCTTCAACAATTTTTAAGAAATCCTCGACTTTATAACCTCTATTCATCTTTTCTAAGATTCTATTATCTCCAGATTGTACTGGAAGATGCAAGAAATTGTATATTTTCTTGTTTTTGTAGGAATTTATCAGATCTTTGAGAATCGGTAAAACATTTTTTGGGTTCATCATCCCAACTCTAACAAAGAATTTTCCAGAAATATCAGAAATTTCATTTAATAGTTCTGGTAATTTTATCCCATTATACTCATAAGATGCATTGTCTTGAGAAGTTACCCATATCTCTTTGCAACCATGTTTTATTGAGTTTTCTATCTCCTTTATTATCATTTCTTTTGGATATGA
>WVXN01000065.1:14853-16426 GCA_011773475.1 Candidatus Aenigmatarchaeota archaeon
ATCTATTACATGATTTTTCCTTATTCTTGGTAAACAAAGCTTTACTTCTTCTGATTTTCCCAGATGTTCTACTCTTCTTCCCTTAAGAGTTTTTTTAACAGCTTGAGCAATCTCTTTTACATGATGAGTACTAACTAAGCTGGCTTCTGGAAAAAAATCCACTAATTTTCTATACATTCCTTCTGGCATGCAGCCTGCTATAATGAGTTTTTTCTTAGGATGTGATTTCTTTAGCTGTTTTATTCTAAACAGAATTCTTTGTTCAGTTGGAGACTTTACATAACATGTTACAACTATTATCAGATCAGCATATTTTTCATTTTTAATAATATTAAAACCAGCTTGCTCTAATAAACCAGCCATTATTTCTGATTCTCCCTGAGACGTAGAACAACCATAGGTCTCTATGTATATATTTGGCATTACATCACAGAATTATATTTTCATTAAATTATAAGAACTTATATGAAAATAACCCTAGGAAACATATATATGACATTTTCTAGAAACATGTTGAAATCATTAAGATAATAAGAGATATAAATTTTAAATTTTAATTATAAACATGCAAAGTGATTTTTTTCTAGAAGGATTTTATAAATTTAAGGGTTGTAAAAATCCTATATTCCGCGGTAAAGCTAATTTAGAGGGAACTGAAATATCTGGTATGATTCAATTAAGTAATGAGCCTCCTAGTGAACTCAAGGGGAAAATTGTAGTTCATGATAATAAAAAAGGTTTAGCCTTCTTGAGAATACCCGAAGATTTTATCAAAAAATCCGAAATAGTTACGTGGCATAGAACTGTAGGACATTATCGTCATTATTTAACATTGGAAAGACCTTTTCCTTGGCCTTCAAAACCGCATGAAGGAATTTTTATAGGAAGAGAAAAAATTAATGCTAATGTTTTTAAAGATGACGGAAAGCTTGATGAAAGAAACTTTCTTGACACATTAAACGAACAAAAATTTTGGATGACAAATCCAGGAGATAGGGAAGTGGTTTTAACTTTATTTGAAAAAAAAATTCCTCGTTCTGACCCAAATAATGTTTTCAGGAATTTTGGTGTTTTAAACAACCCTATCCAGCATCCGGTAAAAGGTGTATATAATTTTAAAGGAAGGAAGATAGATTATCATGGAAAAATCGAAGTTGAAGGCGATGTTTTTATAGGAAGAATTAAAGAACCAACTTGCAAAAGAGAAGTCGATATTGAAGGTAAAATCCATAGAGGCGATAATAAAACTCTTATTACCTTTAGAAAAATATATGGTGGATTATTAGCAGATGTAATTTATTCTTTAGAAAAAACAACTGATGATGATAGTATAGCTGGTGATTATGGAGGCTTTTGGGAAACAGCAGAAGACGTTATCGAAACAGGAATAAGTTATAAACCAAAAATTGGAGAAGCCCTTATAATAAGAGATTTAGGACGATTAAAAAATAAAGCAACATTAAGTTTAGGTACTAAAAATAGTTTTTAGTTTTTTGAAGCAGATTTCAATCTTCTAAAATATCGTATATATGTTCACCAATTTATATGAAAATATCTATAGGAAACAATTAGT
>WVXN01000070.1 GCA_011773475.1 Candidatus Aenigmatarchaeota archaeon
TTGTTATTCCTACAATTATGCCAAAGATGTGATAAAAGACCGATTTGAAAAAGGCGAAGAAGTAATTACTAAAGATGGTTATTATTCTTACCTGTATGCCAGAAATGTAATAAAAGACCGATTTGAAAAAGGCGAAGAAGCAATTTCAAAAAATGCTTGTTATTCCTACTGTTATGCCGAAGATGTAATAAAAGACCGTTGGGAAAAAGGTGAAGAAGCAATTTCAAAAAATGCTTATTATTCTTACCATTATGCCAAAGATGCAATAAAAGACCGATTTGAAAAAGGCGAAGAAGCAATATTAAAAAGTATTTGGAAAAATGATTATAAAGAGTTCTTAAAAGGATTAAAATAAAATGAATGAATTTACAAAAAAAGACTTTAAAAGACTTATTAACAAATTTGATTTAACTAAACAAGCCTTATTTAATTTAAAGGTAGGTCAGGATAATAATATAATAGAATTCCCTATAAAAAACAAAGGTCTAGACGATTATGATATATATTTACAAGATGTTTTTAAAAGTCATTATTTAAGTTATCAAACTTATTTAGGAACACCAGATAAATTAAAACTAATTGTAAAAATAGACAATGAAGTATATAAAAGAGCAAAAAAGAAAAAGAATCTAGGCATGTTAATAAACACTGATTTAAATAATTATCTATATAGATTTTATAATATAATTATAACTGACTACCCGACTTTAACCAAAGAGCATCGAGCTAAAAACGGCCTTAAACAGATCGAAATCGTATTTAATAATACGGACTACAATGAATTTAAAAAAGTAAACAATCTATAAGAAAAACAAAAAAAGGAATAACAAAAATGAGAACAACTACAGAACTAAACACAGAAAATTTAGAAACAAATCCTATTTATGGAACTAAACATTTAGGCAAATATCATTACAACCATGCAAATACAAGTAAAATCATTGAGACTATACAAGATAAATTCGGACTAGAAGTTATTAGTACAAGCATAGTAAAACCTAGAAAAAAAGAAAAATTAGGATATCAAAAACATCTAGTAACAATGAGCGCAGATTTTTTAAAAATAGACGATCAAAATAAAGTTACTTTAATTATAGAGAACTCACACGACTGTAAAAGCAGTCTAAAATTCAGACTAGGCATTTACCGTCTAGTGTGCGCAAATGGTCTAATAACAGGTAAAACATTTTTATCCAAACGCATTATTCACACAACGCCAAACTTTTACAATGAGATTGAAACTAGTATAAATCAATTATTAAATCAAACTACTAAATTAAAAGATCTTATTAAAAAAGGATTAAATAAAGATATAACCAAATATCAGATAAAAGAATTAATGAATAAAGCTATTAAACAAAGATACAATTTAAAAGATAATGAGTTTCAAGTAGATTATAGAAGTTATCCATTTTTACGCGAAGAAGATAAAAATTTAAATGTTTATGACCAATTTAATAGAATTCAGGAAGCTGTTATCAGAGGCGGAGGTAAATATTTATTATTTAATAAAGAGACTGAAAAATGGGAGTTAAAGACTATAAGAAGATTAAAAAGCATTGATAAACAAGTCGATTTAAATCAAAAATTATTTAATGAATTTGAATTATTAGTAGCCTAATTTATTTATTTATAAACTATTTAATAGAGTCTATTTTTAATCAGATAGACTCTTTTTATTTAAGGAATTATTAAAATGATTAAAATAAGAATTCTACATAATCCACACCAAGAATATTGTAAATACAGAGACGAAACAATGAGGCGATTTTTTGAATTTATAGACGTAAATAAACTTAAAACTAAAATGTATAAAAATGGAAACATGGATATCTGGTTCAATAAATCAGCTTATAAATACGGATCTTATTTAATAAATAATCTAGAATTCGAGTCAGTTGCTTTGGAATTAAAAAAATTAAAATAAGGATTATATAAAAATGACTAAGATATTAAGCATACAAAATGCAAAAACAATAAAATCCATTGATCATGGTTATCTAACAGGTATAATTTATTTAAAACCAGATAAAAATTTATGCCCCAATGCTACAAAGGAATGTTTAAAACACTGTTTAGTCAATTCAGGCAGGGGCAAGTTTAAAAAGGTTAAAGACGCACGATTAAATAGAACTAAACTATTTAAAAACAATTTAGATCAATTTATGAGTCAATTAGTTAATGAGATTAAATCTTTTATTAAAAAGGCAAAAAAGAAAAATTTAACGCCAGTAATTAGACTTAATGGAACATCAGATATTGATTATTCTAAGATTATAAACCATAAAACTAAAAAGAATATTTTTGAATATTTTAATGAGATTCAATTTTACGATTACACTAAAAACCATAAAGACCTTAAAAGATTAAATAAAATATCTAATTATCATTTAACTTATTCATTTAATGAAAGGACTACTAAGAGTATTTTAATAAAAGTATTAAAGACTAATAATGTAGCTCGAATAAATGAACTACATAAATATCATGTATTAAATAATAATAAATACAACCAAATAGATGGAGATAACCACGATCTAAGATTCTTAGATAGATCTAATAGTATTATTAATTTAAAACTTAAAAAATAACCCACCAAAATAAAAAAAATTCAAATAGTGTATAATAACAGTGACTTGACAAACAGACCTTTTAATTAAGGTCTTTTTATTTATATAAATATAAGTTATTGTAATTAAAGCGATTTTTTAACAAAAAAAATTTTAAAATCATTTTTAAATATGCAATATTATATTAATAATGTGGCATTATATCGACTTCAGCCCCATGGTAAGTAATTGTAATTACATGTATAGAATATATAAGTACTTGAATTTAGATAACCAAGTAATTACATTTAGATAGAGATTTTAGGTACTTAAAGTTGTTTTATAGATTGAGAACCATAACCAAAAAGATTAATAATATTAGGTACTTAGGGGCACGCACCTGACCATAAAAAGGAAAAAACCCTATAACGGTTATGCCACAAAAAACCCGGCAAAATCGCCATTACGACCAAAATACTCCTCTACTTTTCGGCGGCAACGGGTAAACAAGACCTTATATTATTAAAAATACTAAAAAGGTAGTAATTATGGCTAATTATAAGAAAAAATCTAAGAAGAGAACAAGCCTTACAAGCATAGAAGAACAGGTAGATGACCTACTATTACTTGACAGAATCAAGAGAGAAATCGGCCCAGAGATAAGAGAAATGCTACTTAAAGGGGCGTCGGCAAAAGAGATCTCTAAAAAGTACGCGGCCTACGCAATGGCGCGCATTACACAAATTGCCCTAACTGATCCAGACTCATCAAAGGCCCTATCAGCGGCCAAAGACTTAATAGATCGTGCCGATGGAAAAGCTACTGAAACAAAGAAAATCAAACATGAATTTGAGGAAATGTCTGATACAGAACTAGATGCTATTTTAAAAAGCTCGGAAGAAGATCTAGAATCTCTTAAACAATAAGCTCTGGCGGAAAAGTGGCGGAATTAACAAAACAAGAAAAAATTGAAAAAATCGAAGCTCTTAAAGAGAAACGCCGTCGCCTACTAAAAAAACGCCCTCAATACACGCCCAACGAGGGCCAACGCCCTGTTCATTCTTCTAAGATGCGTAATCGTTTTGTATTTTCAGCAAACGGTGCCGGTAAAACTACAATGGCCGTCCAAGAAGCAGTTTGGGCAGCCAAAGGCTTTAATCCAATTACTGAGGAATACTATAAGGTTCCGGCCTCTGTTATTGTTGTACTAGATCGGCCCGATAAAGTAAAAGACGTATGGCTTCCTGAAATGAAAAAATGGCACAACATAGAAGATAAATGGCTTTTTAAAAATGGCCTTACATATATTAATGAGATAAAGTTTCCAAACGGCTCTAGCATAAGATTTATGTTTCACCAAATGGATCAAATGGCTTTTGAATCTATTGAGGTAGACTTTGTTATTTTCGATGAACCTTGTCCTCGTCGAATATATATTGCACTAAGGCGGGGGGGCCGTAAGAAAAGTGGTCTTGGACGATATTTGCTTATCGGAACCCCTATAGCTGCTCCATGGCTTAGGACTGAAGTATATGATCGTTGGATACAGGGCAAATTGCCTGATACAGAGTGTTTTAGAACAGACATTAGCGTTAATCTTCAAAACTTAGCAGAAGGCTATCTAGAGTCATTTGGCAGCACATTAACAGAGAATGAAAAAAAGGTTAGACTTGCAGGTGAATTTTTTGACTCTGCAGGCCTTGCTTTGGCGCATTTGTTTAAAAGATCAACACACACAATAAGTAAACTACAATTTGAGCGACAGTGGAACCCGGCCCACCCAGTAGTTCTAGCTATAGATCCCCACCCAAGTAAGAAACATGTTGCTGTACTTTTAGGGTTAGGTGAAAATGGCCAATTATACTATATTAAGGAACTAGCAGAAAAACTTATAGCTAAAGATTTCGCTGAAAAATTAAGGGCATGGTATAATGGATACAGAGTCATTGATATTGTTGTAGATTCATTAGGATCTGCCGATTATACAGGCGGCGATGGCTTTAAATCATTTATTCAGGTTTTAAGAGAGAATGGCGTTAGAGCGCGCGCCACAACATTTAAAGATAAGAATGATGAAGATTTTATTGAAAGAATAAGAGGATCATTAAAAAGTCCAGAAAAACCACAACCTTTTACTCTATATAGACCTAAATTAGTAATTGTAGAAGGAAATGAAGGTATAATAAAGGACATAGAAAATGTTGGTTGGATGACTTATAAAGACATTGAGGCTAATAAACCTAAATTAGATATAAGACAACACGATTACTTAGCCTGTCTTAAATACGCTTTAGCTGCTAATATAAATGGCGCAGTATCAGGA
The DNA here is from genome assembly GCA_011773475.1 of Candidatus Aenigmatarchaeota archaeon. Classification (GTDB taxonomy): domain Archaea; phylum Aenigmatarchaeota; class Aenigmatarchaeia; order Aenigmatarchaeales; family Aenigmatarchaeaceae; genus CS1-C013. The sequence continues at coordinate 4,873 of WVXN01000070.1, forward strand.
CATAGAAAACATAGAGTTAATGGAAGAAAGAAACTATATGGATTTTAAAAGGAATATATAAATTGAGTATAGATAAATTAAATGACGACAAAAAAGTCCTTAAAGATAGAAAAAAACTTGCAATAGAAACTGTATCATTAAGAGATCAAATTGTAGAAAAACTATTTAATGCACTTGATAATGATGATATTGGAAATAGAGTTGTAAACTTATGGGAACGAGCGGTCGCAGATGATACCGAGTATATGGATAATCTAGAAACCTATCTTGCTGATTGGGATGAATTCCTCACAGTACAGCCTCAAGGTGTTTTTGAAACATCTTCTAACTTACACATACCTATGACTTTATGGGTTGTGCGCTCTGTACACGCTCGCTTTATGCAGGCGATACTTTCCGACGACAATATAAGTCCTAAAGCTCGTAAGGCCGCTTATTCCCATATTACAGAAGATCTAGCTAATTTATTAAAACATTCCTTGTATGAATGGTCAAATAATCATGAAGGAATTGAGGAAGCAATAGATCAATGGTTATGGGCTTGGATAACTAATGGTGTAAGTTATACTAAAACTAGATGGGAAGCTACTTTTAGAAAATATATTGATATAAAAGAAACTAAAAAACCAAGTGTACCTAAAATAGAAGTAGATATAGATGGAAATGAAATTGCTATTCCTACTTTTGTTATGGAAGAAGAAGAAATTGAAATTGTAGAAAAAGTATTTGATGGCCCTTGTGTAGATTTTATAAATAATGAAGATATTAAAGTTATAGGTAAAGATAAAGTAGACATTGATAAAGCAGATGCTGTAATACAAAGACAGTTTTTAACTGCTTCAGAGTTATGGACTTTAGTTGATCGTGGTCTATTTAAAGAAGAAGCAGTAGAAGAATTAATACAAGGCGGCGAAGACTTACAATCAGGTGCTACAGGCGCTAGTATAAAAATGCAAAGAAATTTAAATGCAGGATCTTCACAACTAGATAAAGAATATGATCTAGATAGATATGAGATATTAGAAGCATATTTACAAACTGATGTAGATGGATCAGGAATTAATTCTGATGTTATTGTATGGGTAGCTAAAAGAACTAAAACACTGTTAAGAGCTACTTATTTACATAGAATTTGTAAGAAAGGTAAAAGACCTTTTTCTTCAATCATATATCATAAAAGATCTGGAAATAATCAAGAATTACCAGTAGGCCTACCAGAACTACTACATCCTATACAAAAAGAACTAGACGCAATACATAATATGAGAATTGATTTTGGTATGATTTCTACAGTTCCTTTTGGTTTTTATAGACCGGGATCAGGAGTAGAACCTAATGAAATTAAAATGGAACCCGGCGTCTTAATACCTTTAGATAATCCACAATCAGATGTTTTCTTTCCTAATTTAGGTAATAGAACATTTTTTGGACAACAAGAAGAACAAAACTTATATGTTATGGTTGAACGTCTAACAGGCATATCTGATTTATCATTGGGAGTTATTTCAGGTAAACAAGGAGCCACTCGTACAGCTACGGGATCGCGCGCCCTTCTAGGAGAAACAGCCACTAATTTAAATGTTCCTTTAAAAAGACTTAATAGAGGTTGGAAACGATTATTAGAAATCTTTTTAGCTCAATTACAAGAACGTATTCCAAAAGGACATCAATATAGAGTTACAGGTGAAGACGGTCTTGATAAATATATGGAGATTATTGATAAGGAACAAATTAAAGGTGATTTTGATTTTGATATTAATGCAGGATCAGAAGCATCTAATAAACAAATACAATTAGACAATGCTTTACAATTGTTACAAGTTACTGCTAATCCTTTAGATATTCAATTAGGTATTGTTGGACCGGCCAATAGATATGAAGCTATTAAAAACTATTTAAAAGTATTAGGTATTAAAAACCATAGTAGATTTATTTCTAGTTCTTTTGAAAATCAAGTTGTATTAACTCCTAAAGAAGAATTCGACAGAGTTTTATCTGGACAAGATTTACCTGTTTTACCAAATGCAGATCATCAAGGATTTTTAAATCTATTTAATAATTTCTTTAACGATGATAATAAATTAGGAATGATTAATGAGGAACAAGCTTTAAAGATAAAAAATCAAAGAGATAAACATGAGGAAATGTTAAAAGCTATACAAGCTGCACAAGCACAACAAGATAACATAGATCAAGTAAGACTTAATCAGAATTTAGCTGCTACAGCTTCACCATTAATAGGAGCATAATGAAACTATCACAGGATGATTTAGAAAATTTATTAGATTTTATTTCTAATAAAGAACAAATGGACACTATTTTTAAAATACTAGATAAAATAGTAATTGATATGGAAAGAAGAGTTATTTCTATAGATTTAGAAAAAGAACCTCTTTCAAGATTAGCAACATATAAAAGTAGAGCTTATGGCGCTCGGGATCTAAAAAATAAGCTATATGATATAATACAAAGAGTTAGAAAACCAAGAGAGGTAAAATAATGGATAATGACATTAAAGAAGGATCTGATAATACATTTAATGATGAAATTGCATCAAAAATAGATGAAATTAATACTAAATATTCATCACAAAGTCAACAATTAGAACAACTTATGAATATGCAACAACAATTAGTAAGTCAAATTCAAGCAGCTAATCAAGATAAGGAAGAAATGAATTATTACTCTGATTCAGAAGATTTAGAAAGTCTAATTATAAGTAATCCGGCTGAAGCAATTAAAAGAATTTCTGAAACTGTTAAAAAAGAAGTTACAACAGAAATTAATACAAATAACTATACAAATCAAGTACTTACAAATTTATATTCAGAATATCCTGAATTAAAAGATGACAATAGCGACTTGACAAAGAAAGCTTTACAAATTCATGCCTTACATGGCGAAGGACGAAAAAAAGATCCAATTGCAATCAAAGCATCTGTTCACGAGGCAGCTTTAGAACTAGGCCTATTACCTACATCTAAAAGAAAATCACAATCATCAGATGAATATACTTTTGGAGCTTCTAATAATAATAGAAGAGAAAAATCATCCAAAACAAAAGTAAATGACTTGACTTTAGCCGCTGCCGAAGCATTTGGCCTAGATATTAATGATAAAGCAGTAGTAGAAAGACTTAATAAACATAGCCAAAGAAATTTTAGAAAATACGAATAATTTTAAAAGGATTTTAAATAGATATGAAAAAACAAAAAATAACTAAAGAATTATTTAATAAACCAAAATTTAATGTAGAAGCACCTTTTGCACTAGATCCATTTTCACTCCCACCAGATGTAAAAGAAGAATTTGAGAAAAAAGGATGGACACCTAGATGGCTTAATGCTGATACTATTATAACTAATTCAGGCTATCATCCAAAAGGATGGCAAGTATTTAAGAGAGAAACTCCGAAAAAAGACAGTCAATCATTTTTATTCGGCTCTGATCCAGATGGTTATATTAGAAGAGGAAAATCAATATTAGGATATAAAACAAATGAAGATGCAAGTAAACATAAAAAATATTTGCGTCACATAGCAAATGAGCAAAAGTTTGAAAATCTCCGAAGAAAAGAGAAGGAAAAGATGAAACAAATGCTTATTGATCAAAAAATGGACGAAATAATGAGCGTTCATGAAGGTTATGAAGATTAACACAGGAGATTAAACAATGGCCAATATTAAGGCTTTACAAGCAAACTATGCTGATTTTTTCGGCGCAAACATGCTTCCAGTTTTGGAAGAAATTTTCACATCAAATTTAATGAGACATCCATCAGTTAGAGAAAGAATTTTTAAAATTTTATCTCATGATAGAGAAATCTGGCAATATTCTGAAGTACATGATATGCCTTTATTTTCTTCTATTAGTGAAGGATCTGATTATAGCTTTGAAAAAACTTTACAAGGATCGGATAAAACACTAACGGTTGTAAAATATGGTCTTGGATACAGTATTTCAGAAGAAGCTGTAGAAGACGGCAAATTCGCATTTTTAGCAGATGCTATCGCTAAATTAGCTAAATCTGCAAAAGAAACTCAAGAACAAGCAGCTATGGATATTTTAAATAATGGCTTCTCAACAGCTACAACTGCAGATGGCCTTTCATTATTTAATGCTGCCCATACTACACCAAGCGGTAACATTACTATTGCAAATACGCCTGCGGCCCAAGTTGACCTATCATTCAGTTCTTTATCAGATGCTATCAGCCAATTTAAGAAAGTATTTAGAGGTGATTCAGGTATTTATCAAATGATTATGCCAAAAATGTTAGTTGTTCCAACAGAATTAGAACTATATGCACAACAATTAGTCAAGTCTAGTCAAAAAGCTGATTCTGATCACAATAATATTAATCCTTTTGCTAATCAACTACAAGTTATTAGTTCACCACATCTAACTGATAGTGATCAATGGCAATTAGTTTCTGATCCTTCTGAAAATGGTCTTAGAGTTATTTCTAGAAAAGGTATTGAAACTAAAGCAGGTGGCTCTGATGTTGGATTTGTTAATGATGCTATTCTTTATAAAGCAAGATATAGAGAGATCGTTGGTGCTGTAAAACCACATGGAATTTACGGATCATCTGGTGCTTAATAGCTATTAATAACAATAATAACAATATAAAATAAAAAAGGAATAATATGAGTTCAAATAGAAGATTAAATCAAGGTGAAGGAAGTAGATTTTATGGATCTGCATCTGTAACTGTATCTGCTTTGGCCGCTGCAGCTGAAGAAGATTTATCAATCACTGATACTAATGCAGAAGTAGATCATGTAGTTTCTGTTAGTTTTGCAAATGCGGCTATGGAAACTGGTCTAAGTGTAAGTGCTGCATGGGTATCTGCCGCAGGCACAATTAAAGTAAGAATTAGTAACCAAAGTGGATCAGGCCTTACAGGCGGCGCAAATACTATTTACTATACTTTAGAAAAATAATCTAATAGGGGGCTTCGGCCCTCTTTTTAAATAAAGAAACAAATAATGATTAAAAATGAAAGTTTTGGATTACAGAATAAAACTAAATCTGTAGTACTTACTTTAGATGATTTTAGAAAAGGAGCTACTGCACCTACTGAAGTCACTATAGGTACTACACCTACTATATCTGCTTATCATTTTGATGATGTAAATGATTTAATGACTGTTCATGTTGTTTTACCTAATGATTGGAATAGATCTTATGATTTAACAATAGATTTAATATGGTCATTATCAGTTATTGAGACAGATACAGATACATTAGATTTAAATATAGATTATGTTATAATAGATAAAGAATCTACAGGTAAAGGAATCGGTAGAACATCTACTAATTTAACTCCTAGCCTAACAGTAACCACAGCCAAAGGTCTTGCTGCAGGCGATATTTATGTAACATCAATAACAATAGATAAAGACGATGCATCAAATCCTTTTACATCAAATTCTATAGGAATAGCTGCCGAAATAAGCTTAGCAAATACTACAGGTGTAGCTGAAATAGATTTTATAAGTGGATGTATCAATTATACAGCAAAACCATAAAGAGAATTAAAATATGCCTATTGAAGTACGAAAAGGAATATCTGGTGATACGGTAAGCGGTCCTGCAGGATCAGTCACAGATAATACTATAACTAGATTTGATGGAACTACAGGAGACTTAATACAAGACTCCGATCTAATAATAGAAGATTCTGGAAATCTAGATCATAAAACTAATGGTGCAACAATAACAATAGGTGCTACAAATGCATCTACAATTACTATTGGAAGATCTGGTGCCACAGTCAATATTTTAGGTAATACTAAATTTGAACAAGTAACAGAAACTCAAATAAAAGATAAATTAATAACAATAAATAAAGGAGGCGCTACATCAAGTGCTTCTGAAACTGGTATTGAATTTGAGGAAAATGCATCAGTAACAGGATATATAAAAACATCTACAGATAGAAATTCATTTGAATTAAAAGCACCTAATACAAGTGGAGTAGCTACAATAACTCCGGGAGCAGCCGGACTTACAATAGATGATACAATTGTTAAATCTTCTACTGCATCTGTCACAGATAACCAAATAGCAAGATTTGATTCTACAACAGGTAAATTAATACAAGCTTCCGGTGTTACTATAGATGATTCTGATAACATTGTTACAACAGGTAATGTTTCAGGTGCTGCATTAAATGGAACATCTTCTACAATTACTGGTACAATTAATACACAAACTTTAGAAGTTAAAGATACTTCTTTAGTTTTAGATCAAGATGATGTTAATACAACTACTATTCAAAAAGATGGTACACAAGCATCTGCTATATCTTTAACACTTCCAAAAATAACAGATACTATCGCAGGTATAGCAAGTACTCAAACATTTACAAATAAAACACATACAAGTCCAGTATTAAATGGAACTATAAGTGGAGATGCTTTTTTAGATGAAGATAATATGGCATCTGATTCTGCAACAAAATTAGCTTCACAACAATCTATTAAAGCTTATGCAGATACTAAATTAGCTGATTCGGCAGGAAATGGTATTTTAGCTAGAACATCGGCCGCCACTACAACAAACAGAACTATAACAGGAACATCTAATACAATAGATGTAACAAATGGCGATGGAGTTAGTGGAAATCCTACAATAGATTTAGCAGATAATCCTATTATAGGAGGTACAGATTCAGTAACTGTTCCAGTAGGAACAACTGCACAAAGAAACGGCACACCTACAAACGGGATGATTAGATACAACTCAACATTAAATAGATATGAGGGATATGGAAATTCTACTTGGAATGCTATAACAGGTGCCGATCCATTCTTAGGATTACAAAATTTTGAAACTCTTGGAGATTATGAACAAATAACTACAGGAGACTTTTCAACCGGTAATAATGCTACTTTTGATGGAGGAGGAGTATTAGGGGGAACCTTTTCTATATCTACTACAGCTGCCGATCTAATACAAGGCGGCCAGATTGCAAAATATACCGGAAGTGCTACTGCAGGAAATAATACTAATGATTATATTGCTAGAGATCCTATAGACATTCCACAAGGATATAGAGGCCGTTTATTAGGATTTAAATTTCAATACAGAACATCTAATTATACTTCAGGTAATATAGCAATAAGAGTTAAAGATACTACTAATGGAGATATTTTAACACTAGATACATATACATTAGACGCTTATGAGGACGCAACAAATAATACAGCTACAGAAGGTGCAATAGCTTTTTATTGTCCTGATGATTGTACTCAAATAGAATATGGTTTTCAAGTATTAACGGGTGAAGCTTCTACTACTTTAGTTTGGGATGATGTATTAATTACTCCTAGTCCTTTTGTTATAGCAGAATTTAATATAAATACTGAATGGGAAGCATTTACACCTACAGGTACTTTTACAAATACTACTTATACAGGTTATTGGCGTAGAATTGGTGATTCAATGCAAATTGATTACTATTTAAAAATGACAGGATCGCCTGCATCTGCTACATTAGATTTAGATATACCTTTAAGCCTAGAGATGGATACTGATAAATTAGATACTTCTTTACATGCTAATTACGGTATTCAAGTAGGTACGTGTATTGGTAGAAATTCTGGCTCAGCTACCTATGGAACTGGCCCTGTATATTATTCAAGCACTACTACAGTTAGGCCCGGCTTTAACGACAACGGCCAACATGCTTCAAACACTGTACCACATTCATGGAAAAATGGCGATCATTTACATGCTAGAGTATTAGTACCTATTAAAAATTGGTCAATATATAGTGAAAAAGTAGTAACATATAATCCTAAAGAAGCTGAATCAAGTATGGTTAGAGTACATACTAGTAATGGATATGGATCAACTAATACACACATTAAAAGATTTTCTACAACAGTTACAAATACAGGCTCAGCAATAACTTATACAGACTCGGCAGCAAACGGAGCATCTTTTACAATTAATGAGACAGGCGTTTATTATTTAAGTCTTTCTGATAATCAAAATGGATTATCTGTAACAGGAATATCTTTAAACAGCACAGAATTAACTACAAATATAAACACAATTACAACTGCAGATAGATTAGCTATGACTACAATAGTAGCTAATAATTATAATTCAGATTGTTCTTGGACAGGTGTTTTAGAAAAAGGTGATGTGATTAGAGTACATACTGATTCATCAGGCGCAGGAACAGCATCCCGATCTACTTTTACAATATCTAAAATTGGACAAAAAGAACTAGCCGGCGTACCCTTACCTATAGTAGGTTATGTTAAAGATGTTAGATCAAGTGGTACTGATGGAGGTACTTATACATTAGGTTCATATGCTACAAGAACATTACAAACAACTGAAGCAGATTTTAATAAATTTGGATCTTTAAGTTCTAATCAAATAACATTAACGGCAGGAACATATGATATTGAGGCAGAAGCTGTAGCTCATGATACAGGAACTACTAAAATTAAAATATATAATACAACGGATTCTAGTGATGCTATAATAGGAGATGTAGCTAGAAATGATGGCTCAGGCGATGATTTTGCAAAATGTTCTTTAAAAGGACGTTTAACAATAACATCCGCTAAAACATATGAACTGAGATTAAGAGGCACTAATACTAAAACTACTTCAGGTATGGGTAAATCGGCGGGTTTTGGTGATGATGAGGTATACTCTATAATTAAAATAACAAAGGTTATATAATAATGTTAATAGATGATTTTAATTTTTATAAAATAGTTTTCTACAACATATATACTAGAGAAACTATTCCAGATGAAGATACTTATTTTGCATCTTTATCTGCACCAGATGATCAAAATCTAATAGATGCTTTAAAAGCTGAATTTGATATATGGATATTAAATGATTTTAATACTTATAAAACAGTATTTAATCAAATACCTGAATATAGCGGTATAAGTAATCCTGATACTTATTTTGCATCTCTAAATGATCCTGATAAATTAGAATGTGTATTAAAATTAAAAGATAAACAATATGAAATAGATCAAGCTAATCTAGCGGCAGCTTTAGCTAATTTTGAAGTATTAAAAGATATGTTTCATAGAATAGAGCAATATAAAAATATACCTAATAAAGATTTATATTTTAAAACATTATCATATCAAGATAAATTAGCTTTAAATGCTGAATTACAAATAAAAGCTGATGAAGAACAATTATATATAGACGCTACAGAATACAAAAGATTAAGATCAGCCGCATACCCAAAATGGCAAGAAATATGGGAAGGAATTCAAGAATATCTTGAAGGAGATCCAACTAAATTTAATGAAAATGTTTCTAAAAGAGACGCAGTAAAAGCCCAATACCCAAAACCATCATAAGAAAGGAATAATTTATGAGTAATGTATTAAAACCATTAAGTAACACAGCTACAGTAACAAGTGCAGGAACTGCCGTACCTTTTAGCTCAACTAGTAAAGTAGTTAGATCTATTAATATACAAGCTGATGTAAATAATGTTGGAAATGTTTTTATAGGATCTTCTGATGTTGATTCAACTAATGGTATCGAATTAGCTCCCGGAAATACAATGTCCATTGAAGCTCCTATGATGGGCATGTCAGGTGCTGATGATTTAGATTTAAACAATTGGTATGTTGATGCAGCTAATAGTAACGATTCAATAAGAATTGTATCTATGATAAGGCCATAATTATATGGCGACTTATAAACATGGAAACATGTTTTTTACAGATACTGCTTCTAAGAATTTATTAGGTAAGATAAGTATTAACTCAATTATTATTAAATGCACACATGCAACAAATCCTGCTATTATTGAGTTAGGTAATTATGATGGAGATGCTACTACTCCTGCTTATAATGATTTAATAAAATATACCTTACCTAATGCCGATAAATCTATATTATTAAATTTTGTAAGACCATTACAATTTCCTAAAGGAGTTAGAATAAAAACTCTTACAGATGCAGAAATAACATTAATATATGAACAAAATAGAGAAGAATAATGGCCGATATATATGAAGTAAGAACCTTTAAAGATATTTATAAAGCTATATTAGAAGAGTTAAAAGTACAAGAATCTGATACAGTAACATTAAATAGAATTAAAAGAGATATCAATATGGAGTATTTAAATGAAATTATTCCATATTCTGATTGGACATGGATTAAAGATAAAATATCATTAGTTCATAAAGCATATTATAACACAGGAACAGTAAATGTAACTAAAGATTCTAATTCAATAACATTTTCTTCTGCACCTTCTGAATCTCAAACAGGCAATCTATTTTTTACTACTGGATATAATGAAATATATACAATAAAATCACATACTGCAGGATCAACTACAGCTACTTTAAATACTAAATATAATGGAACATCTAATTCAACATCAGCTTTTAAAATTATTTTAGATGGAATTCCATTACCTAATGATCTTATAGATACTACTAAAGTATACCATGATCATAATAAGTACTCTATGGACGCATTAGGATCTACTGAATTTTTAGAATTATCTTTAAATTCTAGAAGAAGAGAAGGGTTTCCTGAATATTATTCAATAACTGAATATGAAGAACCTGAAAAATATTTAACAATATCGGGATTACCAGCATTAAGTACTAGAGCATCATCAGGACTTATAAGAACATTGGTATTTGCCTCAGATGTATCCTCAATATTAAATGAAGGTGAATCTATTGAAATATCTAGCGCCGGCGACGACAACTACAATGGCGAATATATTATTGAGTCAATATCAACAACAATAGTTAAATATATTGGAAAAGAAAAATTAACCGAATCAGCTACTTCTGATGGAACATTAATAGTAAAGACAAAAGACACATCAAATACATTTGAAAGATATAGAAAATTAAAAGTATATCCAGATATTAATAATGTAGATATTAATTTACATTTAGAATATACTAAAAGAATAGTACCTTTAAAAGAAGATACAGATGAACCAATAATACCTATACAAGATCGTATAGTATTAATATATGCAGCTTTATCAAAAGCATGGTCTAGGATGAGAAATCCTGAAGAAGCATTAAGGAATTTTCAATTATTTGATAGAAAAATATCAAAAATGGTATCTAAACAACCTGATAGTAGAGATTTACCAAAAATGAAAATGAATTCTATATATTTAGCTGCTAAAAGAACTAATAATAGATTAAAGAAATTTAAGGACTTTTAATGCCCTCTAGATTATTAAATTTTATTCAAAGACCTTGGAATGGCGGATTAAAAACTGATCAAGATGCCGCTATTATAACAGGCAATAATTTACAAAAAGCTAGAAATATAATATTTAGTACACAAGCATCTAGAAAATCAAGAGGTGGTTTTGATCTATTTGATTATGTAGCAATAGGAGTACAAAGATCTTCATCAGGCACCACTAGAACTATAAGAGTTACTTTTAATTCGGCAGCGGATGTACCATCTGCCTCAGACAATATAAGTGTAATGAATTCATCTACATTTGATACTAATTACAGTATTAAGAAAGTATCTATTGATAGTATAAATGTTGTTTCAGGTACTACTTATGATATTACTTATACTATGTTAACGTCTTTAACAGAAACAACTACTGCCGATTTAAATATTAGAGTAGGTCTATATGATACTACTAAAAAATTAATAGGTTTATTTGATTATTGGTATTTATCCGCAGGAGTCAAACAACACAAAAGAGTAGGAGTAATGAGCGATGGAACCTTCTATGAGTATGATTCTAACGGATCAAGAACAGCTTTAACTGTAGATGGCTCAGTATCATTAACAACTCCTATAGCTGACTGCTCTGGTGGTATTTTAGGAGAAAAATTAGTAATAGCTTTTTCAGGTACATCTAGCACAAATAAGCCTGTAATTTGGGATGGATCATCAAACATACTACATGTTAAAAATTATGATTTTGATGGAAATAACGTGTCAAGTGCAAATGAGGCACCAAATTTAGAATTTATTAGAGTTCATCAAGGACGTTTATTCGGCACAGAAAAAGGCGTACCTGATAGAATACATTATTCAGATATTGAAGCGCCTGAAAGATGGAATGGTGAAGGAGATTCTGGGGCAATAGATGTTGCAGGAGGTGATGGAGATTCTACAGGATTTGTAGGAATAACACCTCCAATTAAAAATAGATTATTTGTAGGAAAATCAAGAAAATTATATGAAATTGTAGGAAATATACCTTTAGCAGGATTTAGAAAAGTATCTGATGGCATCGGAATAATATCCCATGAATCATGTATAGCTATAGATCAAGATGATGTTGCTTTTGCATCTATTAAAGGAATACATTCTACAGCGGCAACAGATAGCTATGGAGAGTTTGAAGGTGCATTTATAAGTAAAGATATACAGCCCAACTATGACGCGCTAGATTTTAGTGATACATCAATGATTAAAGGTGTTTATGTACCTACAATCAATAGTTTAATAATAAGCGGCAGAGAAGACGGCCAAACAGATAACAATGTGTTATACTTATATAATGTTGAGGAACAAAAATGGTATCAATGGGACTCTAACGAATCAGAATTTACAATAACATCAATGAATAAGTTTATTGAGACAAACAAGGATGAATTTGTCATAGGAACTGCAGAAGGAAGAATATTAAAATATAATAATGATTCTAATAAAGATTTTGGAAACTCTAATATAAACTTTGATATTAAATCAGGTATTATTTATCCTGATAATAATCCAAATATTATTAAAGCATTTAAATCTGCCGGAATTGTATATAAAACAGAAAGAAGTAATATAACAATGGATATAGAGATAAAAATAGATGCTTTTGATTCTCAAAAAACAACATTAGTTAAAACTCCTTTAAGTGATGTTTTAGGCACATCTTTCACACTAGGCACATCTAAATTAGGCTCAGTAGAAGATTTATTACCTGAGAATTTTTCAATAGATGGTTACGGCTACGGATGTACTATACGAATTACTTCTACAGATCCAATAGAGGTATATGCATTTAATATTGAGTTTGAATCATCCGGCGATCAACGTGAGGTAAATAGATAATATGGCAAATACACTAACTATAACTAAATCGTATACAGATGGAGATGTTTTATTAGAAGCTGATTTAGATAATATTAGAAATGATGTAGAAACATTTCTTAATACTACTAAATTAAATGACGATAATATAAAAACAGGAGGTATAGGAACTACTTCTATAGCTGATGATGCGGTAACTACTGTTAAGATTTTAGATGCTAATATTACAACAGCTAAAATAGCCGATGCTAACGTAACTACTGTTAAGGTTTTAGACTCAAATATAACTACTGCTAAAATAGCTGATGCTAATGTAACTACTGCTAAAATAGCAGATAATAATGTTACAAGGGCTAAATTAGAAGCTGTAGGAGTACAAAATAGTAATTCATCAGGATCTTTTTCAACTACCAGTACATCATTTGTAGATATTACTAATTTAAGTGTTACTATTACTACTAGTGGCCGTCCGGTAATAATAGGCCTTAAGTCATTCGACACTAATGAGAGTAGAGTAGTTTGTAACGGCTCAACAAGTCCATCAGGAACTATACAACTACTACAAGATTCTACAACAATTGGAACATATAGATATGGATCAGATGCTACAGAAGTTTTACAACCGGCAAATATATATCATATAGATGAGCCAACAGCAGGAACATATACTTATAAATTTCAAGCAAAAATAAGTACAGGCGGAACTACTTTTTCAGTACTTAATTATAAAATGTTTGCATATGAATTATAATAAAAGGAACTAATTATGGGATTTTTGGCAGCGGCGGCAGGCGCGGCAGCGGTAGCAGGAGCATTATCTTCTAAAGGAAAAAGACAATCAACAACCATTGATGCTGCACCGGCAAGTCTACAAGAATTAAACGCTACTTCATTGCAGGATCAACAAATATCAGCATTAGGAAATATATTTCCTTTTTTAAGTAAACAAACAGAAGTAGGACAATCATTTGCCGACAGACTAGGGCAATTAGCTGAGACAGGGGGATTACCAAGTGCCCAACAACTAGATATAGCTAGAGGATTTGCAGCTGAAGTATTTGGGCCAAGACGTGCAGCTTTACAAGAATCTTTTAGATCTCAGGAACAAGCATCTAATCAATTAGCGGCCTCTTTAGGACGTTCAATAAATGATCCTATTTTACAAGCTAAACTTAGAACATCTTTAGCAGGCCAAGAAGCACAATTAGATGCAGAACAAACTGCTTTTGGTGCCCAATTTGCACAAAATTTACCTATGCAACAAGTCCAATTCGGTGCCCAACAGTTAGATGTATTAAATGCTATATCTCAACAGGCATTAAATAATAGATTAGCTTTATTACAGGCCGGAACATCAGTAGTAGATCAGCATATGAAATTCAGACTTGGTACAGCATCCCAAACTACTCAAGGCCCTAGGCCGGGATTTATGGGCGCATTAGGAGCAGGATTGGGAGCAGCAGGCACTGTTATGAGCTTTGGTGCAGGTGGTGGCATAGGATCTTTATTTGGAGGTGCTGCCGGCGGCGGAGCTACTAATCAGGCATTAGGCGGAATAAGTAATAAACCAATGATGACTCCCTAATAATAAAAGAGGATAAAAATGGCATTTGAAGATTTTTTTAAAGGTTTAGAGTTACTTGATAAAGGTATTAAACAAAGAAATATAGATCAAGCTACTTCACAAGCTTTACAACAAGCTGAAGAATTAAGAACCAGATTCTTAGAAGTTGAGGATAATAAATTAGCTGAACATAAAAAATTTAGACAAGGAATGAATGATATATCTAGTCGTTTAATAGCTAGATTTGCAGGTTTAGGAGCTACTCAATCACAAATAGGCGCGGCCTTTAAAGCATTTAATGTACCAGAACCTACTACTATTGAGCAAGCAGAATTACAAGCTTTAAGTCCTGAAGAAGCTTTAAAAAGAAGATCTGAAAGAGAAACTTCTAAAAGATTAGCTGAAAGAAGTGATTTTGTATTTAAAGAACGAGTTAAAGGATCAGAAGAAAGAAAATCTAAAATATTAGGTACTGAATTATCAGAAGCTAAAGAATCAAGTTTAATTAAACTAAGAAATGTTTTAAGTAGAGAAACAGATAAAATCAAAGACGAGCGTCAATTTGAAAATAATATGATAATGAAGGCTTTTGATATAAAAAGTAAAAAAGATCTCGCATCTTTTACAAAAGAATTAGATGAACAAATAGATATAAGAAAAAGTGATAAAACATTTTTACAACAAAAAGAACTAATAGATCTTAAAAATGAAGCAGACATAAATCTTCTTAGAGAAAAAGCTAAATTTAAACCGGCAAATGAATTAGCTAAAGATTTAAACACAAGATTTAAAAGAGATCCTAATGTATCTCATAATAAAGAAAATGATAATAAATTTAGAGAGATATCGGCAAAGGCATTAGAATTTAAACAATTACTATCAGATATGAGAGATGATATAAACAAACATGGTACAGAATTTACAGGGGACGCGGCAGCTAGAATGTCTAGTAGATATGATAGAATTATATTAGTAGCTAAGGAATATAATAATCTAGGAGTTTTACAAAAGATCGACGAGGAATTATTACAAAGAACATTACCTAATCCTACTACTTTTGGATCAAATATATCTGAATTTACACCATTTGTAGATGCTAGTAATAGAATGAGTCTTATATATAACGATACTATAAAAGATATAGATAATAAATTAAATATAGAATCTAAAAATAGAGGATTTATAGATACTGAGACTAATATTAAAAATAAAACTACTAATAGATTTAGAAAAGCTTCTGAAAATACTAAAAACAAAAAACCTATTAAGAAAAAGAAAATACAAACAAATCCCAATAAAAAGAACACTACTTTATGGGAAGATCTATTTAAAATGCTTTAAAGGATTAATATGCCAAAACCTTCAATACATATACAACCATTATTAGATCAATCAGATATATCTTTTTCAAGTATAGATGAATCTACTGGAAATTATAAATTTAAATCCAATAATTCTGAAGAGGAATTTGAATTAAATGAAAAAGAACTAAAGAATCTTGTTATCGAGACAACTAGAGAAATTGATCCTAATTTTAAAATCCCCAAAGATTTCTCAATTGATATAAATACTCCAGAAACTGCTTTAGATACAGAATCTCCTTTAAGTTTAATGGAAAGAGCTTCATTATCTTTTGGTAATATTAAAGGCAAGCAAAAATTCTTAAAAGAAAAATTTGAAGATGTTAAATTCACAGATAAGGGAATTATTGTTAAAGATAAAGGAGTATGGAAACAAATAGATCCTACTGGACTAGGAAACGGATCAGCTTTAGATCTGGCCGAAGAATTTGCCGGTGACATAGCAGACTGGATGGGCGAGACTCCTATTTTTGCAGGAGCTTTAGCTACTTCACCAACCTTGGCCGGCACAGTAGGCGGTGCTTCAGTGGGCGCAGGCGTTAAATTTGCTTTTGGAAAAATGTTAGGAACATATGATGCTAGTCCCGAAGAATTAGTAACAGATATTGGAATGGAAGCGGCCTTAGCTACTTTAGGTTATGGTGTAGGCTCTATAGCGACTAAAGTTGGGCCGAAAATGTTTGAAGCTACTTCTAAGGTTTTTAACCCTTCCCTAGCTAGAAAAGTTATACCAAAAAATCTAGATAATATGAGTAATGATGCTAAAGATATATTGGCCAGTATTTTAAATTTCACAACTAGAAAATCCCCCGTAAGTATTAATAGACTTATAAATAATTCTGATGAAGTATTGAAAGAGATGGATCTTTTGATAAAAAATTCTCCTAAAAAAACAGGTATTAATGAAATTAAATCTAATGTAATATTAGACTCTATAAGACCTATTAAAGCTTCTTTACAGGCTTTAAAAAAAACTGATTCTAAAATATTTGAAGATTTACAGGAACAAATATTTAAAGCTAAAGATATTAATAAGTATACTTTTGACGGATTTGATGCGGCTTTAGATACTTTTTATAAAGAATTGAAAGAAAATTCAGCTATAGCAGATTCTTTTCTTAAAATAAATCCAAAAACTAATCAAATTTTAGGTGTTAAAAGTGAATCTCAAATATTTAAAACAATAGGTAGTTTAGATATAGATAGTTCCTTAGCTATAAACGATGTAAGAAGATCACTACAGGAAGTTTTAAAGTTTCAAAAAAGAAAATCTACTCAAGCAGCTTCTAAAGGATTTAATAGAGGGAGAAAAGCTGCCGAGGATATATTAGAAGTAAAAAGAGCAGTACAACAATTATATCATGAGTCTGACGTAAGCTCTAAAATGCAAGGAAAAATGTCAGCTCCTATACATAATTTTATAAATAAAATAGATGAATCTTTTATGAATTTACCTGAAGCAGGAAAAGCCTATAAAAAAACAATGGAGCATTGGAAAGGTACTACTGATATGATTAATACTACAGGTCAATTAGGAGCAGCATCTAGAACGCAAACTGTTAATAAGATTCTAAGATCTGATAAAAATATAGAAATATTTATAAATAAACTAATTAGTAATGAAGGTAAAAATCCAATAGATAAAGCATTATTTAATACTTTAGAAGATTATGTGACTAATAAAAAATTAGGTGCAGCACATAGTAGAGTATTTAATAAAACCCTTAATAAATTAGCTGCCGCAGACATGTATGAAAAAGTACCTACTACTCAGAATTTGGCCGGTGCTGCGGCTTTAGCTGCCGGTGCCGTTGTTGGAACTACTGCTACTGGCGGCCCTCTAGCAGGTCTAGCTACTGCCGGAGTAGCTGCTTCTGTTATAAGTCCTAGATTTGCCGCGCGAAATGTAGGTAGATTATTGAGAAGCGGTGAAACTATTAAACGTGCTGCAAATATTCCTAGAAATGTAGCTAATAAAATGTTAGAGCCTTTATCTAGTACTAAAGAATTTATATTTAGACTAAGTCCTAAACAAAAATTGGAATTAAGATCTAACCCACAATTATTAAATAAACTATTAGCACCTATATTTGCCGCAGGAAATGAAGAATGAAATTAAGTGATAGATTAAAGAATTTAGATGTTAAATTAGAAGAAATAAGAGATTTGTTATTAGAAGAAACTATAAAGAATAAAGAAGGTCGTAAAAAAATAGATAAAATATATCCTTGGTATTTAGCAATCTCTAAACTAACAATTGTTTTAGTTACCTTAGGTAGTTTATATGGAGTATATTCTAAAATATTAAGCCCCAAGCCACCTAAGAATATTAATGTGATTAAATAGATTTTTTATTATATTATTTACCTAGTTTATTATATATATCTGATAAATATTTAATAGATTCTTTAATTCTAATCTGTCTTTTTTTCTCTCTTTTGTAGTTAAATATGTCATCAAATTCTAGTTTTAATTGTTTCCAATCCTCATCTAATACTTCTAATATTAGATAGTTTTTAGAATAAAAATCAATTCCATTATTACATATAACTACTCGAATATCTATTAAAGCACTTGGTTGGTAGTAATAACTTTTAGTATGATTATATTCATGTTTATTTATAGATACGTCTGAGTTTAAAAATATACCTTTAAACATTTTAATTATTTCTTTTTTTGTCCTCATTTTATTTTAATCCTTTCTATTTTATTTTCTTTACATAACTCTTTATTTACATCCTTTTTAGGAGCATCATATAACAAATTTGTAATTAAGAAAGTTAAACTCATAAGTATAAACCCTTCTATTATAGGATCTAGATTTTTATAAACTCTCATAAATTTCCAATATACGTAACATTAATAAAATCACTATTAGATCTCTCATTAAATTCATCATATAATAAAGTATCTAAATCACATTCTATTACAATAAAATCACTTAATGAATAATCATCTTTCAATAATATCCAAACATTTAAACTTTTTACATGGTAAATAAACCAGAATTCATCTGAATCTGTTACAGGATCTTTTAAAATAACATCATCTAAACAATGTAATGATGTAAATTCTAACTTAGATACCATATAAATTTCAATATCTTTTATAGAGTTTTTCACAAGCATATACTCCTGACTTTGTTTTAGAACCTAATTTTAACAGTCTTTCTATACATTCTAATTTCTTTTCTTGTATAGATTTATCTGTAAATAAAGAACAGCTACTTAATAGTAATATTAATAATATATATCTCATTTTGATAACTTATCTCTTACTAGAAATCCAGATAATCCACCAACTACGAAAGACAGCACAACCTTCAACAAGGCATATTTATCTTTAGATTCTAAGGCCAATATTTGTTCATTCTTATTTCTTATTTGAGTCTTTTGTACTTGTATTATCTCATTCTTTTCATTAATAAATTGTTCCTGTTTATGAATATAATTAATAGAATCTTTTACAGCCAAATCACATAATTTTAAACTATTTGGATCGGCCGCGACTATTCCTATATTGATAGTACTTATCAAGACTAGATTGATGATCTTTTTTAGCATCTCTTAACTCCTTTTTGGTGTTTTTATGTTTTTCTTGTAGTTTTTGTAGTTTTAGTTTATTTGTATCAGCTATTACTTTTAATTTAATTTCTTTTAATTCTCTACCTTGTCTATTAAATAGATAGATAGATGTACTGATAATTAATACAAGTAAAAGAAATATATATTTTCTGTATTGTCTTATCATTTTAATCCTTTTAAGAACTCTTTATAATCATTTTTCCAAATACTTTTTAATATTGCTTCTTCACCTTTTTCCCAACGGTCTTTTATTACATCTTCGGCATAATAGTAAGAATATTGAGCATTTTTACTAATTGCTTCTTCGCCTTTTTCAAATCGGTCTTTTATTACATCTTTGGCATAATTGTAGGAATAACAA
>WVXN01000046.1:0-28322 GCA_011773475.1 Candidatus Aenigmatarchaeota archaeon
CATTATTTTACATTTAATCTTGTCTGCCAAATCTAATAATTCTTCAAATTCCCTTATTTTAATATCAGAAACCAAAAGAAAATCAATTGTTCCATTCTCCAAAGCTTCTCTAGTTTTTTCCAAACCATAAACAGATTTCCCATTT
The DNA here is from genome assembly GCA_011773475.1 of Candidatus Aenigmatarchaeota archaeon. GTDB lineage: Archaea > Aenigmatarchaeota > Aenigmatarchaeia > Aenigmatarchaeales > Aenigmatarchaeaceae > CS1-C013. Next base: position 146 of record WVXN01000046.1, read on the forward strand.
TTATTAATTTCTTCTAACAATCTTTCAACAGCTTTTGTTTCTTGAGTAATTCTACTGTATTTAGTTATTTTTTCTATTAAACCTTTTTTTAACAACTCTTGCAAACCTAAATTTCCTGTTTGATAAGTAAATTCTATCATTAATTTATCCAACAATTCTTTTTCCCTCTGTTTTATTAGATTTTGTAAATTATCTCTTGCAAAACCAGGACCAGCAATTACAATTTTTTTAACATTTTTAGATCTTTTTCTCAATTCACTTAGTATTTTAGCATAATACTCCTTTCTCTCTTTTTCAGCTTTTTTAGCATCAAACCTTTTTCCAGTTGCTTTAGAAACTAAATTAAACAAGTGTTTGTATCTTGTTTTTAAAAAGTAAAAGTCAGCCTCATCTTCATCTAATACGCATATTAAAACTGGTTCTGGTTTTCTTTCAGCAGATTTGACTCTATCAATTTCCCATGATTTCCATTCCTTTTCTATTTTTAAAAACTTTTTAGGTTCGATTTCTATTGTATGATATCCTCTATCCACTCTTTCAGGAGCTTCTACAATCTTTCCAGTTAACCTTAATTTTTCTTTTAATTCAATTTTTTCAACAAGTATTTTCATAATTGCTTCTTTTCTTCCTGTTTTAGCTCTTACTAGTTCACCTTCTCTCCTTATTTTAACACTTCTAGGAGACTTTGCAGTAATAAAACTTCCAGGAGTTATGATTTCTTTCAATATGTACAAGTCCTCATTTGTATCAGGAGTTATTTTTCCTATATTGTGCTTTAAATCAAAACGTGAGCGCATGAGAATATTTTTATTCTTATGTGTTTAAATATCAACTATGCCACACTTCCTACCAATTTTAATAATAGCAATAATCTGTTTAATCGCATTTTTGTTAGTTTTTGGAGGAGGAGACTTAGTTTTCAGACCTTCAAGAACATCTACTTACAGATATTTACCAGCTGATAGGACAATAGAATTCAAAAATTTTGAGATTTCCTTTACAACAGGTGAAGAAAAAGTTGGATATACGAAAGGAGAGGTTTCTAATGGTGCTTTTATTACAGAAGAAAAGAGAGTAGGATTTAGAGTTTTAGATTCATTTGATGTTTCTGAAGCTTTAATAAATCTTAGGGTTTGGAACACAAACTACTATGGTAAATTAATACTTTTAGTTAATGGAGAACAGGTTTATGCAGAACGTCCTCCTGTTGGCGAAAATCTAATTGGTTTTGATACAGATATTTTAAAAGAAAATAATATTCTAGAAGTAAAAGCAGAAAGTTCTGGTTGGAGAATCTGGGCACCAACTGTTTATATTTTTGATTCAGATGTTATTGTTAATTATTATGGTAAGAAAACCAAGAGTTTTAATTTTGAATTAAGTGAATTGGAAACTGAGTACATGGAAAGAGCAAGAATTGTTGTTTATGCTGATAGAGAGGGAATAGGAGATCTTGAAGTTATGATAAATGGAGTAAAAGTTCATAGTGGAATAACAACAATTTATAAGGACTTTCCAACTAATGTTCTTAGAATTGGAAATAATACAATTGAATTTTCTACAGAGCCAGATACAAAGTATGTTATTTCTTCTGCACAGGTAATAGTGTTTTTTGAATGATAATTTAATATATCGAATTTCACATTTACTTTATAGTAAATTATAGGTTATTTTTATGGCAAGAAAACGAAAAAAATTAATTGATAGAATAATTGATAAAATTCTAGGAACTGAAAAATATGCAGAAGAGTTAGGACTTAAGGAAAAAAAAGCAATGGAACTTGATGTACCATTAACTAAGAAAATTTCAAGTAGAGTTAGAGGAAAAAAATGGTACGACATAGATTATGAAAAACCAACAACAGCAGAAGGACTTGAAAAAGCTTGGGAAAAATCTAGATTTATGAAACGTCAAAAAGCTGAAAGAGAAATGATATCAGATGTTTTAAAAGAAGATAATAAATTATATAATCACATTTTAAGACTAGCTAAAAAAGGTTCAGAAAGACATAAGAACATGTTGAAAAATATAAAGGCGTATGTTGCGCAAGGAGTGGATATTGATACAGCGGTTAGAAAAGCCTATAGTGGTGCAAACATAAGTTATGCAATGAAAAGACAAAAACAAGCAGAAGCAGCAGGAGACACCGAATTAGCTGGTCATTTTAAAAGAATGAGAGGTCATGCATTAGCAAAAACTAAAGAAGGTCAACAAATATCTTATACTAAAAGTCCTCCACCTCCTCCTCCTGAAAGAAGCCCCTCATTTGCAGCTATTGCTAGAATAGCAGGAAAAGGTCCACAGCTTAAAATTTTTCAAGTCCTTATTTTTATTATAGCTGCAATATGTTCTATAGTTATTCCACCAATGTTCGGCATACCCTCTCGAACATTTTTGGCAATAGGATTTATTTTTGTTGGAATCTATAACATGTTTCCTTCAGAACGCAGTGTTATGAGGGAGATAGGAGTAGGAGAAAGAATAAGCGCTGCAGGAGCAGGTACTTTAACAGCAAAAGCTTTTTTCAAATTAGGTGCTTTTGTTTATATTTTGTGGGACTTCTTCCTTTTGAATCGTATTCTTGGTTTAGTTTTTGGGTTTATATTTTATTTTAATCTGCCTCTTCGCTACAAAACTAGCCAACCTTATAATATGATATTAGGATGGATAAGATTGGGTCTCGGCTTTTTTTTAGCGTATCAAATTGCTCTAACTTTTAGTGGTCCTTTATTTTGGCCACTGGGTTTATTGGCAGGAGCATTTTTTATAGCGCTTCCTACTCATATCGCAGATCCAGAAGGTGGTGTAGTAACAATAAATTTAGGCTCAAAAGCTACAAAGGGTCTTCAGTTCGTTGAAAGAACACTTTTTTCTTTGGTTATGCTTGCTGCTTTAATTACATTTTTAGGCACCATGGGAATGGGACTAACAAATATAAATTGGAATGATATAAGTGTATTATTATATTTTTCTGTTTGGCTTTTCTCTATTGCATCAGGTATATCAGCTGGTCCAGAAGGTAGACCAGTTATTGGAGTTGTAATGATCATTTTATCTTTGTTCATATTTTCAACTACATATACAGGTTATGTTGGTACTTCAATATTTGGAGTTTTCTGGCCTCAGGTTCAAGGTTTTGGTGAAGTATATTTGAGTCCATTAGGTGATATTTGGGCACAAGCTCAAAGCTCATTATCAGACACATGGCTGATAATGACAAATCCTCAACAATATTATTTATTACAACAACAAAAAGAACAAGCGACAAAGACTGTAATTATGACAGGCGGAACTCCTCTGTCAATAGAATTGACTAAATCTGAATTACAACCATCCTTAATAGGAATTTTAGAGCCAAGTGAGCCTACAATAGGTATTATGGAACTTCATAACAAAGGAGATTTCACTTCAGGTGAAATAGATTTAGATATTTGGTCAACTTGGGTAAATTCAACAACACTAGAGGAAACACCTATAGGAAAAATTATTAATTTAGAGTGCAGTAGTGCATTTGCTCCTTTTGGTAGTTCAATTGATTCTCCAATTTCAGGAGATCCAGCTAATTGTCAATGGACTGGAGATACTTATCCAACAGAGATGAGATCAGTTACATATCTACTTGAGCCAGGACCCGATCCATGGAGTTATTTGTTTACAGATTGTTTAGATAACAGTGTTGACCCACCAATGGATTGTTCTTGTTTTACTCCTGCCTGCTCTGTTGGTAATACAACATATAAATATGGGGGCATGAGTGTTAAAGTAAATGCTAACCTAACTTATGAATATATTGTTAATGTGTCAATACCAATTGAAGTCATGAACTTTGGCGTTTATTTGAATAAGCTTCAAACTAGAGAAATAGTTTTACATGATTTAACATCTGAATACACAGGAGGACCTATTAAAGCAACTCTATGGACTCCTAAGCAACCAGCAAGAACAGACATACCTTTCTTAGTAGTTGCTTCTATTTACAATAATGGCCAAGGTGAGCTATTAAAGATAGAAGAATTTGAAATTACTGTTTATGGTAAGGATACAATAAGCGGTGTTAATGTATTAGGTTCAACATTTAGAACAAGTAGTCCTCAAGCATCTGCAATACCAGACGGTTGTGGTGCTGCTGTTGCTGATGGAAATGGAAATTGGATTATAACTTGTAGCAATACATATATAGGTGACATTGTAGAACCTGGAGAATGGAAAAGAGTTTCCTTCTATATAACTCCAAGTGCTACTATAGAAGAACAAAAAACCACTCAAATTATAGGACGGGCTGAATATACATATAGAAAAACAACTTCACAACAGTTACAAATGGCAAATGCACCTCCGCAATAAAACCTTTAAGTTAAAAAATAAAATATAAAATGGAGATTTAATGAAAAAACTATTATTGGGTTCAATATTAATTTTATTGTTTTCAGGTTGTGTAAGTTTTCCTCCGCTTTGGGGTGGTGAAGGTCCTAAAGTAAAAGAATTGCCACCAGATGTGATATCAATACATAACCTAACTGTTTTACCTTCAACATCTGTCCGTGATAAAGATGAATTTTCAATTTATTTTGAATTATTAAATCAAGATGAATTTAATGATATTACTCCCACTTATAATATTTATGATACTGGTTTGTGTACACGTGTAGGAGGAGATCCCGACATTTCAGTTTCATCAACTGGTAGTTTCGATCCTGCTTCTTTTTCTCCAAAAGAAACAAGATTAGTTGAATGGATTTTTAAAGCACCCTCAGCAGAGGAGATTGCAAACATCAGAACAGTCTGTCCTATAAAATTTAAATTCGATTTTTCTTATAATGCAACATCAATGATTGATATTCTTGTGGTTGAAAAATCACACTTATTAGAATTACAAAGGTCAGGAACAGGAACTACTTTTGTGCCAACTGTAAACGTTGGAAGAGGACCTATAAAAATTTACTTTGATTTTGGAGCTGCTTTACCTGTAAAAAATAATTATGATTTACCAGTTTATTTATTGGTGGAAGATAAAGGAACTGGGTTACTGAGAGAAATCGAGAGTAATAAATTTAAAGTAACATTTCCTCCAGATTTCACTGTTCCTGATGGTGGAGATACTTGTCCATTTTTTAATTGTGTTGGTAGAGTATGCACAAACAATGAAGTTATTCCTTTAATAAACAAAAAATCCCTTGAAATAAGATGTTCTGGTATTAAAACACCATCTACTCTTTCTCCAGGTCCAGAAAAAACATATTTTATAAATGCATTTATTGAATACAAATACTACACTATAGGAAACGTTAATGTTGAGGTAAAACCATAAATTTATTTACTAAAATCTAATAATCTTTATGAAGTATTTACTGTTATTATTACCTATTATTTTAATTTCTTTATGTTCAATTCTACCGCCTCTACCTGAAATTCCATTACCATTAGAACCCCAGGTTTTTACAACTGATGTAGGAAGCCCAGATATTTTCATAAAAGTAGAAACATTATCTTCAGTAATTAGAGGAGGGAGGGAAGCCCAAATTTATTTTGAATTAAGGAACAAACAGCTTTATGATTTAAAAAATGTTGTTCTTGATGTTTATGATCACCCATGTTTTCCTTCTGGTGATTTTAAAAAAGAAGACTGTGGTAGTAGCGGAACATTAAAGTCAAATCAAAGTTGCTTTTGGTTTCCAAGGTGGAGATCAGATGAAACAAGTATAGATAGAAATTGTTTGATAAGACTTTCAATTTCATACGAAGCAACTAACTCTGTTTTCCAAGATATAGCAGTTTTACCAAAGCATGAATATATTCAAAGAGAAATAGAAGGGACACTTCAAGATGTTCCTATTCGCTCTTCTTCTGCAAAAGGTCCGTTAAATGTTTACCTAACCTTTTCAGAACAGCAACCGCTTCTAGGAGACGAAGAATGCACTATCCATATTAATTACAATAATATGGGGGATGGTCTTGTTAAAAAATCAGGTAAACCATTTATTGAATTAACAGTTCCAAATAACATGTTAAATTTTAATTGTGATGGTTATTCAGGTAATGAATTAACAGATCCTCCAACATTTATAAAGGGTAGAGCTGTTCCAACAGAATGTGGTTTTAAAACTGAAGATGTAGACGTGATGGATATTAAATCTTTGGGTATAGATATTAATTATAAATATGTTATTTACAATTCCATTCCTATAACAGTAAAAGGAGAATCACCTTCAACGCCAGAAGGCGTAGGTGGTACATCACAAGGCGGACGTAGTGGAGGCTGTTTAGTAGAAGGTTCTAAGATTTTAACACCCGAAGGATTTAAGAAAATTGAGGACTTGAAAGTTGGAGATATTGTAATAGGATATAAAAATGGAAAGGAACTTGAAACAAAAATTAGAGAAAAAACCTCTCACTTCGGATTTTGGAATATTTATCATTATAAAGGATATTGGTTTACAGAAACTCATGGAGTTTATCCTTCTTTAGAAGAAGAATCAGTTTTAGTTCCTCTACTTTCAAATAAAATAAATACATATACAGGTTATGTTTTTAATATAGAAACTGGAACCCATAACTACTTTGGAGAAAATAACTTGTTAATTCACAATTTTAAACCGATGTGATTGCAATACTATGGGACTACAAAAAGATTGAATCTAATATCACTAATTTATAAATACATCCTTTACAATCTTATATCAGTGAAAATATGAAATTTAACATTTTAATATCAATTTTAGCAATGGTTTTAGTTGCAGGCTGTTCAATACCTGGATTCGAAATACCGGGAATGGGAGTAGTGCCGGGACTGGGAGGCACAGGACTAGAAATAATAAGTTTTACAGCAGAACCAACGCCTGTTTACAGTGGTAGAACAACAAGAGTTGTAGCAGAAATTGAAAACAGAGGAGGAACAATAGTTGAAGAAAGCGATGCTTGTGTTTATTTAACAGGTTCTAACATTGATCTTGGTGGTGGTACTGATTATTGGACCGGTAAAGATGCTGATGATAAAGAAGAGGTAAAACATTTTGATAAAGATATGGAACCTGAGAATGTTGTTAGAGGCACTCCAGCTGATATAGAAAGATTTAGCTGGACTTTGGTAGCCCCAACTCTAACTCCAGGTCAAACAAGGCAAGACGTATTCATAATAAGAGTTTACAACGAGTATTCATCAGGTGTAAATGGCAACATATGGGTTTATACAGATGCAGAAGCAGAAGCAACAAAAGCAGCTGGAAGAGCATTAAAAACAGGAACTTTCACGCCTGTTTCAGGTCCAGTTGGAGTAAATGTTAGAGTTTCTCCAAATCCAGTTGTTTTGTACGAAGATGAAAATGAATTCACTTTTAGCATAGATATAACTAATAATGCACAAGGTACAATTTACTATAAACCTGGGTTAGACTATGAATCGGACGATCCTGATTTAAAATTAGATCCAGAAACACAATTAAACAATATAAATGTTGCTGTATACGCACCAGATCTTACTATTGAAGAATGCGAAGGTCAACAGGAAATATTTGGTGGAAGATCTATGACATTGGTTTGTGAAGTTACAATAAATGCAGGTACACCAGATACATTTAAGTCATATCTAGTTAATGTAGATGTTGATTATGGTTACTACTCAGAAAGAGAAGCATATGTCACAGTTCAAGGAAGAACAATCTCAGAACAACCAGAAGAACCAGAAGAATGACAGTTTAGACTATTTATGTTGTATTGAAGTAATAGGCAGACAATGAGTCAGTATAAAGTTAGCTAATCATTCTAAGTATAATTTTTGGTAGTGTAAACAATATACAACTCTCTAACCTAAATCTATAAATATACGCCTTACAATTTTATCATAGAATTAAAAGGTGTTTTTAAATGAAAAAAGAGATTGTATTAGCTACGCTGGCTATACTCTTTATAGCAGGATGTACAGGAGGTCAGCTACCTATAGAAATACCATGGATTACATCGCCTACAATTTTTTCTGGAGGCGGTTTAGTAATTGAAACTTTTGAAATAGATAATACGGAAGTTTATAATAACCGTTCAGCAAAAATTTCAATGACAATTACTAACAAAGGTGGCGCACAAGTACCAGATGGCGAGGCATTAGCTTTACTACAAGGTTCAGCTCTTAGAGACGATTTCGCATCAGACGGTGGTTTATATTGGACAGAAAGAGGTGCTACTGATAGTGTCTGGGAAACTATGGGAAAGGATATGGATCCGTATGACCCAGTTAGAGATGTTCCAGCAGACGAGAAAATAATAAACTGGTATCTAACATCACCTACAGATATTGATCCAGGAACAACAAGAACTGATGTATTCATAGGAAGACTTTACTATGATTATACAACAACTGTTACAGGCAATGTGTGGATTTATACAGAAGCAGAATCTGATGCAGCAAAAGCAGCAGGAAGATCATTAAATCAAAATTCATTCACTTCAACAGCAGGTCCCGTTGCTTTGTACGTTACAGTAAAACCAACAAATGTTATTGTTGATGGCGATCAAACATTTACACTACAAGTAAAAGCTAGTAGTGTAGGTGGCGGAACAGTCTATTCACAAGGCGCAGTTGCCTATGATGGATCTGATTTTGAAATTGATGCAGAAACAGAATTAAATATGGTAGATGTAACTGTGTCAGAAGTAACTGGATGGACTGGTGAGGAAGACTGTACAGATACACTCGAGTTAACAAAAGGTGAAGCAACAATAACCTGTGATGTAACTGTAACAGATATACCTTCAACATTTAGATCAGATCAACTTAAAGTAACAGCAGAATATGGTTACTGGGTAGAAAGAACAGCTAGCGTAACAGTTTCAGGAAAATAGTTTTTCGCTGTTTTTAAAAGTAGAGAAGCATTTCTCTACTCCCATTTTTATTATTTATTAATATAACTATCAATTCTCTTTTGAGGTTGTTTAATAGAGATTTTTCCATCTAATATTAATTTTCCATAAATTCCATCATAACCAGGCTGGACTTTTAGTTCTCCTTCTCTGTTCTTTATTATCAAATCAACCACCCTCTCATTAATCAAAAGTTTTAATTTTTCTTTACTAGCATTTAATAAAACATTTAATTCAGAGTCAAAACCTTTTATTAATTTTGTTGATTCATTCCAAACTTTCTTAGAAAATGGTTGAGTATTGTAAACATGTGCTATTAATTCTGATAATGGGAGCAAAGTTTTAAAAGGAATAGCATTTTTAGGAACAAAACCTTGTTCTCTGTCTGCTAATTTCTCAACTCTGTGTTCAACACCTATTGTTAAAGGATTTCCGCACACGGGACAAGTATTCTGGTATTTTTTTGATTCTTTTGGGTTCAAGCAAACATTGCAATTCCTATGGCCATCCCAGTGATACTTACCATAAGAAGGATCAACTTCAATAGTATAAAGAAATTTTTTAGGATCTTTATCTTTTATTGTGTTTATTATGTTTTTGTATTTCATCTCAGTCTCAAAAACATTCAATTCTCTACCTAATCTAGTAGGCCATGGACTATGACTATCACTATTTGAGACTAATGTGAATTTATCTAAAGAGGATAATCTCCAATTCATTGCAGGGTCACTAGAAAGACCAGTTTCTAAGGCAAATATATGCTTTGTCTGGTCTTTAAAACATTCTTCTGCTAAATCAAAACCAGACTTGCTTCCAAATAAAGAGAACCAAGGGGTCCATATATGTGCTGGTATTATTACTATGTCTTTAGAGATGTTAATTAAATTCTCTACAAGTTCTGCACAGTTTATATTAGTTAATATAGGCCTTCCATCACTTGCTAATCTACCATAATTTTTGAGAAAATCATTTATCTGATCTACAATTTCAAAACTAGGAGCTAGAATAACATTGTGTATTTTTCTTGTTTTTTCACCTTGTCTATAAATATTTGAAACTTCTGCTTGAAGCATGAAAAAAATGTCTTTATCCTTGAATTGGAACAAACCACTATTTTCAACTTCTATTAAGCTTCTTTTCAGTTCATCTAACCAAGAAGGATGTGTAAAGTCTCCAGTTCCTAAGAGATTTACTCCTTTAACTTTTGCATATCTTTCCAGATTTTCTATGTTCATTTTATTAGAAGTTGCTCTGCTATAATGACTATGTAAATGTAGGTCTGAAAAGATTTTCATTTAAAACACTACTTAACTATGTAAGCAATAATAACTCCATTTATTAAATTAACTATAAGACCTGTTATTGCCCAGTAAACTAATAATAATGCCGGTAGATTAATTAGCAAGTATATTGATAGAAAATGGGGTATCCCCAGTAAAAACAATAGAAAACCGAAGTAAAGGCCCTGTTTTAAGATTGTTTTTCCAGGTACGCTTTTCTTTATCATTGCATAAATTACAGCATATATTATTCCTGTGATTATCCCAAATATAATTGAGTAATAGTAGAACTCAGTTGGTGGTGGTCCTGGTCCCGGCATCATTATCTTGCTCCAAACTGCAAAATAATCTGGGTCCATGTAAAAATCCATTGTTGCCATTGCTTCTATCGAATGAATGATCTGAGCTATTATTGCAACAACAATTCCTGCTACTATAATTTTCCAAGCTTTCATTTTATCACTTAAGTGGGCCAGGCAGGACTCGAACCTGCGATATCTACCCTGTCAAGGTAGCGTCATAGCCGCTAGACCACTGGCCCATCTTATTTTAATTAAAACAACAAATATTTATAAGAATTATCTTTTCTGTATCAACTTATCTAAAAGAAATCTTATTTTTTTAATGTGAGGAGCTCTTCTAACTATTACTTCAGGATTCACACCTTCACCTCCTCCGCCCATGCTCCACAATTTAATTGTACCAACCCTAAAAATCCTATCAAGTAGGTTTTGAGTTAAAGAATAATTAGCTACTTTTTCCCAGTATATAGAGTTTTCTTTTATATTAAATATACCTCTTTTTTCAATGATTCTAAAATTTGTTATTGCGTATTTGTCATTTTTCCTTAAGATTTCAGCAATTCCTATTAAAATAATTCCAAAAGCAGTGAAAAAGATCAAAAAATAAGTATTATAATCTTCAATCAAAGTTGAAATTGGTATGATATCAAAGAACAATAAAACACCAACAACTATTACAATTATACCAATAATATACCATAGAAGATATGCTAGTCTTGCTGGATGAAATATTAAATAGGTATTTTCAGCCATACTAAATTGTTGTTTTCTTTTAAATAAAATAATGATGATGCGCCGACCGGGATTCGAACCCGGATTAACAGCTTGGGAAGCTGATGTCCTAACCATTAGACTATCGGCGCATAAAAACTAATTATTAGAATTAAATTATTAAAAAATCTTCTTTTCCAAAACTTTCTTATTTTTCAAATCAATTATTTCCACATCAAGACTATTAAGCTCTATTTTGGCATCGTCTTCCAGAGCTTCACGATCTACAACTAAAACAGAATCAAACCTCTTTTTTCTAGCATCGTCCATTAATCTTTCTATGCTTGAATACTTTCCAGCAAATCCCCAAGCTTCGGCTATGTTTTCCATTTGTCTTACTCTTATTTCATCTGCTCCTAATGTAAATACAGCCATCATTTTTATCCCAATATTCCGCCAAATGCTTCTGCTGCCTTATCTTCCTCTTCTTTAATTTTTTCCTTTGCTTTCTCTAGATGTTCTTCATCAATTTCTTCAACAAACTCTTTTATTAGTTCTTTACACTTTTCTATTCCATCTTCTGTTCCATTAATTAAAAAGAAACTTCCGTCCTTTTCTATATCTAAAGATTTCGCATCCCTGACTGTTATGCTTTGTTTGGCTGCTATATCAAAATCGCTTCTTAGTTTTTCTTCAGCTTTTCTCACATTTTCTTTTTTAACAAAAACCATCCAATCCATTTTTTCCACTTTATATGATTTTTATAGCATCTATTTAAACCTTTTTAAAAGTTTGATACGTCAAGATAAAATATGCGGCATAAATTAATGCTGCTGATGAAAACAAACCAAGAAATCCAAAATATGTTATTACAAAACCTGATAATGCCAAACTTACTGCTATTCCTACTTGTAAGCCAGTTGTTAACATTCCAACATCTCCTCCATAAGATTTAACATTAGATAGTTTTGATATTATTGTCTCAAAAATACAGTGGTCCAGACCACGAATAATACCCAAAATCACTACTAATAATGCAGCTAAGTAATAAGCAGATAAACCCAGAAGAAATAGTACAATAGAATATAAAATTCCACCATATAAAATCAATTTTTTAATTTCTATTTTTTGAGGAACTATACTGAAAACACCAATCAATAACATGTTAAAGCCAAATATTAAGCCAATCATTTCTACGCTGAAATTATTTTCTTTTAAAAATAGAGGAAATATGTAGCCACTTATAAATCCTATAGAGAGTCCTCTGATAAGAGAAAGTAAGGAAAAACTCTTAAAAATTTTACTCTTTTTCCTAATATCTAAAATATTAAAAGTAGTTTTTATGCATAATTTTCTTTTCTTTAAACCCTTTATCATAAAAGCAAGAGGTATTACTAAAAAACCTAGAAAAATACAAATAATAAGAGTATTCTCATAAAACAACCAAGCAATCAAGAATCCTGCAATAATCATGCCCACTGCATATGCAATGTTAGCTATACCCATCAATTTCAAAAGCACATTTTTTTTATCTTTTCTATGATCTAAAAGAGAAGCCCTGTTCACAGACCACAAAGAAGCATTTTTAATACCTTCAGTAATTTTTCCAAATAAATATTCTAAAGGACTGAAAGCAAAATAATAGATTGTTACCAGAATTATATTTAATATAGAATTAAAAGAGAAGAACAACTTTCTTCCAATTATATCTGATATTGCACCAAAAAACAATCTGATAAATTGAAAAACCAGTGGCAGAACAGAGAATACAAAACCGATTGTCACTATGTCAATTTTTCTTTCTATCATTAGTAATGGTATTACTATGCTTAACATTCCATTGATTAAGGAGTTAAATGTTTGAATAGTAAAAACATTTTTTGTTTGGTCCATTGCATTACTATTACTAAGCAGACTAATAAAAATTTGTTTTGAAGCCCCAAGCAGGATTTGAACCTGCGACCTACTGTTTACGAGANNTGTTTACGAGACAGTCGCTCTAGCCAGACTGAGCTATTGGGGCATAATACTTATAAAATATTCGAAGATTATATAAGTTATTATGAAAGAAGCTATGTTCTACGAACAAGTTAAAAATGCTATTAAGTGCGGTTTATGTGCTAGAAATTGCATCATATCAGAAGATCAAACAGGTTTTTGTAGAGTTAGAAAAAATATTAAAGGAAAACTATATTCTCTTGTTTATGGTAAACTCATTTCAGTAGCAGTAGATCCTATAGAGAAAAAACCATTGTATATGTTTGCTCCAGGTTCTAGAAGCTTATCCATATCAACTGTTGGATGCAATTTTAGATGTAAATTTTGTTGCAATTACGCAATATCACAGGAATGGACAAATGTTATTGGGCAACAGTATACACCTGAACAATTAATTAATCTAGCAAAGAATTATGGTGTTCAAGGCTTTTCCTATACTTATGTAGAACCAACAGTATTTTATGAATTTTCTTATGATACTGCAAAATTAGCTAGAAAAAATGGATTTTATAACATGTTTGTTACAAATGGCTACACTTCTCCAAAAGCAATAAAAGAAATATCAAAATATTTGGATGCAGCTGTTGTTGATTTTAAAGGTTCTGCAAATCCGAAATTTTATAATGAGTTTTCAAGTGTTCCTAAAGTAGAACCAATTTTTGATGCTTTGTTAGCTTACAAGAAAAACAAAGTTTATATTGAAATAACAGATCTAATAGTTCCCAAACTTGGAGACAATATGGAAGATGTGAAAAAACTTTGTAAATGGATAGTTGATAACTTAGGAGATAAAACGCCATTTCACTTAATTCAATTTTTTCCAACTCATAAATTAACAGATTTGCCTAGAACATCTATCAAAACAATGGAAAAAGCTTATAATATAGCAAAAAAACAAGGACTAAAATATGTTTTTTTGGGAAATGTCCATAATCATGAGTTAGAAAACACTTATTGTCATAATTGTGGAAACCTTGTTATTGAAAGAACAATTCTAGGCGTTAAAAACTTTCTATTGAAAGAAGATTTTAAGTGTCCTAAATGTGGAGAAGAAATACCTATTTTTGGAGAAAAATGGGTGCCAAAACACTTTTAGAAATAAATTTAAAGCTTTAAGAAAGAAATTAATTCTTATATGATAAGTGAACAAGAGGCAAACGAAAAAGTTGAAAACCGATGGTTCAAATCTTGGGTTATGTTTGAAGCTTTAGCAATAAACGAAAATGTGGCAAAAGATGCACTGGAAACTTTGGTTAATAAATTAGATAAAGATGAAAGAGTGAAAATTTATAAAAAAACTTTTGGAGAATCTAAAAGAGTTGAAAAACCAATTCAAAATATTGAGGTTGGATATTCTGTGACATGTGAGGTCAACCTTGTATCTAAAAGCTTTGACAATCTTGCTCAGATTGCTATAGAGTATGGGCCATCTGCAATAGAAATATTAGAACCTTCAAAATTTGATTTGGATGTTGGTGAAGCTCAATCAATTTTAAATTCAATTTCAAATATGATGCATAGGTTTGCGGCAGCTGGTGCTGGTGGAATAGTTTTCATGAAAGGTGAAGAGTGATAAAATGAAAAAAATCCTAATTTTAATATTCTTTATTTTATTTTCAGTTCCATGTTTTTCACAAGAATTATATCAGTACGGAGTTACAGCAGAAATTTTTGAAAACAATACTGTTGGTTATAAATTAACTTTAATCTTTGTAGAGCATCAAAATCAAACCTTTTTTATACCAATAGGTTCTCCCGATAACATTAAAGTCGAATCAGTTGCAGATTGTAAAATTCAACCCGGAATGTTAGAAACAAATGTAGTCTGTAATATGGAAAATTCAGAAAGAACAGATGTTATTATAAGTTATAATTCGAATCAAAAAGTTAATAAGAGAGATAGTTATTTTTTGTTTGCAGATTCTTTTAAAATAAGAGGCGATGTTGAAATTATTCCTATTCTAGTTAAACTACCAGAAGGAACTGGTTTAAGAGANNAGAAGAACAATTATCAATTGGGAAATGAATGATTTAAAAAAAGGAGAAAGGATTGATGTTTCTGTAGCTTTTGAAAAAATAGGCGACATTATTATATCTGAATTTCCAATTGAATTTTCCATAATAATTATTATAGGAATAGCTGCAGCTATTGTAGTTTTTTATCAATTCTATTGGAAAAATAAAAGTGTAAAATTAATTTTACCTGTATTAAAAAAAGATGAAAAAATAATTTTTGATACAGTTATGAAACATGGTAATGGTGTTAATCAAAAGATAATTGTTAAAGATAGTGGATATTCAAAAGCAAAAGTTTCAAAAGTTCTAAATAGTTTGAAAGAAAGAGGACTTATTAAACTTGAAAGAATTGGTAGGAAAAACAAGGTTTATATAGAGAAAAATTTTGAAAAGAAGGCATAAAAAGCCTTTAGAAACAATTAGAACCTTTAAAAATTCTTATTTTAATTTCAAAATATATTCGGAAACAATAAGTGATAGTTCAATAAACAGTTTCTAGAAGTTTATATATCCTCGTTTTATACAATATTCTTAATCAAAAATGGTGCCAAAAATAAATAGATGTATTAATCTTTTTGGCGCGCAAGCGCATTTTGGCGCCAGAAAAGCGCATTCACCGCGCAAGTTTAAAAAATAGGAGGAATAAAAAATGCAATTCAAAAAATTGGCCGCAATAGCTGGTTCAGCACTTTTGACAGGAATGTCATTAGTAGGTCCAGCATTAGCATCCAGTGTATCAGAATTAGGAAAAATAGGAGATATGGTAACAGTGACAGATTCAACAGTTAGTTTCCCATTATTTGTAATTGGATCAAAAGCAGCACCAGCTGATGTAGCAGGCGCTGTTGATGTAGCTGTTAATATGGCAGCAAATGCCAAGACAACCACAGATGTAACAACAACAATTGCAGGAGAAAGTGTTACTGGTGGAGCAAAAATAGAAACATCTGGTATATTTTTAGTACCATATGCAAACCCACAAAATGTTAAGGGAATTTTAACAGCTTCAGATATACCATCATTATTGGGAACAGGAACTTATTCATCAGCTTCTGGTGGAGCTTATCAATACAAACAATATTTGTATTTGTTGGGAGAAGGAACAAACGCAAATCCTTCAAAAATAGCATTTGAAAGACCCACAACTGAAAACTCACCAAGAATCTCATTCAAAGTTCCAGCATCTTCACAACTTTATACATACAAAATGACATTTTCAACACCAGTTTCATTAACAGGTGTAACAAGTACAACATTACTTCAAGCTGTACTTCAAGGTACAACCATAAACTTGTTAGGAAAGGATTTTGTCATATCAGATGTTACATATGGTACTGCAGCAGCTACCATAGCAGATATGACTTTGCTTGGAGGTAAGAACCTAGTTACTGTAGAAACAGGAACACCACAAACAATAACAGCTGAAGGAAAAGATTACACAATTACTTTGACAGGAGTTGCAGCACAAACTGTAGGATCATCAACATATTATTCTGCAATTGGAGATGTAAATGGCGAATCATTTACATTGAAGGCAGGAGAAACTAAAACTTTGTCTGATGGAACACAAATCGCTGCAATAAAAGTCTTCCAAGGTAAGACTGGAGCAGCAGACTATGCAACAATAGCAGTAGGTGCAGACAAAGTTAAAATAAGTTCTGCAGGAACAGTAACCAAAGGTACAACAGTTGTGTCTGAATTAACAGCATCATTAGTTGCAAGTACATCAGGTGGTTGGTCTGTATTGTCTTTGACCTATACTCCAAGTTTAGATAATTGGCTATCAGCAGGAGAAAAAATAGCAGATAAATTTGCATCAACATTTGATGTAAAATTCAACAGCATTATCCCAGATTTTACAGATACAGCAAACAGACAATCAATATCATTCAACCCATCTGGATACAACATGTTCTTAACATATAAGAATGCTGCTGATGCAGAAAAGCAAATGTACACAATTTATACAACAGACGGATCAACATGGACTTGGATGGCAGCACCTGTAACAGCAACAGGTACTGAAAACAGCCAGAGAGATGTTGTATTTGATGAAGGAGCAAACATAAGCGCAGTTGATCAAGACTATTTCGTAATACAGAGAGGAGGATTCTCTCACACATTATCATTTACAGCATATACAGCAGCAACAGGTGAATTTACATTTACAGATGAGTCAGGAAACTCAATAACAGCAACTGGTAACCAAACTTCAAATGGGGCCATAGCAGATTTGATAGTTGATGGAAACACATATAGGGTTTACCTTATAAGCAACACATCCAAGACTATCAATGTTGACTTAAATGGAGATGGAAATATTGCAGGAACAGCATACACAGCATTTAGTGCACCAGGAACTCTTGGTATGGAGTACTCTTATCTTGTTCCAAAGATGATAACAACAGGTCAAGGTGGTTTGTACTTCTACATAGGAAATCAGACAGTTGCTTTACCTGCCGCTAACACGACAGTAAAAGCTGGTATGATTCCATTGATTTTGGGAAATGTTAGTGGTACATACAATTTGTACAATGGTCCAACACTCCTTGGTCAAGTTGGTGCAAGTACAATAACCAACTTTAGTGGCACTTCAGATACAAATTACTTGGATATTGTTACAGACTGTGACGGTTCAAATTGTAACATTGGTCTTGGAACATCTTCTTCAGGTGTTCTAACAGGTCCAGGATTCGTATTGGTTGAAGAAGCACAGCAAGGTGGAACAGTTCACAATTGGTTGTACTTACCAGTAGCATGGGATACTACAAACACAAGAACCTACATATCTACAGCACTCAAGTCAGATGACACTAACTATGCAGACGTTCCACTTTTGGGAACATCAACTCAATACAAAGGTATGACAACTTACGGTACTCTAGCAGATCACTTGTCTTCAACACTTGGAGGTTCAGCAACAATAAGCTATCCAGATGTATTCACATATGGAAATGTTTATCTGTTGACTCCAACAGGCGTAATAACAAGTGGTGGAACTGGAGGCGTAATAACAACAGATGTTGTATTACCAATTACATCAGATGTTGTTAAACTTGATACAGAAGTAACAAGTTCAGACAAATCGAATTACGATTTAGTTGCAGTTGGTGGACCTTGTATTAACAAGATAGCAGCTGAGATCATGGGCTTCGACGACTATGCATGTGGAGCCGCATCAGGAATACCTGAGAACGCAGGTTTGATAAAACTTGTTGTTGATAAATTCGCAACGGGCAAGACAGCTCTATTGATAGCCGGTTGGGAAGCAGGCGACACAGACTTAGCATCTAGAATTGTTCAAACAGGATTCCCAGGAGCAACAGACACACAAAAAGCAGGATCTGAAATAACTGTTACTGGAACAGTAGCATCTCCAAGCTATTCTTAATAGAATAGTTTGAAGAAAACAGCTACCCCTTTTTTCTTTTTCTTTTTGTTTTTTAACAATCAGAGGTTAGTATATGGAAAAAATTTATATTATAATAATCATAGCAGTAATTGCTATTGCTTTATTTTTCATATTAAATAATTTAGAAGTTTTTAGAGATCCTTATTCTTTGTATTATGAAGGCGATGTAAGACATTTTAGAGCAAATTTATTTGAGGCTAATAAAACACCAGTTTATCCTAATGAAGATGCTATTAAAGATATTTTACTAAATCCAGAGCTTTACAAAGTTTACATAGCTTTTATTCCAAATGAAACTGAAAATGCTTTTTATGCTGCTTCAAGCTTTGAGATAACGAACAAATTAGGAATAGTTTACAGACATTATTACAAAGGTCAAACAGGAATTTTTAAAGATGTAGACGAGAGTTCATGTATAGCATTTCTTGAAAACAGAACATCAAAATGCTTTAAATCATTTCCTATAAATTCGACTGATGAATTAACTCCTACACCAATAGAACCAGTAATATTATTATTAGGCCCTTCTCGTACTAATCAAACATCTATAGTAGTTAATAACAATCTTATAATTTTGCAAGGTAAAGACTTTTCTGAAATTGATAGAAAGTATACTGATTTAGATTTAGCTGTTGATAAAATGCTTTTAGTTTTAATGACCTAACAAGTTATATGTTTAAAAATTTCTTCTTTATTTTGTACACCTTCTAAAACAGTTTGCTCATTTATCAAAAGAGAAGGTGTAGATTTAATTTCATAATTTGATTTTATGAACTCAATCGTAGAGACATCTAAATCAAAAGGAAGTGGTATTAAAACTAATGCGTTTCCACATTCCTCTTTTAAGTCTGTTAGTATAGTACTTTGAATCTTCTGATCAATTTTTACATTCTCATTAAAGAACGAGTATAGATATACAATAGAACTATAATTAGCGTTACATGATTCCTTTAAGCTTATACTGTTTAGCCAAAACTGCAATTGTAGCAAGGCATATCTTCTTTTTTCAGATATTATTTCCGGAGTAAATTTATTTACATTTTCACGTCTTTCAATTTCTACTCCTTCTCTGTAAATCTTTTCATTAAACTCTAAATTTGATTTAATAGCGTCTTCACAAGACTCTGAATCATTTATAAATTCTTGATAGAACACACTTTGCAATCTGGCATCATTCCACTCTATATCCATGAATGTTAATCTTTCTTTTATTTCTTCAAGTCTGGCATTATCTAGCCAAATACCAACAAGTACACCTAAAACAAAGACAATTGCTGTTATAGCAGTAGTTTTTATTAGAATGTCGCTTTGCATTTTATCGCCATCTATATTCTTTACTTCTTAAAAACTTAAATATGGAATCTATAAGAACTATGGGAAAAATTGTAATGTACAAAGTTACGTAAATTAAAACCTTGTAGACTCCTATAAACCCTCCTATCTTCGTGCCCGTAGTTTTTAAACCTATAGCAATCCATACTACTGATAAAATAAAAATACTTAAACCAAAAACCATGAAAACATTTGGTAGTATTAAAAAATCCAAAAAGTTTGTGTATTTAATAGGATTAGAAGTATAGATAAATGATTTTAACAGAAGATTAGAATAATCATAAGCCGCTGTGCCTAAGACATATACAAATACAATAAAACCAATTAAAGAAATAAGATAAGATAGTACAAAAAATGGAACAACAAATACTCCTAAGCTTCTAAACCTAGATCTAAAAATAGTGTCTATGTGTTTAATAGATGTTTGTAAGCCTCCTATATTCCATCTTATTCTTTGCTTCCACCATTTTTTAAATGATGAAGGAGCATTTGTATAAACTTTTGCAGGTGTTGACATCTTAATTAAATATCCTTTGCGAAGTAGTCTCCAAGCAATTTCTATATCTTCTGTTACGTTCTTTTCATCAAAACCGCCAACTTCTTTCAAGACACTTTTTCTATATAAACTCATTGCTCCAGGAGTAACGTATATTCCGTCTAAAAATTCAAGTAATTTTCTAGACCAGACTATCATTATGTATTCCAAATACTGAAGTTTTTGAATCAGTTTTTTTGGTTCCTTTACAAAAATAGAAGTAGTTACAGCAGCAACTTTTGGAGTATTAAAGAATGGAACTGTTTTTAAAAGCACATTAGATTTTGGAAACGAGTCAGCATCTATACAACCTACTATTTCACCTTTAGCTTTTTTTAATCCAAAATTAAGTGCATACGCTTTTTTACCTTGGTTAATTTTATCAAAAACCTTTATACCCTTAAAACTTCTTGCTATTTCCCCTGTTTTATCAGTAGAACCATCATTTACTATTATTAATTCAAGTTTATTTTTCGGGTAAATCAACTTCTTTAAGCTTTTAATTGTTTTTCCTATGACTTTTTCTTCGTTATATGCTGGTACAATTATACTTACAGAAGGGTGTCTTACTAATTTTGGTATTTTTTTAATTAATCTTCTGTTTCTTAAAAACAATAGAAAAAATAATATAGAAAAATACAATGTTATGAATATGAATACTAAATAAGCCACATCTATAGGGTACATCATATTTATTATCTAAACACATAAATTCTTAAACTTTAATTCTAAAGCATAGAAACCGTGAGAAAGTCTCTTATACCTAATGCTAATCCTAGTATTAAAATTACGATTTTTAAAAACCTTTTTAAGAAAACATCTTCTTTGGATCTGTCAATTAGAGCTAAAACAGCCCAAACTACAATTATTTTCAATGGAAACATTATCCAAGGTCCAGATATGCTTATTAGAAAACTTGGCAAAACATGTTGCTCATAATATCCAAAAAATGTTAGTGCAATAAAAGTTGCACTTGCATCAAAAAGATGTGAGCCTAGAATCCCAGCATTTTCTATTGATAATAATTTTGGCTTTATCTTATGTATGCCAAAAAATACCAAATACCAAAAACCAACTAAGATTGAAATAGAGGAAAATGCAAAAAATTGTGTTATGTTAGTTAAAGTTGCATTATACAATAAAAAGCAGAAGCCTATCACAAGCATTGTTTTTTCATAGGAAATCTTACGTTTGCTTTTCTTTGTTAGTCTCTGTATTGCTATTCCTAGTAATAAAGAACCTAGAGTTACGAAAAACACGAAAAAGTAAACAGGCGGTGAACAAAAAAGATTACTCTGATAAATACCTAGTTTATGATCTCTTAAAGCTCTTGTCCAACCACCGTATATTATGAAAAATAAAAGTCCGTAAAAGAATTTTTTATCTATTTTTATTTTCAGATGTTTTAGAAGTTTGTATGTTCCTATAACTGCTAAAACTAAAATTAAACCATAGGTTATTGTTCCTTCAAGAGTATAATAACGACACAGTGGAATTAAGAATTTTTCGTTTATGAATTCTTCTAACATAAGATCACAATAACTTTAATTTTCCAGTTAATTTATCAATTTTCTTATCGTTTCCAGGTCCTATTCCAAGAGCAGTTATAGTACCTCCTTCGATTTGAGTTAATCCAGCATCTCTTATCAAACTGCAAGGTAGTTTTCTTTTTTTCGCAAGTTTATAGAATTTTTTTATTTCCTTTTCTCCAGAAATTTTTAAAACAACTTTTTTCATACCTTCTCTTTTCCACCTATCTTTACTATATTTTTTTGTTTTAAGATAAGCTCCAATACTAGCATGAGCGCATTGTGCAGCTATTTTCCCCTTGCCCATTTTTAAATCAGTTCTTATTAGAATAGCCTGTTTCATAAAACCAAATCTGTTTTTCTTCTATTTATCTTTTTACTGCTATCAAAAATCTTTGTAAAGCTGAAATGTTAGCTAGAATTGCCATTATCACAATTAAATAAGAAGCATATTGAAGAGAAAAAATAGAGATTAATATTATTAAAAACAAAAAAATCATTCTATCAGTATGTTCTAAAATACCTCCTTTAACATTTTTTAACATTCCCTTTTCAAAAGCTGCTGTTCTAGTGTAAGTTGACATAAACGACCCGAAATATAAAAATAATAGCCATATTTTTATTGATATTATAAAATCAGGATAATTATTTAGAAACAATCCGAGAATTATTAAAAACTCTATTATTCTGTCTATGACCCTATCAAGATATCCTCCTAATTTTGTTACTTTTTTTCTTACCCTAGCAACAGCACCATCTATCATATCAATAAAAGCACTAAACGCAAAAAGAAGAGTTGCAATTAGAAATTCTTGGTTAATTATGAAATAAAGGGTTATTAAGACAAAAAATAAGCCCAACCCTGTCCACTGATTAGGAGACAAGGAAATTTTAGAAAACATAATACCAATTTTTCTTCCCAATTTATTAAAATAACTACTTTTTTTCCATAACATAATTATCTTTCTCTTTTCCCATCTATAAACATTTCTACTCCTTTCCTAGCGTCATCATCATTCATCTGAATAGGAGGAAATTTCATGAAGTAAGCAGACGGAGAATGAAGAACACCACCTATATTTCTTTCAAGAGCCAATTTACAACATCTTATAGCATCTATTGCTACACCAGCTGAATTTGGTGAATCCTCAACAGATAATCTTAGCTCCAAATTCATGGGAACACCACCAAATAGTTTACCTTCCATTCTAATGAAAGCCAATTTATTATCTTTTTGCCAAGGCACGTAATCACTGGGACCTATGTGAATATTATCAATGGGTAAAGGTTCTTTTAAAACAGATTGAACTGCGCCTGTTTTAGATATTTTTTTAGATTTTAGCCTCTCTCTATTTAACATGTTCAAGAAGTCTGTATTTCCTCCAGTATTCAATTGATACGTCCTTTCTAATTTGACTCCCCTATTTCTAAATAAATTTGCAAGAACCCTATGTGTTATAGTAGCACCTAGTTGGCTCTTGATATCATCCCCAATGATGGGTATATTTCTTTTTTTGAATTTGTTACTCCACCCTTTGTTACTTGCTATAAACACAGGCATGCAATTAATAAAACCTAAACCAGCTTCTAAACAACATTCTGCATAGAACTTCACAGCCTCATCAGATCCAACAGGAAGATAATTTAAGAATATTTCTGCTTCTGAATTTTTTAGTATTTTAATTACTTCATCTTTTGTTGGCTCCTTTTCATCTGATAAAATAAATGTTTTGTCATCATGATAATCTTTCATATGTTCAGAAAAACTATCAAGAATTTTTCCCATTCGAACATTTATTCCGCTCATAGGAATATTTTCACAGAATACGGTTGCGCAATTGGGTTTAGCAAAAATAGCTTCAGAAACATCTTTACCAACCTTTCTTCTATCTGTATCAAAAGCAGCTACCACTTTAATATCACTAGGTTCATAACTTCCAATTTTATAATGCATTAGGCCAATTGTATCATCTTCTTTTTTGTAAAAATGTATTCCTTGAATAAGAGCACTAGCACAGTTTCCAATCCCAGCTATAGCTATGCGAATTTTCATACTATTTTATTACATATAATAGTATTTAAATATTTTATGTTATAAAATAGTTCTATGGTAAAACCGTCTCAGAGGTTGCTCGATTCAGTAACAAAGAACAATCTTTGGTTCTACATACTTTCTTTACTATCAAAAAAAGATATGTATCCATATGAAATAAGAGATAAGATAAAAAAAATTTTCGGGTTTGAACCGGGAAATGTAACCGCTTATTTTGTTCTCTACAGACTTGAAAAATCTGGTTATGTTAAATCTGGAAAAACATTAAAAAAAGGTGGTCCTGAAAGAAAATACTATAAAATAACAGAAAAAGGAAAAAATGAACTAAAAAAAGGAAAGGAGATTTTAAGAAAAACCATAGAAAAAAGGATGATTTAATGTTCTCAAAAAAATGGATTTTAATTATAATAATATTAATCATAATTGTTCTAAGTGTCGGATGGTTGATTTTAAATAATAAGGATTTTTTTGTTTCATTGACAGAAAAATATGGTTATTTTGGAATTTTTATAATTAGTTTAACGGAAGCTTCAACAATAATATTTCCACTACCATTTTCCATTATCATATTTGGTGCAGGATCGATTTTGAATCCTCTTTTAGTTGGCTTTTCTGCAGGACTAGGAGCTGCTATAGGAGAGTTTACTGGTTATGCTTTGGGTCTTGGTGGGAGAAAAGTTATTGAAAAAAAATATAAAAAACATATAGAAAAAACAGAGAAAATGTTTCAAAAATATGGTGGATTTTTAGTAATAGTTTTGTTTGCTGCAACGCCTCTTCCAGATGATATTGTTGGTCTATTAGGTGGAACATTAAAATATCCATTAAAGAAATTTTTTATCGCTACTTTAATTGGTAAAATAATATTGAATTTAGCTTTAGCTTATGCAGGTTTTTACGGAATTAATTGGGTTCTGACTGTATTTTCTCCTTTTTCCTGATATCCTCCATTCAAGAGATCTAATATATTTCTGAGATATTGTGCGGGCTATTTGTAAAATAGGTGTTCTTTTCCCAAAAATTCTTACTTTATTTTTTAAAATTGAGTCTATAGAATTTCCATTAACTATTATTCCAGCTCTTCCAACTTCTCTTGCAGAATGAGCGTCACTTCCAGCTGTAAAAGGCATCTTAAATTTTTTTGCAAATCTCAGAGCTTTATTGTTTTGTTTTTTTGTTAAGGTTGAATTATAGACTTCTATAGCATCTGCTTTTAAAGCATTTTCCTTAGCACATTTTCTAAAAATATAGCTTCCGAATGGATGCGGGGCTACTGCTATACCTCCTAGATCATGGATTTTTTCAATAGTTTCTTCAATACTTAGGTTTATTGGAACATTTTCTTTGATGTCCAGACCAATTATTTCTCCATCTTTTGTTTTTATTTCAGAACCACTTATTACAATGAAATTCTTAAATCTTTTTGCAACTTTTTTTCCAACTAAACCACCTTTTACCGTGTTATGATCTGTTATTGCTAATCCATCCATGCCTCTCTTTATTGCAGCTTTTATCATTTCTAAAGGTGTGTTTATTGCGTCAAATCCCCAAAACCAATGTTTACTATAAATTGTATGACAATGACAGTCTATTTTCATCTTACCACGGCACCTTTTTTACTCTTATTTTATGAGCAATTATATTAGCTATTCTGTGAAATAATGGTGTTATTAAAAGCATTATTAAAATCATCCAAATTGTTATTTCAGTAAACCAAAAAGTAAATAAAACAGCTCCTATAATAAAATTCCATTGATCTAATAAAGGAACATCAGCACCTCTTTTTAGTTTAAACCTTCTTTTTAGAAAACTTCCAGCTAGATCACCAAACAAAGCTCCTAGAGCTATCATAAAACCAATAAATAAATTAATTAAAGGTAATGTAACTCCAAATTCCATTGCATAGGCATTAAGATCAAAATAAAGATAAGCTTCCAGAGCACCAATCACAAATCCTGAAAACAAACCAAAACCAAATCCTTCAAATGTTTTTCCATCACCAAATATTCTTCTATCATCAAACCATTTTTTCTTTAAATCTATGGCTTTATTCCCTCTGGCTAAAGGTGGAAACCCATTAGCAGCATAAGCCGGAAAAATAATTAATAAAGCTTTTACAAATTCTACCCATAAATCAACCATGTAATCACTTTATACCATAATAAACTGCTAAGTTCATATACATCCAAACGCATTCTATTTTCTTAAATTTGGCCATTTTTAACCAATTTAAATGAGTTTTAATTTCTACTGGTTTGTCTTCTTCAAAAGCATGACGTAACCAAGTTTTTAATTCTTTACCTTTTAATTTTTCTCTTAAATAATTTTCATAAAAATTTCTTAATTTTTGGTTTATATGTTCAGAATTGCTTTTTATAAAATCTCCATTAACAAAAATACCGTTATTGTTTAAATTTTTATATGCCTTTAAGATCAAATCCTTTTGTTGTTCTATTTTAGAATTATGTATTGTTACTGCTGAAATTATGACATCATATTTTTCCGGAAAATCAATTTTATTAAAGTTTGCCTCAACTAATAAAATCCTGTTTTTAAAAATAGATAATCTTTCTTTACATCTTTTCAACATTTTAGATGAAAAATCAATTCCAGTCAAATGGGCATAAGGGAATTCACTTAAAATTTTCCAAGCTCCTAAACCAGTTCCTACACCTAAATCTAATATTTTTATTTTGGAATTTCTGTCATGACGAATAGTATTAACTATAACATTATGTAACTCTTCATTTCTAGGCACGACATAATTAGCACAAACATCATAATCGATTTCTTTGGAATTGAAGTGATTTTTTATTTTTTCAGCTTGCTCATTCCTCATTCAATCACTATGAAATCTTTGAACCAATTTCTATATCTTTTTCAGGCTGTAAAATAACAACTTCATCGTCTTTTACTGCTGCTAAAATCATGCACTCTGATAAGACGTTTGCTATTTTTTTAGGCTCCAGATTAATCACAAATGCGAACTTTTTGTTTAAAAGCTCTTCTTTTTCATAATAAGGTTTTATACCTGCTATGGACTGCTTAATTCCTAGCTCTCCAAAATCCACCTTAAGAACATACATTGGTTTTTTTGTTTCCGCATCTTTAATTTCAATTATCTTACCTACTCTTATGTCTATTTTTTGAAAGTCTCCTATTGTTGCCATGAAAATAAACATCACATTTATAAAATAAAAATCTATCTATATATATGAACAAACTTAAGTTTTTGATGATAGTATTTTTTGTAATACTTATACTATCTTTTCCTGTTTCTATAATATCAAGGCAGACCTTTTCAATACTCATGTTAATTGAAGCTTTGATCATTGCTATAGGCCTTTATATGTTTCTTTCTGGAGTTAAAGTTAAAAAAATTGGAAAAATCAGGATAGAATTTGCTCACTATGCTCTTACTTATGTTCTAAGAGCATATGCAAAACCACATAACTTATGGGTGGTTTATGATGAAGAAATTGGAAAGTTTAGAGCAGCAGATTGGAGAAACTTACCTGTAAGAGTTATTTTAGTAACTTTGTTTGGAATGTTTTTATTGTATACAGCATACTTGATTTGGTTCACATTGTTTCAAGTTGCATTTTTAATACCATTTAGGGCAGTTGTTTTGTTTTTGTTCTTGCTTGTAGGCATTTACAGTTTATGTGTAGGTCTATATAGGTTATTTTCTTTAAAGAATGAAAAAGCAGATAAAGTATGTAAGTTTTTGAATAAGAAAAGATTCTTAGTTCATTTGATAAAAAAAGGTATCTTATACGTTCATGTTACTCCCAATTTTCTACTCAAAGAAGGTTTTGTAACTTCTGTCGAGTTTATAACACTCAAAAAAATAGATGACAAGAGATTAGATAAGGCCTTAATTGATACTGCTCGTTTAATCCAGAAATTATAATTCTAAGTAGAAGGAGCAGGTGGACCTACAGACATTATGGAGGCTGCAACTATTACTATAAGAATAAAATAAAATAAAAATATTACTAACAAGACTTTTGATGAACCGAAAACAAACTTCAATATAAAAAATAAAACTAGTGAACCAAAAACAACAACAACAATAAAAGCTACAGGACTAATTCCAGATATTATTGATAATGTAACAAAGAGTTCAATTAATTTTATATAGATAATTTGAAAACT
>WVXN01000046.1:28384-58905 GCA_011773475.1 Candidatus Aenigmatarchaeota archaeon
TTATTCTATCCAAATTGAACTATAGGGGCAATAATAGTTAAAATTTAAAACTATTAATAAAAGTTATATGAAATATTTTTATGCTTGAATCCTTGAAAAAATACCTAAAAAAGGTTAAGAAAACAAACTTAAAAAAACTTGAAAGAACAATTAGACTTTTTGTTATAAAACCTTCAGACCAATCTAAAAAGTCCGAAACTAAAATAAGAATTAATCCTGCTTTTTATTCTAGTTCTAGAATAGCTCCTGAAAGAGAAGCTAGAAAAATAGAAACTACTACTGTTGGTTTCAAAACTCCTTCATTAAAATGCTTTTTTTGTGATCCTGATAAATGTGCTAAATTTTCAAAAGAAACTGGACTAAAAAAACAATACACCTTAAATAATTCCATTGCCTTTTCAAATTTGTTTCCATTTGCAAAAATACATGGTGTAGTAGTCCTTAATTACAAACAACATATAGTAGATCCAAGAGATCTGACTTTAAAAAACTGGATAGATAGTATTAAACTTGTACAAAAAATAGGTAAACTTTCAAATAAAAAATATGTTTCTATGCATTTTAATTATGGCTCCAAAGCAGCATCTTCTTTAGAACATTTCCATTCTCAATTTCATTGTGAAGATAAACCTTTAGCTAAAACTGCTTTGGCTATGAAATTAGGAAGTAAAAAATATTGGAAGTCTTGGGTTAAGGCTTTACTTGAAAAAGGATTAGTTATAGATTTTGATGAAAAGAGTAAAGTTGTATTTTTCGTTGACTGGTCTCCTGTTTTTGGAAAAACAGAATTTGTTGTCATGACTTTAGAAACTTCTAGTTTTCAAAAAATGAGCGATAAAGAAATAAATGCTGTTGTAAGATTTTTAGATAAAGCAATAAGAATTACAATTGATAAAATTTCTGACCAAATCAATATCATAAATCTTAGTGCCGCTCCTACAAATGATTTCTGCAATCAGTTTAGAATAGTCTCAAGAGCCCCTCTAAGTCAAGGAATTAAATCTTGGGAAGGTTATTTAGAGCTTTCAGGAGAAACAGTACCGCATATAATTCCAGAAAAACTTGCTGAAATCGCAAAGAAATATTAATTATAGTCCTTCATGAATATAATCTAGATAAATTTTTCTTGATAAATTATATAAGTTATCAAAGAATGAAGGATCAACCAATTTTTTATATCTTTCTGTTAACTTTCCACTGTAATTCATTAATTTATCTAAAAACATTTCACATTTTTTCTTATCACAGCCACAAGCATAAGCTCTTAGTTTAGCGTCTGTTCCAGATTTTCTAATCTCAACAAACATATCTTTGAATTTAAAGTAAGTACCATCCCCAACAAAAACTATATCTTCTAAATCTGAAAAATCTAAATCAGTAAAAATTTCAGATAGAATTGACTTAGCTTGTTTTATATCTATTAATTTTTCTCTAATTCCCAATGATAAACCTAAATAGAACTTGTCTATGTTATCTCTTAAAATTTCTCCAGTTGCTTTGCTTTTCAATAATTTTTCAGGGTCAGGCTCACTTTCATTGTAATATATTACATCGCCCCTAACAAAATATTTGTATATAATCTTGTTTTCATTGAAAATTTCTTCAAGGTATTCTGAAAGCAGTTGTTTTTTGTTAAAGAGGCGAGCACTTAATGAAGTAACAATCACTGAAGCTTCCCCAGCACTTTTTTCTCTCATGGTTATGGCAGTTCTACCTCCCTTACTAGTGAACAAATCTTCTGAACCTGTAATCATACCACCGCTTTCTTCACCAGCAAAAACAAGTCTTGGTTCCTTTCCAATATTTATTTCATTTCCAAAGATGTCTTTGATTATAACTTCTTTGGTTGAATTTTCTTTAAACTGCTTTTCAATCTTTTTCAAAGTTGTTGAGATTTCTTTCCATCCAACTGGTGTGTTTATTATCTTAATTCCGTTTGTTAATGCCCACTCATCCCAAGCATAAGAAGAAGGAGCAGTCTTGATAATGAAACGTGGGTGATTATTCCATTGATTTTTTTCTTTTAATCGCTTCATACGGAAATCCATCGTCATCAAAAAAGAATATACAGGATGATAAACTGTAAAAATTTTGTTTTCATCAATTTTTAGATAATAGACTCCTAGGTCTTCTAATTTTTTAATTCTATTAACAGGCTCTACTTGTCCTATGACTAATCTGTCTGCATCGGGGTCTGTTATCATAACTAAATGTCCAATTGGTTTATTTTTCAAGAGTTCTTCATATCCCATAGTTTCTACTACTTCTGGTAAACAAGGATCACATGAGAGGTCAAAGAATTCCATTTTGTTTGTTTCTGGATTTAAACGACGAGTTTTACCAATACCATGAAAGAAAGGATCTTCCTCTTTGTTATTCCATTCAAATGCTTCCTTTATATTTAGACTTTGAAAAATTTGCAACATAGTATTATAAATACAACCACCAACTACATCAAAAGTGATTTTCATACCATTTCTTGTAGCTTCTCGAATTAACTTAATATCATTTTCTGTTATCACATTTCCACGTAAATAATTAACATAAAGATTAATACCATCAAAATCTTCAGTAATTAATGGGTCATCTTTTGCAGATAGATTTATTTTGTAGCCTTCAGGTGTCTTAGCTTTTTTAATAATTTTTTCAATTTCATCAACAAACATTATAGATTCTTCTGGTAAAAACTGAGTGCCTTGATTATCTAAATCTTTAGTAGCAGTTTTACTACTTACTGCATGGCTAGATGTAACATATTCACCTCCATCATAATCAAAGAGAAAAATAAGAAAAGATACCATCCAAACTGGAGTTGTGGCTTGATTAAAAGGCAAGTGTGTATGTATTCCTAAAGCAGCTTGGATCCTTGAAATTAATTCAACATATTTCTTAGTATTGTAACGAACTTCCCCTGAAGCAATTTTATGTATGGTTTTTTCTTTTAATTTGTTCTTAAGTACAGATGCTTTTGCTAATGTAGCAAGAGCTACTCCAACTTCATTAAGAGGAAACCTATAATCCCAGAAATATAAAATATTTTGAGGTCCTCTAATACCACCTGTTGAAACAAGGGCCTCTTTTCTATAATTTGCCAGCCATTTTTCTAAACCCCATTTTTTTACTAATTCATTTGTTATGGACAACTTAATTTCATTTTTATTATTTAGATCTATTACAGGGTTATTTTTAATTTCACTAGGAGTAAACCTTTCAACTAATTCATGAAATTCCTTTTTAAGTTCTTCAATTTCTTTTTTCCTATTCAAATGATCTCCTCCAATAAGCTCTAAAAATACTCATAAATATAATTGTCTGATTTAAATAATAATTATGCGTGGTATTTCAGCAATTATGGAATTGTTACTAGTTACACTAATTTTAATAATACTAGCTACTCTTTTCTGGTTTTTTACTTCCGGAACAATTGAAGCAATGTCAGAATCTGGAACTGAAAGAACAAAAAGAACAGGAGAAATCCTTTCTACTTGCATGATAGTAGATTCAGTCCATAAAAATAATATTTATATAAAAAATTGTGGTGATGGAGTAATAGTTAATGATAGTTTAAATGTTTTTTTAGATGATATGCCCCTCGAATTTAACATGACTCCTGAATCTATTAGTAAAGGAGAAATAGGAACTGTAACAGTTAATACAACTAATCTGTTAGGATTGAGTATAGAAGATCATGATTTAAAAATATCTAATCCAAGTTTACAAATTGTTCAGAAAATAGAAGCTGTTTTACATGATTCTTGCGTATTAGCTTTTGATTTTGATGAAGGTTCTGGAATTAAAGTTCATGATTCTTCTGATTATGAAAACGATGGGACTATTTACGGAAATGGAATTAGTTGGACTGATGGTAAATTTGGAAGTGCATTGGATTTTCCTGGAACTGATGAAAGATATGTTGCTGTATCTGATTCTCCAAGCTTGGATATTACAGACGAGATTACAATAGAAGCATGGATATATCCGGAAAAGATTGATGACACCGGCTCACCCTATATAGTCTCTAAGAACTATGATCATCCAGATGAGATGACGTATGCATTTTTAATCCATTATTCACCTGTGGGTCAGATAACAGGAGTACTGAATGAAATTAATATTAATGGCATTAAAATACTAAGTACCAACCAATGGTATCATGTTGCAATGAGCTGGAATGGAAACCTTGCTAAGATTTTTGTGAATGGTAACAAAACAGGTGAAACAACTTTCGCAGGCCCACTGACTCCAAATGATTATAGACTTGTGGTAGGAGCTAGAAATGATGGTGGTACCCCACCAACACTTAATACATATCGTCAATTCAATGGTACAATAGATAACTTGAGAATTTATAACAAAGCATTGACTCCTGCTGAAACAATAAATTTTAAAATGAGATAATCATTCTTTATGAGAATGCAAAACCATGACATGAACTTTTGACATGTCTTCTATACTATATTTGATTCCTTCTCTTCCTACCCCGGAACTCTCATCTCCACCAAACGGAAACATACCTAAACCATGAGTTGGATGAGCATTTATATGAACAGAACCAGCTTCAATTCTTTGTGCAGCATCAAATGCCTTGTCAATATCTTTTGTAAATATACAAGCATCTAAACCATATTCAGATTCATTTGCAAGTTCAATTGCTTCTTCATAATCCTTAACTCTAATAATTGTAATAACTGGCCCAAATGTTTCTTCCCAAGCAATTTTCATATCCCTGTTAACAAAATCTAAAACAGTTGGCTCAAAATATCCATGTTCATACCTTTTTCCACCATATAAAAGCTTCGCACCTTTTTTAATAGCATCACTAACTAGTTCTTCAACTCTTTTGGCAGCAGCTTCATTTATCAAAGGTCCAATAACATTTTCAGGTTTTCTTGGGTCTCCAAATTTCCAATTTTCAACTTCTTTTAAAATACCCTTAACAAAATTATTGGCTATTGATTCTACAACTAACACTCTGCTTATAGAATCACATCTTTGTCCTGAAAACTTTAAAGAACCTGTTGCAACTTCCTTAACAGCTATATCAAGATTACAGTCTTCCAAAACAATTGCTGGAGCTTTTCCTCCTAGTTCTAAATGCAATTTTTTCATTCCAGCAATGCTTGCAATGTGTTTTCCAACTTCACTGCTTCCTGTAAATGATATCATATCAATTTGAGGGTGAGAACACAAGTAATCTCCTATTTCAGAGCTTGATCCCGTAATTATATTTAACACACCATCTGGTAAACCTGCTTCTTGCATGATTCTTCCAAACATTAGCAAACATATTGGATCTGCGCTTGCAGGCTTAACTACAATTGAGTTTCCAACTGCTATTCCAGGTGCTATTTTTGCTATTCCTGTAAACAAAGGATAATTAAATGGTGTTATTGCTAGTAAAACTCCTAAAGGTTGTCTAACAACCATTCCCATAGAATTTCTCTTACCCGCAATGTCACCTTTTATGAATTCTCCTCTTATTTCTTTTGCTTCATCAGACGCATAATGTAATCTTTCTATAGAAGCATGGACTTCTCCTTGGGCAAGTTTTATTGTTTTTCCGGATTCTCTGCAAATAACATTTATGAATTCATCTTTATGCTCTTCTAATAGATTACCCATTTTATCAAGAATTTTTCCTCTTTCAGAAGCATCCATATTAGCGATTTTTGTTTTTGCATTAAAAGCTGCTTTAACTGTTTTCCCAGCATCTCTTTTGCTAGCTTTCTGAGCTTCTGCTATTAATGACCCGTCGGCTGGGCTTTTTATTTCAAAAGTTTTTTTAGTAGAAGATTCTAGCCACTTGCCATTAATCAAAATCTTGTAAATATATTTATTATCTTTAACAAACCTTATTGAATCAAAAATAGACATTTCTATCTACTAAGAATATTATTTGCTTTAATATATTTGTATTGCTTGTGTAGTGTCTGATTTAGAATCTCATTTCTTTTCATGTAACTTCCTAATTATCAACACTAAAACAATAATCTCAGCAATAGAAATTATCACAAAACTAACAAACGGAATCACAACTTCCAACAAGTATGGCATTGTATACCATGCCATTTCCAAACACTTCACTCCACAACCACCACCAATACTCTCGGTATACACAGTTAAAGTCTCAGTATCAACCTCACCTAGGTCATTACCTGCATTGCCATCCTCATCCATGTCTATGATAGCTTTAACTTCATAATATCGATCTGTTGAAGTTAAAGAACTTGGTGCTTTTAGATTGCATGAATTTTCTGGAAGGACAATTTGGCATTTATCTGGACCCAATACCACAACAAGTTTGTCATCACAACTAGTAAGACCAGAAACATGTGCTTTCACATTCTCTCCTGCTTTAACATATTTAGGCAATAGAGTTAAGTTTATTTCGCCTGAACATCCTGCTGGCTGTAAACCACAAAGATCGCTAATAAAATCCTTGAATGTATAATAAGATTCGGTTGGATAACCATTTTCATCGATTATATAAGTATATGAAAACCAGAAGGGCCTTTCAGCTTTATAACCCAGACTACAAACCAGTTCTTCTATCCAATCTTTTTGATACTCTATTCCTGCGTATTCTGCATTTTGTCCAGTTTCAGTAATCCATATAGACTTATTTAGTTGCCCTAATCTGTCAACCTTAGGAACTAATTCTGTATCGATGGTTTCAATAGTTCCATAATGATGAGTTGCAACTGCATCAACTGTGATTCCAAGTGATATCAAATTTTCAATATAACTGCCATCATCATCTCTTGTAGTGCCTCCCGAAATGACAATTGCTTCTGGATCAATATTTTTAATGATTTCATAAGTTTTATTAAATATTTCTACATATTTTTCTGGGTTATTGGCGAAATCTATTTTAGTGGGCCAAATGGTCCATGGTACACCATCACAAGCGAATAGACATTTGTTACAATTCGGATCATCTTCTTCATTTAAAATTTGATATGCGTGGATTTTTCCTTTATATCTATTAACAATTATTTCAACAAACGAATACCAATTTTCATCCCACTCGTTCATAGTTTCCCAACCACAATAAGTAAGGAGATTGGCCAATACCTTTAATTCCAGACTATTAGCTTCATTGATATAACTATCATACCCAGATAAATCTGGATAATTTCCGTCTACTCTCCCCCTATCTTCCCATAGCCCTATTCTTATCCATTTCGCTCCTATATTTTTTATATTGTTTAACACTTCAGTTTGTGTTGTGTTATAATTTGATAAGTCTAATCCTCTGTCTGGAAAAACATCCCAATGGGTAGCATCCATGCCCCATTCTGTATCGATATTTTCTTGAGCTTGAGAAATATGAATTATTGAGAAATATACCAAAAACAAAGTTAATAAAAAACCCCATTTCTTCATGATTATTATATAAATCCCCTAAATATTAATTTATCATTTTTTAAAAACATTTCAAACCTATTTTCACATTCTTAATAAACCTTTATATAAAACCTCTACAATTTGTAATGTATGAAAATTACGCTAAGTGTTATTAAAGCTGATATAGGAGGACATGTTGGACATTCTTCAAGTCATCCAGCAATTCTTGAAATAGCAAGAAACATTCTTCAAGACGAGAAAAACAAAGGATTTTTAATAGATTTTTATGTAACAGCTTGTGGAGACGATTTACAATTAATAATGACTCATCAGCATGGTGTTGATAACAAAGACGTACATGCTATGGCTTGGGACACTTTTAAAAAATGCACAGAAAAAGCTAAAGAACTGAAACTTTACGGAGCTGGACAAGATTTGTTAAAAGATACATTTTCAGGAAATCTAAAAGGAATGGGACCAGGTGTTGCAGAACTAGAATTTGAAGAGAGAAAATCAGAACCAGTTATTATTTTTATGGCAGACAAAACAGAACCAGGAGCATGGAACATTCCACTATATAAAATGTTTGCAGATCCATTCTCAACAGCAGGTCTGGTTATTGATTCTGAAATGCATGGAGGATTTACTTTTGAGGTTCATGATGTTATAGAAAATAAGAAAGTTGAATTAAAATGTCCTGAAGAAATTTATGATTTGTTGGCGTTAATTGGTCAACCTGGAAGATATGTTATAAAACATGTTTACAGAACTTCAGACAAATTATATGCAGTTTCCACTTCTACAAGCAGGTTGAGTTTAATTGCAGGAAAATACGTTGGAAAAGATGATCCAGTTATGTTCGTAAGAGCACAACATGGTCTGCCAGCAGTTGGAGAAGTTTTAGAAGGATTTGCACATCCATGGATTGTTGCTGGTTGGATGAGAGGAAGTCATCATGGTCCATTCATGCCTGTAGGTGTTGAAGATGCTACACCATCAAGATTCGATGGACCACCAAGAGTTATGGCACTAGGTTTTCAATTAGCTAATGGAATGCTAGGTATGCCAAGAGACATGCTCAAGGACAAATCATTTGACAAAGCTAGATGGGAAGCATTGAAAATTGCAGATATTCTAAGAAGACAAGGGCCATTTGAGCCACATAGGCTAGGACCAGAAGAGATGGAATACACAACCTTACCTGCAGTAAAGAAAAAACTAAAAAATAGATTCCAGGATATATGATGGAACCTCCTATATTAATAATAAATTTGAAAGAGTATGAACAATCCCTTGGAGAAAAACCTATAAAGTTTGCAGAAGTTGCTAAAAAACTATCTGATAAACATAAAGTAACTATTTTGATTGCACCACCTACTCCTTTGCTAAATGAAGTTGCTAAAATTACTTCAACTATTTCTCAACATCTAGATCCTTTTGAACCAGGTGCACATACAGGGGCTTTGATTCCTAAAGAAGTAAAGGATTTGGGAGCAATTGGTTCAATAATCAATCACTCTGAAAGAAGAATTCCACATGAAGATATTAAAAAGTGTATTGATTTATGCAGAGAATACGAATTGTTGTCAGTTGTTTGTGTTAAAGATAATGAAGAAGTAAAAGAAATAGCAGAGTTTAAACCAGATTTTATTGCAATTGAACCTCCAGAATTGATTGGAGGAGATATTTCTGTTTCAACTGCCAAACCAGAAATAGTGAAAAATTCTGTTAATGATGTTAAGAAAATTTCACCAAGAACCTATGTTCTTTGCGGAGCAGGAATTAAAACAAGAGAAGATGTTAAAAAAGCAATTGAACTTGGAGCAAAAGGAGTTATTTTAGCATCAGGAGTTGTTAAAGCAGGAAACGTTGAAAAAGCTATAGAAGAATTAATAATGGGAATGAAATGAAATTCAGTATGGATAAGTTCAGAGGCAAGACATTAAAAATGAAAGTTAAAGACGCAGTTAAAGGTGGTAAGAATATATACAAAAATATTAAAGGTCATGAAAACGATATTAATGAAGTTCTTATTGACTTACCTATTAAAAAAACTGGTTTGAAAAGGATCATTCTTTGCATGAACTTTTTATTTCCAGGAAAAGTTAATTCTGAGTTTAAAATGACTAGAGGACATAAGCACAATGCTGAAGAAATTTATGTTTTCTTGAAAGGTAAAGGACACATAATTATTGATAAGAAAAAGTCTAATGTTAAAAAAGGAGATTTAGTTACAGTTCCTGTTAATAAGTATCATAGAGTTATTAATATCGGAAGAGATAAATTAGTATTTCTTACAATATTTGAGAAGCACAGAGATGAACATCTGAAAAAATATTGATAAGTGTTTTTTACTGCCAAGGGAGTAAATTTTCTTTTTCTACAATTTATTGCATATTAATGTTATGACCATTAATTGGTGATAAAATGTACGAAACAAAATTTTTTTTAACAAGAAGACAAGAAATTAGAAATCATTTAAGATCACATCTAGAAGAATACATTTTAATAAGCACATTAAGTGAAGAAAATGGTGTACATGGTTATGGGCTTATCAGTGAAATTAAAAAAAGATTTGGAATACTTTTTAGTGCTTCTGAAATTTACCCACAGTTAAATAAATTAGAAGAAAACAATATTCTTAAATCAAATATAGTACATCAAAATAATGGAAAACCTCCTAGGAGGGTATACCGTCCTATTCCCATTAGAACTCTTAGATATTTAAAACAAAAAATAGGTGCTAAAAATTATACTACCATGGGAATGAATAAAAAATCTGCAGAAATTTTTAATATTGGTTTGGTGGAACTTCCGCCTATGGCAGTTGGAATTAAAAAGATTTAAAATTATCTATTTCTTAAATCTTTCCAAAGCCATATTGTGCGCTTGGACATAACTCTTAATTAATATTTTCCAGTCAGCAAGTGAAGCTAAATCTTTTGCTTTAGCTTTTTTCGGTACCCTTTCTTTTCTAGACATTGTAACGTCATTCCATAAAATTTCATATAATTTTTCAATTATTTCTTTACGAGTTTTACCATCTCTTTCTAAAACAATTATTCCGGGTTTTTTACTTTGGTCAGAATTTTGTTTAATAAATATTCCAAATCCAGCAAAATCAGAAGTTATAGATAAAACACCATTCGCAGCACATTCTAGAGGAGTATATCCCCATGGTTCATAATATGAAGGAAAAACGCCTAGATGAGATCCCTGAACAGCTTGCTCATAATTCAGACCCAGCAACCTGTCTGTTGTGGATAAATAAGAAGGATAAAATATTACTTTAACTTTATCATCAATTCTATTTAATAAACCATTTTTCTTAAAAGCATTTACAATCAAATCATTTTCATCAATAACATAAGCAGATAAAGGAGGATTGCCTTTTCTTTTGAATGCAGCAATTTTTCTTTTACACTCTTCTAAAAATTCTTTCCTAAATAAAACCTTCATTTTTGGCATTTTTCCTTTAGCAAACAAATCTAGAGTCATTTCTTCTATCCAAGGCAACTCGTCTTTTACAGCTTCTCTAATGTCATCGTATAATTGGATACTTTCCATAATTTCAATATTTTCTCTTATATCCCCTCTAGGAACAAAGAAGAAAACAAAAGCATTTCTCTTAATTTTTTCTTTTTTCATCCTTTCATTAACTTTTCCTAAAGCTTCTATGAAAATATCATAACCTTTATTTCTAAATTCATATCTTCCAGATGTAAAAAAAATCATTGCATCCCACAATTCTGTTTTATAGTAAGGATTGAAAAAAGCACTTAAGAAATGTTTAATCTTTTCTCTATATTTTCTATGCAATAAGGCAAATTCTTCCATTGTTGGGAATCTATCTATATCTAAGCCATTTGGTAATATTACATCAGGCCTTTTGCCTAGAATGTAATTTGCTTCTTTAGCAGTTATTTCAGATGTTGTTGAGAAAATAGTACAGTTTTCAGCACAAACCTTTTCCATTTGGTGTTTTGCTTGTACACCATACTCGTAAGGCCTTTTCGGATTTAAGTTCATGTTGTTGTAGATTGCATCATTAACCTCTTTATATAAATCTTCTTTACAACCAGCTATTGTTCTTCCTAACATTGTTGCATGCGTAGTAAAAACAGTTGGAAGTTTATCTTTTAGATACAGTAAAGCTCCTCCTGATAACCATTCATGAAAATGAGCAACAATATTTTTATTCTCAAAACAAGGAAGTAGTTTTTCTATTAACATTCCAGCAGCAGTTGACCATGCAATAGGTTCATCAAAATCAAATTTAGTTCCCCAAGAATCAATCTTGTATTCTTTCCAAAATTCCTTTTTTATATCATTAACTTTTTCTAATAGGCTATCAAACTCAACAAGAATTACATTTGGATTGCCTTGAATTAACCATTTTCTATAATGACAATTGATACCATTTTTATTTAAACTGGAAAATATCTTTTCACAAAATTTTGGAGGCTTTTGTTTTATGGTTTCCAATATTGCTCTCTCGGGATAATAAGGTCCTATGGCAAAATAATTCTTTTTATATAACTCAACCATTCTAGCAGCTTTTGATTCTAGGACAGCATATATTCCTCCAACTTTATTGCATACCTCAAAAGCCACTTCAAACAAAACATTTGCTTGGGTTTCCATATTTATAACCTCATATCATTAATTAGTTATGCTTTTAAATAATCATCACAAAAATGCGACCATAATTGAATGGGATTCTTAACTGGAACAGGATTATTACTGGTATTAGTTGGATTTATGTTTCTTCCTTCAGGCAGAGAAAATAACTCATTACAATAAAATATTGCAGCCTCATTCATTTGATGATCTAAATTACTTTCCAGTATCTCCTTTACTAATTTATTTTTTCCAATTATTTTTAAATATTTAATAAGATAAGGAGTATCTCTAGGCCAAACTACAGTTCCGTGATATTGATAATCATTGAAATATATCCTATCTTCTAGGTTTCTGCAAAGGACACCGAATAGTTTTTCATCCTTTTTAACTAATAATTTCTGAATAGAAGGCCACATTTTTTCCAAATCTTTTTTATTAAAAACATGATTATACAACAAAACAGCAGATATCAATGCCATTGAAGTTTCTGTAGGATCTCTTTTGTCATTAATAATTATAGAGTACAAGAAATCTTTATTTTGGAAAACTTTCTTATAATTTTCTACTGATTTTTTATAAAAATCTCCAATATCCTTTCCTAACTGCTCAGCCAGTTTTAATGTTCTAATAAACATTGCATTTATTTCAGGTAATAAGGATGGTTTAAGCATTTCTTCTAAATTATCTTCTGTGATCCAGTTCCTTGGTATTCTTGTGGATATCATTTTTCCCATAAAAGAAATTTTGGAGTCTGTCCAAGAGTGCCATGGCATAGAGTATAACATATAATCTCTTATTACAGGAGGTCCATCAATTTCTATTTTATTTTCAGAAAACTTCTTAAATAGCAAATTAAAACTTTGTAAGATCCTTTTTTCTATTGTTTTATCATTAAATTGTTTTAGATATTTTTCAGCTAAAATAAAAAATAAAAGACTCGTATCAACAGAATTATAATTATTTTTAAAATTAAGGAATCTTCCAGTTTTTCTATCCTGTTTTTTTAATATCCATTTCATTATTTCATTTATTTTTTTATTATCCAATTTGATAAAAGTTTGAAAATTATTAATTAGAGCTTCTAATAAGTCTCTTAACCATATTTGTCTGAACCAGAAATCTCCTGCTTCAGGAACTATAATATTGTTTTCTAAAATACCAAAACTATCTAATGAGATTATTCTTGATAAGAGTTCTTTTTTACAATCGAATTTCTTAGTTATCTGTTTTATGTATAATTTCTCCTCGTTTTCATCAAAATCCTCATTTCTCCTATTACAGTTTATTATTAAAGAAACCTTTTCATTCCCAGAAATTCTTTTATGAATTTCCCCAATAAATACGGGTCTAGCCCATTCCGAAATAAATCTTATGCCATTGTTAGTATTTTCTCTAAATCCACTTCCCAGTTTATATCTCCAATCTAAAATTTCCTTTTCAGCCAAAATACTACTATCGTTAACAAAAAAAGAAACTTTGTTTTCACCTAAAGATGCAGTCAGAGAATTGTTATTAAATTTAGTTTTTATTTGCTCCGGATTTGAATCTGAAAAAATGCCTCTAATATCGACCAGTGGCTTAATTATTAATTCTTTCAAAAAAGAATTCTTGATATCAAATATAATTTTCGCTGTTATTCCTTCTCTCATATCTCTAGATAAATAATAAGAAACATCAACATTGATTCCATCTCCCGAATATTGATAAACAGATTTCCAAGGAAACACTATTACTTTTTTAGGTTCAAGATAAAATCCTTTCATTCCAAAAAATACAGCATCTAAGAATTTCCAATAATCTTTATTAACAAAAGCACATAATCCTTGGAATCTATAGTCTCTGTTAGGTGCGATTAGGTTTTTATGTCTTACAGAAAAAATAGATTGAGACCAAGTTGCCTGAGGCCTTTTTAGAACAGTAAAAAGATTTCTAGCATAATCCCAGTCTGGGTTTTCTATAGGTTGATATTCCCATTTTAAACCATCTATTTTCATTTAGACCCAACTTTTCTTTTTAAGTCTTGTAGGATATTCATATAGTTGATAAATGCATCATAAGGGGAATTGTAAGGATTGAAATATTTGTGGACGTCACCATCAGCAAACCACTTAGTACACATATAATAGAAATGATCAGAAGTTTGTAGCAGCCTCCATGTATGTAACAGTTCTGGATTTTTCTTAATACACTCTTCAAGTTTAGTCATTTGCTCGAAAGCTAATCTTTGCATTTCATTTTCAAGCCAAGCCGATAGATCTCTCTGAACATCTGCCCAAGAAATGGTATGTGGAACATCCACAATTCCAACAGGTTTATACATTTTAACAATTTCAGATGGTGTCTTAAAATCAAGGTTTGAATATTTAGAAGTTTCAGCAGGCAAATATCTTAAGAAATTAAATATTCCTGTATCTTCCCATTGATGTTCACCGAATGTTTCATAATCAATAAATAAATTAATACACTGACCTTCACATTTCGATAACCATATTGAATATTTATCAGCAGTCAATGGATATTCTTCCCACCATCTAGCAGAGAACCTAAAACCAATATCATCACTCAATTTATAGTTTCTTAATAGAGCTGAGATTTTCTTGCAACCATGAGGATGGTACAAGTAATTAGGCGATCTCCATCCAAGAACGCTTTCATGACCTTCTGTTATTATTCCTTTATATCCTAATTTTTCAATAAGTCTAGCAATATTATTTGAATACATTGCTTCAGTATTTCTAAAAATTTTTGGTTTTTGGTTAAACAAATCTAGTATCATTTTTTTATGAAGTTTTATTTGTTCTATGAATTCTTTTTCAGAAAATAAGATTGCTAGAGAATGATAATAGGTTTCATTTAAGAACTCAACATTTCCTGTCTTAGCCAGTTCCTGAAAAGACCCTATGACTTCAGGTGCAAATTTTTTGCATTGCTCTACAAAAACTCCAGTTAAACTAAATGCAATTTTAAATTTTCCATTATATTCATTTATCAAATCTAAAAGAAGTTTGTTGGTTGGTAAATAACATTTTCTTGCAACTTTTCTTAGATATCCTTTGTTTCTCTCGTCATCAAAATAAGGAGAATTCTCAGTAAAAACAGAAAACCTGTTTAATCTCATTGGTTGATGAACCTGAAAATAAAAGCAAAGTGATGTCATATCGTTCTCCTATAAACTGATATTGTTTGTTCGGCTACTTTGTCCCAACCAAAGTTTCTTATCTCCCTGTAAGAATTTTTTCTCATACATTCTCCTAAGATAGGATATTTCAATAAACATATTATTTTATTGGCCATTTCATGAGTGTCCCAAAAATCCACTTTAAAACAATGCAATATTTCTTCTGCAACGCCAGCATTTTTAGAAACAATAACAGGAGTTCCTGAAGCAATTGCCTCTAGTGCCGTAATTCCGAATGGCTCTGCTACTGATGGCATCACATAGACATCAGCCATAGCATAAGCTTGTAAAAGTTCTTCTTCAGGTAAATAACCAGTGAAAACAATATTATCCATGATGCCTAATCCAATTGCCATTCTAATTAGTTCTGGCATTTTCTCTCCTTGACCAGCAACTATAAACATAACATCTTTTCTTTTTTCCAAGACTTTTTTAGCTGTATGTAAAAAGAAATAAGGTCCTTTTTGGTTTGTTAGTCTACCTAAGAAGAGGACAATCCCTTTATTATCTTTTTTTATTAATCCAAAATATTTAGTTGGATCTATCCCATTGTATATTACTATAATCTTTTCTTCTTCAGCTTCATATTTTTCTATTAATTGTTTTTTCATGCCTTTACTAACTGTTATAACCAAATCTGCTTTTTGAATTCCTCTTTTTTCGATGTTAACAATAAAATTCATGGGATAGATATTAGCTGTTCTATCGTATTCTGTTGAGTGAACAGTGACAACTAGAGGTTTTCCCATTGTTTTTTTAATTTCAATTCCAGCATCCATTGTCATCCAGTCATGGCAGTGAACAACATCAAATTTCTTAGTTTTTGCTATTTCAACACATCTCTTGTTAAAAGCTCTAACCTCTTCAAAGAAGTTCCACCCATACCCCTTTTCAAATTTATCATCAGGTCTTGTTCTATTATAGGGATTTAAAGCAACTGAACCTACTTCTATTATTTCAACATTTGGTATGTTATGTTTTACATTTCCTGTTCTCTTTGGAATTAATAGGATAACCTTGACACCTTTCTTACTCAAATTTTTAACAAGTTCATAGCAATGGGTACCTAGGCCTCCGGTTTTTGCTGGTGGAAATTCCCAACCAAGCATCAGTATCCTCATTCTACATCATCTTTAAATATTACGATTGTATAGTTATACGTAATGCATAGACTATACATATATATAATAAGTGGCTACCTTAAAATTATCGTTTTGTTTAAAAATATATTTAGAAATTATTTAAAATTAATTTTTTAATGGTGATAAAATGATAAAAAACGTGTCAAATGATAAAGCATTTTGGTTCTGTACCAGTTCGGGGTTTACAGGAAAGATAGCTCATAATCTTTCTGAATTTTCAGAATGCTTGAAAACAGTTCCTGTAGAGAGCCTAGAGTTCCATTTAAGAGATAATAAGAATGATTTTGAGGCTTGGTTGAAAGGGACAATGGATGAACCGA
Source organism: Candidatus Aenigmatarchaeota archaeon (assembly GCA_011773475.1). GTDB lineage: Archaea > Aenigmatarchaeota > Aenigmatarchaeia > Aenigmatarchaeales > Aenigmatarchaeaceae > CS1-C013. The sequence goes on from WVXN01000046.1 coordinate 44,995, forward strand.
AGTTTGCTGCTAGCATGAAGAGGATAAAGAAGAAGAATATTAGAGGAGATGCTTTAAGAGATTCTATAAATAGACTGTCTAAGAAAATCGCTAAATCAGCTTAAAACTTTAATAGCTTGAATAGCAGCAAAACCATCGCCAATTCCTGTTAAAACTCTGGGAAATTTGTTTATTAGAGATGGTACCAAACAAAAATTATATTTTTCTATCTTTTCTTTGACAGGTTCATAGGTGGTTGGTAGTGTTTTAGCGATTTTTAATTTTAAATCACCAAAAGTTCTTGCTGCAGCAAAAAGGCAGGCAGTTATTAGAGCTCTATACTCTTTCATTATATCATATTTAGAAATAGAAAAAACAAACTCGGGCGTATGAACACAGATTCTCTCTATATTATATTCTTTAATAGCATTTAGAGCAGATTCTACTAAATCATCTTTATTTTCAGATTTTGCGTTCAAGTAAGTTTTACATTCCACTTCGTTAAATCCCCAAGATTCACAATATTTGTTTTCTGAGAATTTTTCCATGGCGTATTTCATAGAGTCTTCACAACCTAGACCAAACTCTAAATGGATTTTTGGCCTTTTTTTACTTAAGAGACCTATAATCTCCTCTGTTTTCTTTTTGTGTTCAGGTAATAACAAGTGAGCATATGCGAGAACTAACACATCTATATTATTGGAATTAGAAGCAAATCTTAGGAAATCATAATCAAAAACTCCTTCAGATGTCATTGGATCCCATGATAAAATATGCCTAGAATTTTCAAGTTCAATAATTATGTGATCATAATCGGGATCTGTTATTCTTATTGCCTCTACTGGTTTTTTTAATTCATCTTTTAAAACAACTTTAAATTTAGGAGATTTTTCCATTAATTTTTTGGATCTTATAGGATAAGATACAATAGGAATTAGCCCTGATAGAAACAACATATTTCCCATATTGTATCCATTGCCGCCAATCCTAAATTCTCTTTTCAAGAAAAATTGGTTTAATCTGTTATAAACGTTCTCAGATATTAAGAATTCTTTGCCTTCTTTTTCAAGAGCTTCTTTTATGGTAAATGCTGCTTCTTCCAAAGAATTAAGCACAATACCTTTCGGTTCTTCCTTGTAAGCCTTTTTTATCCAGTTTAAAATCTCTTCATTAATTTTAACAATGGAATCCCAATGAGAATAAAGGCCAGTCGCAGCTCTAATTCTAGGAATTTCAATGAGATTCAAATTAAGGTTTTTATATAGCATTGAATCAATAAATAATATCGAAAGTTTTAAATATATATAATTTGAAGTGAATAAAATGAAACTAATATGTTCAAGTTGTGGGATAAACGTGGTAGGACAGGATGAATTTGTTGTATTCAAATGTCCAAACTGCGGAGAAGGAACTATTATCCGTTGTAGAAGATGTAAAAAACTTTCAAGACCTTATAAGTGTACTGTTTGTAATTTTGAGGGTCCATAATGGGAGATGTTGCTGTTTCATTAAAAATAATGCCGGAATCACCGGATACAGATCTAGAAAAAATAAAAGAAGACATATCTAAAAAAATAGAGATTAAAGACTCAAAGATAGAACCTTTAGCTTTTGGTTTAAAGGCCTTAAAAATACTAATCATTATTCCTGATGAAGGAATGAAAAATATAGAGAATGAGATAAGATCTATAGATGGAATTTCCGAAGTGGAAATAGAATCTTCAACAGTAGTCTAACTATAATTCTTCTTTAAATTCTATAACATTGTCAAAAATAAGAACTTTTAATCCATCTCTAAATATTCCACTGATTTTCTCTTTCTTTTTGTTTATAAGTCTGTATTTCCATCCATCTCTCGTTTTTATTATTTCTCCAAACTTTCTTTTCTTTGTTTTACGGGTTCTGATCAAAGTTATATCGTTTTCATCGCTAAGAACACTTCCAATTATTAAACGTCTTTTTCTAAATGGCCATACGCCGAATTTTTCCAAATCATGAATTGCGTAGGGCTCTTCAACATTCTGCTTTAGTTTTAAGAGTATAAATGCCATATTTATTACTTAGTGGTAAGTATTTAAATAGTTTATCATACCTATTTAAATATAGTTAATAGCTATTAAATTTAGAAAATAGGGAGGTATAGAAATGGTAGAATTCGAGACAAAGGAAAGTAAGGAAATCAAATTTGGAAATAACAAATTCTTGGAAGTAGCTAGAAAAGTAGCTAAGACTCCTGAAGGCGAAAATGAGTTCATTTCAATTTCTAAAGGATTCATTACTCCAACAGGTCAAAAAAGATTCAAGAATGCGTTAGGATTTCCTGCTGAAAATGAAATAAAAGATAGTTTAGTAGAAGCCTTACAATCTATATAAATAAGGTAAGAAATTTTTAGGTCAATCGGAAACGAGATGAGACTAGATTTTTTTTCTTCCTTCACAAACCTTGCAGCCATTTGATGTAGTACATTTTATACAAACTAAAGCGCCACAAAATTTACAAGTTTGTGTTGCTACACCACCGCAGCACTGACATATACCAATCTTCATTTTATCACGGTAACTTTAATTTTGATAATAGATTTATATAATTATCTAATTTTTTAATTTCTTCTTCTAAAGTACTTAATAGAATCATAACTTTTTTCTTGTTTTTATCTTTTGATTCTTTTAATATTTCTTTATAATCTTCAAAACTATTCAGACTATCAGTTATGTTTTTTTGGACTTTTAATATAAAAGCTTTTTTTAGACCTTCCAATATATCGCCTTGAAGTTCAACATAAAGCTTTCTGTCTCCAACTTTCTTTATTTTTTTAATCATTCCTAAAAATTCTAACAAATCCAAACTTAATGATATTGTTGAAATTGAATATCCGGTTTCCTTTGCCAAATCTTGTAAGGAAAGCTTCCTATCAGATACTAATAATGCAGCAATTATTCTTCCATGGATATCTGAATAACCTATGGAGGATGCTATATCAGAAAAGCTTGAATAAATATCCTTTTTAATTTCATTTAGTTCTTTCATAATTACCACAATATTGTATAAACTAATGAAGTTATAAAAATAGCTACTATTGTTCCCGTTATAAGTTGTAAAATATTATGAGCTTTAATTTTTAATCTTATCCAAAAAACTATTAAAGTCAGGATATAAAGCGGTATTAAGTTTAGTCCAAATACATAGACCAAAGCAGTAGTTGGTCCTGCAACTCCTGCTGAATGTGCTGATATTTTCCAAAAAATATTTATTACAGAAACTGCAGACGATACAAAAACATAAGCCATAGATATTACAAACATAATATGAGAATTTAAAATCCAAAAAATTGCAGAACATGTCAAATAGCTAACAATTGAAATTAGATATAATTTTGTCCTTTCTTCTTTTTTTCTAACTTCAATATCCTTCTTATTGAAATAATATACAGAACTCATAGGAATTAAAACTAGAAAAACCAGTCCAATCACTATACTTGAAAAAACGTCTATAGATCCCAGACCAATTGGCGATAATAAAGAAAATATAATAGTGACATATAGTGCAACCATGGGTGCCGATAAAAGGTAAGACAAAACTTTATAATTTTTATAATTCATAGTTATCTTTATATTATTCGAAATATATAAACTTTTATAACTTTTAAGCTTTTACAATTTTTCAAATATATAAAAGGTTAAATTTTATGAGAAAATGTAAACGATGGACAAATGAAGAAAATAAAATTATAATAGAAAATTATGAAAAAATAGGTACAGGAATTAAAAAAATTCTTCCTGGAAGAACAAAAGATTCTATTAGAATGCAAGCCCAAAAATTAGGAATTAAGAAAATTGTGGAATCTGAAAGGGAGCCATTTCAAGATAGTTTTGGGCACTGGTTGGCTGGACTCATAGACGGAGAAGGCTCATTCTCCGTGTACTATAATAAAAACGATAAAGGGCCAAAATTTTATCCTCAATTCTCCTTAGGGCTTAAATTCTCTGATATTGTAAAGGAATTATTAGAAACTGTACAAAAAAAGATTGGCGGTAAAATTTATATACAGAGTAAAAATAGTGTACCTAAATCAATCACCATAAGAATAATAAATATAAAAGATTGCATATTTTTAAGAAAATTACTTAGAAAATATAAATTAAAAATTAAAGAAAATGATTTTAAAACCTGGTCAGAAATAATTAATGCAAAATTAGATAAAAACAAAAATAATTTTGAAACGCTTAAAAATTTAACTATGAAACTAAACACAAACAAAGGACCAAAAAGAATATTTTATAGTTGATATCATGAATAAAATAAAGGACACAAAGTCTCTTTGCCCAGAATGTTTAAAAATCCTTCCAGCAGAAATTTTTGAAAGAGATGGTAAGGTTTGGATAAAAAAAGAATGTTCTCAGCACGGAGAGTTCGAAGATTTGTACTGGGGAGATTACCAGATGTACCTAAAAGCCATGAATTTTGCTCATGACGGAAAGGGTATTTCAAATCCCAATGTTAACATTGAAAATCCTATGTGTCCAACAGCTTGTGGTTTATGTAAAATGCATAAATCTCATACAGCCTTAGGGAATATTGTTGTTACAAATCGTTGCGATTTACAATGTTTTTACTGCTTCTTCTATGCAAAAGCAATGGGTTATGTTTATGAGCCTTCTTTAGAGCAAATAAGAATGATGTTAAGAGTAATGAGAGAAGAAAAGCCTGTTGCTTGTAATGCAGTTCAACTAACAGGAGGAAATCCTGAAATGAGGGAAGACTTGATTGAAATTATTAAGATTGCAAAGGAAGAAGGTTATGATCATGTTCAGTTAAATATAAACGGGACTCATAAATTACAAAATGATCTAGAATGGGCAATTAATGTTAAAAAAGCTGGAGTTAATACAATTTATCTAAGTTTTGATGGAACCACACCTCAAACAAATCCAAAGAACCATTGGGAAATCCCGAAAATAATGGATAATTGTAGAAAAGCAAATCTAGGAATAGTTCTTGTTCCAACTATAATAAACACTGTTAATGATCATGATGTTGGAAATATTTTAAGATTTGGAATAAAAAACACTGATGTTGTTCGTGGAGTCAATTTTCAACCAGTTTCTCTTGTGGGAAGAATTACAAAAGCAGACAGAGAAAGATTCAGAATAACAATCCCAGATGTTATTAAAAAAATAGAAGAGCAAACAAACGGGGTGGTTAAGAAAGAAGATTGGTACTCTGTTCCTTTTGTATCTCCTGTAACTCATTTTTTCGAGGCTTTAACGGAAAGACCAAGATTTGAATTAACAGCACACCCGGCTTGCGGAATGGCTACGTATTTATTTTTAGATGGAAGCGAAATTGTTCCCATAACAAGATTTTTTGATGTTGAGGGATTCATGAAATTTTTAGATGAATTAGCATTACAAGCCAAAGGATTTAGAGGAAAAGTGTATACAAGTTTAAAAATATTGGCAAAGTTAAACAGTTTTATAGACAAGGAAAAACAACCAAAAGAATTGAATCTCGCTAACATACTTTTTAACATTCTAAAAACAGGTGACTATAAGTCATTGGGAAAACTACATCACAAATCTTTATTTATTGGAATGATGCATTTTCAAGATCTATATAATTATGATATAGAGCGTGTTAAGAGATGTTGTATTCATTATGCGCAACCAGATGGAAAGATAGTTCCATTCTGTGCTTTTAATGTTATTCCTCAATGGTATAGAGACAGGATACAAGAAAATTTCTCTTTATCGATTCCTGAATGGGAACAAAAAACTGGTAAAAAATTAGAAAATGATTTTTATAAAAGAGAGATAACTAAATAGAAAGATTTTTAAATTTTTAAAAAGTACTAAAAATATAGTGTTTTCTATGCCTAATTTAAAAACCAATCATAAGCATCAATCTACAGCTAAAGACTTAACAGAAAATATGGCTTACTTCATAGAGGTAGTTTTAGGAAATCCAATTATTAGAAAAGTTTTAAGATTTTGTACATCTCAATGTGAAAATTGTGGAAGAAGATTTGATCTTTGTCTGAAAAAATATATGGGTTATAGAGTTAAATTATGTTCTAAATGTAAAATAGCTTATTTTATAGTAAAAAACATTTTTGATTATATTTTAAATCAAGTAAACATTCCTAGAGAGGATGTTGAAACTAGTTTGAAAGATCCGATGTGGAGAAGGGGTTTATCTTCAGTTTTAGAGGGTATAGCAAAATACGGACCAACAAAACCCTTTATTGCCTATTCTCCATTTCTAGTTGTTTGGAATGTTACAAAAATTTGTAATTTACGTTGTAAACATTGTTATGCGATTGCTGGTGTGCCTCCTGTTGATGAATTAAATAAGAAAGAAGCTTTAATGGCAGTTGATAAAATGTCTAATTCGGGAGTAGCTTACATTGCTTTGTCTGGTGGCGAACCTTTAATGAGAAAAGATTTCTGGAATATTGTTAATAGAATTAAAAAAAATGAAATGGCATTTTCAATAGCAACTAATGGAACATTATTAACAAAACGAACAGCAAAAAAGTTAAAAGATTGGGATTGTTTATATGTTCAAGTCTCTTTAGATGGCGCTAAACCTACTACACATAATAGATTTAGAGGAGCGAATGCTTTCAAACGAACAATTCAAGGTATAAAAAATGCTGTAGATGCGAAAATTTGTGTTGGAATAGCAACTACTGTAACTAAAATTAATTATAAAGAAGTGGCTCAGATAATTAATTTAGCAGAAAATTTAGGAGCAGAAATCTTTATGCATTATAATTTCATTCCAGTTGGAAGAGGAAAAGAAATAGCTCAACTTGATATTTCTCCAGAAGAAAGAGAAAAACTTCTTAATATGTTGGCAAGTCAAATTGGAAAAAGAAAAATATCTCTTTTAAGCACTGCTCCTCAATACGGAAGAGTTTGTACTCAATTTTCTGCCTTCTCTCTAACCCATTTTGATAACATAAGTCAGATGAAAGAATATAAAAATTCAGTCAATTTTTTAGGAGAATTTGTTGGAGGATGCGGCACTGGAAGACTTTATTGTGCTTTAGATTATAACGGTGACATAACTCCATGTGTTTTCATTCCAATAAAGCTTGGAAACATAAAAAAGGATGATTTTCTAGATATTTGGCACAACTCACAAGTATTTAATCAAATAAGAAATAGAAATAAATTTAAAGGGGCATGTGGTACTTGCAAATACAAAAATATTTGCGGTGGTTGTAGAGCAAGAGCTTACGGATATCATCATGATATTACTAAAAGTGATCCTGGATGTGTATTTAATAAAAAAGAATGGATAAAGATTATTGCTAAATGATTTATTTTATAAATAACATTAGATATTTATGGGAGTTCAGATTTCTAGAATCCTACCAAAAAAGGAAATAGAAATAATAGATTTAGCAGGAAAAACAATAGGTGTAGATGCATTTCTGTGGCTACACCAATTTTTATCTATTATTCGACAACCGGATGGAACACCATTAAAAGATTCTAAAGGAAGAATTACAAGTCATTTATCAGGCATTTTCTATAGATCAGCAAAACTTCTTGAAAAAAACATAAAACTAGTTTGGGTTTTTGATGGCAAGCCACCAGGTTTTAAAGAACTTACAACAGAAGAAAGAAGAACTTTGAAGAAAGAAGCTCATAGGAAATGGAAGGAAGCTTTGGCAAGAGGAGATTTGAGAGAAGCCAGAAAAGCAGCTCAAGCAACATCATTTTTAACAGAGGAGATGATAGAAGAATCAAAAAAACTATTAGAAAACATGGGCATATCAGTAATCCAAGCTCCTTCAGAAGGAGAGGCTCAATGTTCTTATTTATGTAAAAAAGGATTAGTTTATTCCGTTGCAAGTCAAGATAATGATAGTTTGCTTTTTAATTCCCCAAGATTAGTGAGAAACTTGTCAATAACAGGAAGGAGAAAATTACCTAGGCAAGATGTCTATATTGAAGTAAAACCTGAACTAATAGAATTAAAAAATGTTTTAAAAGAATTAGGAATAAAAAGAGAGCAATTAATCATGATTGGAATTTTAGTTGGAACTGATTATAATCCAGGAATAAAGGGTTATGGTCCTAAAAAAGCTTTAGATTTAGTTAAAAAAGAGAAAACATTAAAAAATATTCTTAAAAAAATTGAATGGGATCATGATGTTTCAGCTGAAGATATTTATGAATTTTTCTTGAATCCTCCTGTTGAAGATATTGATATTGAACCTAAAACCATAGAATCTGATAAAATCTTGAAATTGTTGGTTGATGAACATGAATTCTCTCAAGATAGAATTGAAAAAGTTGTGAAAACACTAACAGAAGCTAAACAAACTTCTCTTGGAAGTTGGTTAAAGTGAAAATTCTAGTTTTTACAGAGGGCACAATAATAATGCACGAATCCAATATACAGGATTATAGTTCATACATTCCCATCAAAAATGCTGTAAAAAAATTAAAATTATGGAAAGAAAAAGGCATTGAGATTCTTTACCTAACATCAAGAACAAAACCAAAAGAAATTCAACAAATCAAAAATGTTTTGAAAAAACATAATTTTCCACAGGGAAAACTATTTTTTAGAAGAGGAGAAGAGTATAAAAATGTAGTTGAAAGAATTAAACCTGATGTGTTTATAGATGATGATTGTAAAAGTATTGGTGGTAATGATATTAAAAAACTTATAGACCCCAAATTGAATATCAAAATAATTATTGTTAAAGAATTCGGTGGTATAAACAACTTACCAGATAATCCTTCTGAATTATTTGAGGTGAATTCATGAAATTTTCCAAAGCTCTAAAATTTAAAAAATTAGTAACATTTATTCCGAATAAGAAAGAACCGATTCATAACTGGTATTACTTTAAAGAAGGTTTTTCTAAAAACCTAGTTGATATTTTTATTAATCAATTTAAATTAAATAAAAATTCTGTAGTATTAGATCCATTTTGCGGTGTGGGAACCACTTTGTTAGCTTGCAAGCAAAAAAGAATTAAATCATTTGGTTTTGATGTTTCTCCTTTTTTTGTTTTTGTTTCAAAAGTTAAGACAAGAAATTATGATTTAAATGAGTTAAAAGAATTAATTTCTGAAGTAGTTAAATGGAAATTTGAAAGACCTAAAGAATTGCCAAAAGAAAAATTCATAAGAAAAGTTTTTTCTAGATATACATTAGAAGATGTTATTTTTTATAAAAACAAGATTTTGGAAATAAAGAACGAGAAAGCAAGAGACTTTCTTTTACTAGCTTTAATAGATTCTGCTATAAAGGCTAGTTGGACCATTAAAGATGGGGCGGTAATAAGAATAAATAAAAAAGGAAAACCACCTTTAAAAAAGTTCTTTAAGTATAAAGTAAAAAAAATGTTCAAGGACTTGAAGAGATCTAATATTAAATCTATTCCTGTTTTCGTTGAAGTTGGTGATGCAAGAAAATTAAATTATTTAGAAGACAATTCGATAGATGCTGTTATAACATCTCCACCTTATTTGAACAAAATAGAATATACCAAGATATATAATATAGAGACTTCTTTATTTTTTGATTTTCCAAGAACTGAATTAAGATCACACATTGGTTCTAGGGTTGGAGATGTTGATGTGAGTGATTTGGATTTGGATAATAATCTTCCTTTGTCTGCAAAAGCTTATTTCAAGGACATGAATTTAACTTTAAATGAAATCTATAGGGTTTGTAAAGATAATGCTAAACTAGCAGTGGTTATTGGTGGAGGTTGTTATCCTGATAGAGTTGTTGAAGCTGATAAATTAATTGCTAAACTTGCTGAAAGAATAGGATTTAAAATAAAAAAGATTTTGGTTGCAAGAAATTCTTGGTGTACAAGAGCAAGAACAATTAAAGTTGGGAAGATTAGAGAAAGTATAATTTTATTAGAGAAGTGATGCAGAAAGCAGGATTTGAACTAATGCATCACTTAAACCCATATTTTCCAACTAAAGGAACAAACATGAAATTTCCAATATTTATTTTTTCAAAACCTTTTTTCAATTTTTTAATTACATACATTTTTTGTAAATACAAATTTCCAACGGGAATTACCATTATTCCATTTAATTTCAACTGATCTAAATAAGGATGTGGAACATCAGGAGCAGCAGCTGTAACAATTATTCTATCAAAAGGAGATTTTTCTTTTAAACCCAAAGAACCATCTTTCACAATAACTTCAATATTTTTTATTCCAATTTTTTTAATATTGTTTTTAGCGAATTCTGCAAGTTTCTTAATAACTTCAATACTATAAACAAATCCTTTTTCTCCAACCAAATAAGACAGTATTGCACCTTGCCACCCAGAACCTGTTCCTATTTCTAATATTTTTTGACCTTTTTTCACATCCAAAGCTTCTGTCATTGCAACAACCGTTGATGGTTGAGAAATAGTTTGATTATGACCAATAGATAATGGGGTGTCCCTGTAAGCCATATATTCCATTTCTTCTGGTACAAATAGATGTCTAGGAATTTTTCTTAAAGCTTCTTCAAGTTCCTTTGATCTCAGATATCCTACTTTTTTTATATGGTCTATTAATTTCTCATTTTCTTCTTCAAAATCCATATATTTATTTTGTAATTTTTATATAATGAATCTATGCGTGAAAGCCTAAAAGACCTATTAAAGAAACTTAAAAGTCTTGAAATTCAAGGAGCCAAAGAAATTGCAATTCATAGTTTAAAGTTTCTAAGAAAGCTTGCTAAAGAAAAAGGTTTTGGAAAAGAATTTAATCAAGCCACAAAAAAACTAGCGAGAGCAAGACCAACAGCAGTTGTTCTGCATAATTGTTTAGAGATTATTAAAAAAGAGAAAAAAGTAGAAGCAATCAACAAATTATTAAGAAAATTAAATCAAGCAACCAAAGAAATTGCAAAAAGAGGAAGCAGTCTAATAAAAAATAATTATGTAATAATGACTCATTGTCATTCCGGAGAAGCATGCGCAATTATAAAACAAGCTTGGAAAGAAGGTAAGAAAATCAAAGTTTATGCAACTGAGACAAGACCTAAAGAACAAGGAATAAAAACAGCAAGAGAACTAAGCAAGCTGGGTATAAATGTTATTTTAATAGTAGATGATGCAGTAGAATTTTTTATTAAAGATATAGACATGGTGATGGTTGGTTCTGATGCAATGAGAAAAGAAGGCATTGTTAATAAGATAGGAACTTATACAATGGCTGTAGTTGCTAAAGAAAATAAAAAACCATTTTATGTTGTTGGCAATACTTTAAAATTAGACAGAAGAAAAAAATTAATTATTGAAGAACGAGATCCTCATGAAATTTATGTAGAACATATAAAAACATTAGAAATCAGAAACCCAGCTTTTGATGTAACTCCATGGAAATATGTTAAAAGAATTGTGACAGAAAAAGGTGTTATGACACCTGCAAACATTAAGAAATTATTAAAATCCAAAACATTATTATAAAAAGGTGAAGAAAAAATGAAAAGAGTAAGAATGAAACCTAAAAAAAGTTCGGTGTTTGCTGGAATTTTAAATTTCTTTTTTTGGGGAGTAGGATATATGTATCTTGAAAAAAGAATAGAAGAAGCATTTTATTTAATCGTATCTTATTTTCTAGTTTTCATATTTTCACTATGGTATATAACTGCAGCAGGTCTTCTTCTTTTCGCTGGAATTTATTGGATAATATTTTGGTCTTTATGGATTAGCATCTATATTGGTTACGATGCTTACAGATTAGGAAAGGTTAAAAAATGAGTTTTATTGATTTAAAATACAAACCGAATAAAAACGATTTAGTTTGTTTATTTAGAGTTGAACCTAAAAAAGGAGTTTCTATTAAAAAAGCAGCAGAAGCTGTAGCAGGAGAAAGCAGTATAGGAACTTGGACTCATGTAAAGACAATGAAACCAAGAATTAAAAAATTAGGAGCAAAGATTTTTGAAATAAAAGGAAATTACATTAAAGTTGCTTATCCTTTAGATCTGTTTGAACCAGCCAATATGCCACAAATTCTTAGCAGCATTGCAGGAAATATTTTTGGCATGAAAGCTGTTGATAATCTAAGATTAGAAGATATTGATTGGCCTGTTAATATTATAAGATCATTCAAAGGTCCTCTTTATGGAATCAAGGGAATAAGAAAAATATTAAAAATTCCAAAAAGACCTTTATGTGGAACTATTATTAAACCAAAATTAGGACTGAATGAAAAAGAACATGCCAAAGTTGCATACGAAGCTTGGACTGGTGGAATTGATATTGTTAAAGACGATGAGAACCTTTCCAATTTAAGATTTAACAAATTTGAAAAACGAGTTGTAGAAACTTTAAAGATGAGAGATAAGGCTGAGAGAGAAACTGGAGAAAAGAAAGTATACATGCCAAATGTAACTGCTGAAACCAATGAAATGCTTTCAAGAGCTCAATTTGTAAAAGAACAGAATGGAAGATATGCAATGGTTGATATTATTACTGTTGGTTGGTCTGCATTACAAACACTGAGAGATGTTAATGATCATTTAAAACTAGTTTTACATGCTCATAGAAGTGGTCATGCAACCTTTACAAGAAATAAAAAACATGGAATATCAATGGTTGTTGTCGGAGATATTTCAAGACTAATAGGATTGGACCAATTACACATAGGAACAATCATTGGAAAAATGGAAGGAATTAAGAGCGAAATTCTTACAACAGAAGAGGAAATTGAAAAAAGCATTATAAGAGAGCATAGTCATTCTTTGGCAGAAGATTGGCTTCATATAAAACCTATATTTGCTGTTTGTTCAGGTGGCCTTCATCCTGGCCATGCTCACTACCTTATCAAGAATTTAGGAAATAATATCATAATACAGGCTGGTGGAGGGATTCATGGTCATAGATCAGGAACAAAAGCTGGAGCAAAAGCTATGAGACAAGCAATTGATGCAACTTTAAATAATATTTCTCTTAAAGAATATTCAAAGAGCCATAAAGAATTAAAAGTTGCTTTACAACAATGGTTATAGTGGTATAATGGAAGAAGAACAAAAACCTGAGGAAAAAAAAGAAGAACCTAAAAAAAGAAGATTTCCCTTTAAAATAAAATTAACAAGAAAAGACATTATAGCAATAATAGTTTTAATAATAATTGTTATTCTTCTTACCATACCTACTTATTTACCCAAAGGAGAATGTGAAGTCGGAAGACCGAATTATAAATGCGCTTCTTTTAAAGAAGTTTTAATTGAAAATTGTAATTACTGGGGAAAATATGAATGTAATACTGATGCTGATGTAAGTTTACCTCTGATTGAATGGTATACGGGAGAACTTTGTGAATTACAAAACAAATATCATAACACAGGTTTAGACTGCTCCAATTTAAAATCAGCTTGTAATAAAATAACAGAAAGTCAAACCTGTCCTATAGGTTATTTAGGATGAACTTAAAAAGAGCTTTAATAAACTTTTTTAAACCAGATTGGAAAAAAATTTTATTACTTTTTATCTTAGAGTTTTTAATGTCTTTCACCCTTATTTTTACAGGCGATAGAATTCCTTATTGGCAGGTTTATTTAATATCACCAAATGTATTTTACTTGGAATCTACTATTAATCCTCTGTTTATTACACCAGAAAGCGTATCTTTTCATGTGGCTGTATCTAATTTAATAATTTTAATCTATTTCTATTTCTTATCATGCCTAATACTTGGAGTACGTAGTGCACTCAAAAATCTTTTATTAAAAATATTAGTTAAAAAAGATAAAGAATGATTATATGAAGTTGGTGGCAAGAACAATAAACTTGGAAGTCGGAGGAAAACATATTGTAATATTGAATAGGGAAGATGCAGATTTCTTAGGATTGCATTCATTGGATAGAGTTAGACTCAAATGCAAAGGTAAAGAATTGACAGCAATAGTTGATGTTACAACAAGATTCACAATGAAAGG
>WVXN01000046.1:58952-60989 GCA_011773475.1 Candidatus Aenigmatarchaeota archaeon
CAGAAAATTGCTGGTGCAAGATTAGAATTTGATAAGATAAGAAAAATTGTTAAAGATGTTGTTGATAAAAAATTATCTGACATTGAATTAACAGCATTTATAACAGCTTTACACACAAGAGGAATCTCGATAGATGAAGCTGCAAGTTTTTCAAAAGCAATGGTCGAGACTGGAAAAAGGTTTAAAACTCTTAAAAAAATAATATGCGATAAGCATTCTATTGGTGGAATACCTGGAGACAAGACGTCTATGGTTTTGGTTCCAATAATTGCTGCTTCAGGGTTTACAATTCCTAAAACATCTTCTAAGGCAATAACATCTCCTTGTGGGACTGCAGAAAGAATGGAAGTTTTAACTCCAGTCGATCTATCATTAGATGAAATCGAAGAGGTTGTTAAGAAAACCAATGCTTGTTTAGTCTGGGGTGGTGCTTTAGATTTAGCTCCTGCTGACGATGAGTTCATCAAAGTTGAATATCCTTTAGGAATAGATCCAATGTTATTACCCTCTATAATGTCTAAGAAAAAAGCAATTGGTGCAAAGTACGTTGTTATAGACATACCGACTGGAAGAGAAACAAAAATCACAAATATTGGAAAGGCACATGAACTGGCTGAAGATTTTCTTGAATTAGGAAAAAGACTAAATATGCACATAGCTTGCGGTGTAACATTCGGTGAACAACCTCTAGGATATTGTATTGGTCCATCCTTAGAGGCTAGAGAAGCTCTATTTACATTACAGGGGAAGGGACCAAGAGATTTAATACAAAAAGCAACTATGCTTGCTGATATTTTATTTAATGAGATGGGTGCTAGAAACCATGGTGCTGCATTGCAAGTTTTAAAATCTGGAAAAGCAGAAAAAAAGATGAGAGAAATAATTGAAGCACAAGGCGGAGATTCTGAAATAAAACCAGAAAATATTGAAGTGGGAGACAAGATATTTAAAGTGAAATCAGATGCAGAAGGAAGAGTTTTATGGATAAAAAATTCTCCTTTAGTTCTTATTGCCAGAGAAGCAGGCGCACCTCGAGATAAGGGTGCAGGAATTCATTTAAAAGTAAAGATGGGAGATCAGGTTAAAAAAGGAGATATATTATTTACTGTCCACTCTAATAATTATATAAGGTTAAGCGATGCTTCCAAAATTGCAGAAGAACTAAAACCAATAGTTGTTGGTAAAAAATTTGAAGAAAAAATGCTTTTAGAAAAAATATTTGCTGAAATTCCAAGCAGTAAAATTTTCATGTTGGAAAGATGATTTGATGTCAGAGAAATTTGAAAAGGATACTAGTGAACAAAACATGCATTGGTTTTTAGTGTTTATAGGAGTTATTATTTTGTTTTTGTTTGCTTATTATTTCAGTCTTTTATATATAATAAAATAAAAATTATTAAAAAGTGAGAAAATGGCTAAAAGATCTAGAAAAACCAGAAGATCCAAGAATATTACTAAGAAAAAAGAAATCAAGAAAGTAGAGGAAAAAAGAATTAATAGAACTACCATCTTTCTGGCAACCTTTGTTTTAATAATTATTTTAATTCTTGTTGTTTTTTATTCAAGTTTTATTCAAGTTATAACAGAACCTGGCAGAGATTCTATAAGAACCCAACCAGACACAATAATTAAACCTGAAACAATGCTTAAGGGAGAATTTTGTGAGAGGGATTCTCACTGTTTTATAACATATTGTAAAGGCGGTTCAGAAGAATGTGTAAATACAACTAAGCTGTCAGACTATAGTAAAAATTGTAAAACTTATTCAGATTGGGTAATAGAAAGACAAGATTCTTCTAAATGTGCATGCGTTCAGAATGCTTGTAAGATTATTTAATAAATTGCTTTTTTGTAAATTCTTACTTCATCTATAATACCATGCCAATAAAAACCATCTATAAAACTGGCTCCAATAGATAAATAGTAAACACTATCTCCATTTAATGCATCACCAAACAATTCTTTTATTATTTCACCATCAACATATAATCTGATTGTTGTGTTATTTCTGATAACTACTACATGATGCCATATTCC
>WVXN01000084.1 GCA_011773475.1 Candidatus Aenigmatarchaeota archaeon
CAGTCTGAACATAGTTTAATTGTTAAAGAAAAGCCAATTGTTACAACATCTTTATAATATAACATTCTAATAATCTATTATGAAAGCCATCTCAGCAATTATTGCTATCATACTAATTCTAATGATTGTAGTAGCTATAGCTGCTCTATCATACACATGGTTCACAGGAATATTCACTTCAACAACAGAAACAGCAGAAGAATCAATAGAAAAGACAACTGAAAGTATGCTTGCTCAAATGAAAATCGAATCCATATCTGCAGGCAAGGTATATGTTAGAAACACAGGACAAACGGATTTAACAGAGGTTTCTATTTATGTTAATGATGAACCTGCTGATTTCAATATGACTCCTCCTGTTGTTGGACCTGGAGAAGTTGGAACAGTTAGTTTATATGATTTTGTTGGAGAAGAAGATACTATTAAAATCACTTCTTCTGGAGGATCAATTGTAAGCAAAACTGCTCCTGACCCATGTAGTGACTCTAGTGTTGTTTTATGTTTAAAATTTGATGAAGGTTCTGGAACAATTGCTCAAGATTCTTCAAAATATGGAAACGATGGAACATTATATAATAACACTACAGTCTGTAGTGGTGGTGATTGTCCAACATGGGTTAATGGAAAATACGGAAAAGCTTTAGAGTTTGATGGAGTAGACGATTATATTGAAATCCCTTATGATCCTTCTTTGTTTCCTTATACGGGTAGTTGGACTGTAACAGGATGGATAAAGTCACAGGGTGATAGTGCAGTTATTGTAGGTACCAATTATTCTCGTGATGGTTGGTGGCAAGTTTGGCTTGAGTGGGGTGAGATATGGATAGAATTTTTTGATGGCACAAATTCAGTTGATGGTAGATTTATCCCAGGTTCAACAATTGTAAATGATGGAAATTGGCATTATTTTGCTGTTGTTAGAGACAAATCAATAAATAATTTTACTCTTTACATTGACGGTATTCATGACGGTACTGATAAGATTGATATTACAGGAAACATTATAAATTTTAATTCAACTTATATAGGAACTTATGTTGATCCAACTCCTGAACAGTTTTTTAACGGAACAATAGATGAAATAATAGTTTACAAAAAAGCGATTTATTAAAAAGAAAAGGTTTTATAACTATAACAACCCTGCAACAGTAGTTAAAATCTGTTTAACAACTATTCTAGCTATGTTCACTATTGTTGAACTTGCTTTGACAAACAAGCCTGTTATATCTACTTTAGGCATACTGAAAGTAGCTGCTAGCAAAAATACTATTAAGCATAAAATTAGAATCTTCTTCATAAACATAATTAAACTTCTAGCTTTTAATTATTATCTAAGTCGAATTTTTTCTTCTTTTTTTCAATTTTTTCAATTTGAGAAAAAATTTGTTGCAATTCTTTTATATCTCTTTTTATTTCTCTATCTAATACTTCAGGCCTTCTAATTTCTTCAGGCTCTTTTTCCGGTATCTTTTCATTTATTTCTCTGTCCTTTCTCAGATTTATATCTAATTTATACTTACCTAATAATTTGAATCTTGATGGTTTGGCTGCTTTAGTTTTTTGTTTTATACTTTTAGGAACTTTTATTCCACCAGCTTCCGTGAAAACTGTGGTTATATTGCTTCTAAATATAAATATCAATAAACAGGCTGCAATAGCAACTATTATAACTACATTGTTTTTTAGATATTCGAATGTTGCTGCAAGTCCTGTTGCTCCTATGACCGTATCATTAGCTGTTATGTTTTCTTGAGCTGTAGTTGCGAGAGTTACATTTTCTTCTAGTTCTTCTGAAGTTGGTGTTAATGTTACTTCTTGTTCTGGTGTAGTAACATTTAGTTTCATTGTTTTAGTAGTTGTTCTTTTTGAAGAAGTCCCAATAATTCTTCCTGTAGCAGTTACAGTAACATCATAATCTTTAACTTCTGCATCTTCTGGTATGTTAAATGTTATTGTTATGGTTTCTGGAACATTTCTTTTAAGAGTTGAAATTGAAGTTTTAGAAAGTCTGTACCAGCTAGAGCTTATTCTTGAAACTGAAATATTTACATCTACTAAATTATTGCTTAATGTGTTTGATAGTTTAAAGGAATCTGACTTGCTTTTACCAGCTTCCACTGACAAACTGGAGATTAAACCTTCTATTAGAAACTTGCCTGTGGTCGCTGTGCCTCCTCCTGTTGTACCACCTGTAGTGCCACCTGTAGTCATAACAGTTATCCAATGGTCCCAATCAGTTCCAACATGTGAATAATTAGAGTTTAATATTGTACAATAAATATATGTATTAGAAGTTAAACCTGTTACGTATCCACTTGATAATGAAGTTCCGGTATCTTCAATAGGATAAAAATCACCTATAGTCATTCTCATTTTCACTGAATTATTTGCATTACAAGAAAAGGTAACTTGATCTCCAGAAAGTATGGACCAATCTGAATCTGAACATGCCAATATAAGACTTGTTGGGATTGTATCTACAATATATGTATATTGAGTAGAATTAAATATGTTATTATCTATATCAGTTACATGCCATTGATAATGATAGGTTCCTGCTGATAAGTCAGTTAAATTATAATAAAATAAGTTAGATGTATTATTGGCAGTATAAATAGTTCCGCTCCATTCAAAACTAACATTTTTAATATCGCCTATACATTCTATTTCAAAACTATAATTTTCTCCTTGAGAATATGTCGAACCTGAAGCTGGAAATTCAATATTGTTTATACAATAAGGAGTAACACCAAAGTAATATGTTTTAGACGAGTTTGTATAATTATCATTTCCATCCCAATAAGCTGTCAGATTAAACAAACCTGGGATCGTTAAATTTGTTGTATTAAATGTCATATTACTTGAAGTTGAACTTGTATTGTTCTGTAAAGTCCAGTTGGGATATGTTGAATCTAAAAATACAGTTTCACCTGTTTTATTCAAGAAAACTTTAAAATCTGTTATATTATAAAGATTATAACTATTACCATCTGTTCTATTACCTTCTATGTCATCCAAATACAAATGAATTGGTAATATTCCTTTTTCAATTGTAAAATTCCATAAGTCTGATGTACTCCAATAATCAGTATCATTTTTAGCAGACCAAGAGTAATTATAATCTCCTGCTTGGCCCAATTCATCTTGAGTAAAATTAATTGAACATAAAGAGGGTGGTGTTGTAGGATTGGGTGAAATAGAATCATAATTTATTATTGTACCGTCTGGTCTTCCCAAGGTAAAGTTACAACTTGTCACATTTTCATTTTCTGTACTGTTAGTCCAAGTTATGTTAAATTCTGGGATAAAACTTATATTGTAATTGTCTGGTGTTGAAGGTGCATTACCAGACCAAAGAGGTTCAGCGTATCCTCTCTGTGATAGTAACATCACTAAAAATAAG
>WVXN01000051.1:0-1992 GCA_011773475.1 Candidatus Aenigmatarchaeota archaeon
TTGAGCTTTCGCGATGACAGGAAGAAACCTGGAAGTCGTGGGTTCGAGACCCACCGGGCCCACATTTTTAAACAGAAAACTAATATTCTATTATGAGATTTCAAAAAGAATTCAACTATTGCATGATATCAATGATAATTATTGTTCTTGTTTATGTGATTTTTTCATTTACAATGAACACACAATTACAATTACTATTATCTGTTCTAAGTATAGTAATTGGTTCCGCCTTAGTTATGTTGGGTTTTTGGGGAGCTGATTTTGCTTTTGCTATGACTTCTGGACAATTACATCAAGAAAAAATAAAGGGCAAATTTAGAGGCAAGAAGAAAAAAGTTTATGTTCCTTTTATGGAGAATTACACACCTTTAGAATGGTGGAATTTGAATTGGTTCATAACTTTTGTTGGTGTAATATTAGTTGCCTTAGGTTCTTTGGTTCTAGGAATAGTTTTTGGGGTTCATATATTTTAATAAGTTTCTTAATAGATTATTTATGTTAGAGTCGGTGTAGCTCAGTGGTGGAGCGCCGGTCTCATAAAATCTATGAGATTTGATTTAAAGATGATATGAAATCCGGAGGTCGTGGGTTCAAATCCCGCCACCGACATATTATTCCCAATAATCTCCAATTTTTTGTTTTCGTTTTAATTTCATTCTAAAGTAATTTGAACCATAGAATTTTAACACGCTTAATAAAAATCCATGTTTAAGGTGTCTGACAGATACTGGCATTGTAATATCTCTTAAAATCCTTATTTTACCAACTCTTCTAATTCTTTTGGCTAGTTCATAGTCTTCTAGAAAATTTACTCTAAAAGAATATTTTTTAAGAATATTTTTTTTAAAGATCATGTTGGGTCCCCAGATGTAGTGAAAACCTAATAGAGAGAAGAACTTGGTGACAAGATTCGTCCATATTTTAAACTGCATTTTCATTATAGTGTCTCCATCATAAGGAAAGAGTGGACCGGAAATGCATATGTTACCATTCATATGCTTTGATATTTTTTCTACCCAGTCTTTTGGTGGCAGACAGTCTGCATCACAATAAGCTATTATGTCTCCTTTAGCAGTTTTCCAGCCCAAATTTCTAGCATCTCCAATGCCTTTTTTATTGTCTTTAACAACCTTATCAGCATATTTCTTTGCTATTGAAAAGGTTTTATCAGTTGAATGGCCATCCACTACTACTATTTCTGGTTTTAAGGTTTGATTTTTTAAACATTTCAAACAATTTTCTATGTATTTTTCCTCATTCTTAGCACAGACTACAACTGATATTCCCATAAGTTAATATTTTTAAAATAAAGACTTATATATTGAATATGCCTCGATAGCTCAGCTGGTAGAGCGACTGCCTTGTAAGCAGTAGGTCGAGGGTTCGAGTCCCTCTCGAGGCTTTATTAATTTACGTAAGTAAAGGGTCTTTAGAATAGAATTTTTTATTATAAATCTTACATATTGCTGGACAACCCAAATTGAATATCTTTTTCCTATCCTCTTTCATTTTTATAAATTTTTTAACAATTCTTCCATTCTTTAATATTGAAAAATTATTTTCAAACACATTTTTCTTTGTAAAAAATTCTGGTTTTATAGCAGAAATCCAAAAGCAAGGACTCAACTGACCTCTCCAATTTATATAAAATATTTTTCTCCCACCATTACAATCTCTACAATTAGAATTAAAATGTTCAAATCTATGATAAGAAATATTTATTTTGTTTGAATATTTTTTCTTCAATAGTTTTAAATTTCTTCCAGTTTCAAGATATTCCTCTTCAGGAATAAATATATCAGGGTTTTTTGCCGCATTTCCAATTTTTATAGGCCAAGCAAAAGCTATTTCTTCAATGTTTTTACTCTTACAAAATTTTACAAACTCTTCCAAATTCTTATAGTTCCTCTTCCATAACACACAATCGATCCTTGTATAAATTTTATGTTCATTCAGCAATTTTATGCCATTTAAGACTTTTCTAAAAACATC
>WVXN01000051.1:2143-2966 GCA_011773475.1 Candidatus Aenigmatarchaeota archaeon
ATCTATATTTCTCTATTTCAGGATTTTGATAATCTTCTTTTACTACAGAACAGAGTTTGCAGTTTAAACTACACTTTCCATATATGCCCCAAACAACTCTAATTCCAGAACTTTCAGAAAATAGACACACTGAACTTCCCATATATAATTATGATTTTTAACTTGATTAATTTGTTAGTTCACCACCACCGATGCTCTAAAGAAATAAATAAATTAAAATCAATTTAAGAATATGAGAACAGATGAGGCCTTTACTTATCTTCTAAATTTTGGATTAACAAGAGGCGAGGCGAGAGTTTATCTAGCACTTCTTAAAGGCAATTCTACCAAATCAGAAATAATAAAAAATTCCGGTGTTTCATCTTCTGTAGTTTATGAGATTCTTGAAAGACTAATGAAAAAGGGTTTGGCATCATCTATAACCATAGATAACAAAAAGAGATTTCACGCAACAACACCTGAAAAACTTTTGGATATTATAGAAAATGAAAAAAAGAAGATTAAAGGACTTGAAAAGAATGGAAAAATGATAATCCCATTCCTAAGACAAATTTCAAGAGAAAAGACTCTCTTTGCAAATGTATATAAAGATTCAGATGGTTTAAAGTCTTTACTCAAAGAAATTGAAGAAGATTTTAAAAAACAAAAGATAAAAGAATGGCTTGCAATGGGAGTTACGGCTTATAAAAATGAACTTTTTAACAGACTCTGGCTAAATTGGCATAAAAATGTTAGAAGTAGATATAAAGTCAAAGCAAAATTCTTATTCTGTGAAAAAGATACAAAATACTATAAGGACTTGAAAAAGGTTTCATTAAGTAAA
>WVXN01000051.1:3064-4156 GCA_011773475.1 Candidatus Aenigmatarchaeota archaeon
AAGATGATTAAAGGACCCAAAAATTTTTAAGCTGGATATTCTATAAATACATTATGAAAAGATTAGCAATAGTAATTTTGAATCTGATTTTAATTATAGTTGGTTTTATAACAATCTACTATAGTCCATGGAGTGCTTTGGCAATAACTATAGGTATGCTATTAATAGCAGTTTCTATCATTAATTTTGCATTATTAATTTATTTTCCACCACCGCAACAACAATATGTTAAGCTAAAAGTAGTAGAAGAAACTCCTGGAATACCAAAAACTCCTTTAAAAACCATAAAATCTAAAAAAAGAGTCAGAAAGAGGAAAAAACCTAAGAAAAAGAAGCCTAAAAAGAAGAAAAGAACTAGAAGGAGAAGGACATAAAAATTCGTCAAACAGTAAAGTTTATAAAGGCTAGAAAACAATATAGAAAATACGTTTTAAGGTTTTTCACTCTTAAATAGGAGTATATGGTGATGGATTGGCAGAAGAATTCAATATTCTAAAACATGAACTTGTTCCTGAGCATATTATTCTCAATGAAAAAGAAAAAAATGAACTCCTAGAAAAATACAGAATAAAACCTAAAAACCTTCCAAAAATTTTAACAACTGATCCTGTTGTAAAAGCATTAAACGCAAAAGAAGGTGATATTTTAAAGATTATTAGAAAATCTAAAACAGCAGGAACTTCAATGTATTACAGAATTGTTGTTAAAAAGAAAAAGTGATATTATGAATGAAGCTTTAAGAGCATTTAAAAATGATGTTGGTTTTGTTAGGTTTCAAATTGATAGTTATAATGATTTTATAGATAATAGTTTACAAAAAATAATAGATCAAATAGAAGAAATAAAACCAGAAGTACCAGAAATAGGAGAACTTGTATTAAAATTTGGAAAGGTTACTGTTGGAAAACCATGTGTGAAAGAAGCAGAGGGAGCAGTTAGAGAAATATTACCAATGGAAGCTAGAATAAGAGATTTTTCTTATACAGCTCCTGTTTACGTTGAAATAACACCAATTGTGAACAAAGTTGAACAAGAACCTGTGAATGTTTTACTTGCAGAAATGCCTATAATGTTAAAATCAAAAGTTTGTCC
>WVXN01000051.1:4223-8041 GCA_011773475.1 Candidatus Aenigmatarchaeota archaeon
GAAGAACAGAATGTAGGAAATTATACAGAATTAATAAGGATAAACTCTGAAAGAAATGGTTTTATTCAAAGGCATACAATAGAAAGAAAAAATGATGGCACAATATACATTTCTTTTGCAAACATTCGTAGATTGCCAATAGTTGTTCTGTTAAAGATTCTTGGACTAGAAAAGGATAAAGACATAGTCGAAGGCTTAAAGGATGAAGAAATAATAAATGATTTTTATGTTAATCTTTATGAAACTGATGTTCAAACACAAAGAGATGCCTTAGAATTTATTGGAAAACATCTTAAAATAGTTCAAAAGGAATACAGAAAGGAAAGAGTTGAACAAATAGTTAACAAATATCTCCTTCCTCATTTGGGTCAAGAGTCCAAAAACAGAAAAGAAAAATCAATCTACTTGTTAAAAGCAATAACTAAGATAATAAAATTAGCACTGGGAAAAATACCTAAAGACGATTTAGACCATTATGGAAACAAAAGAATTAAATTAGCAGGGAATCTATTAGAACTTTTATTTAGATCCATTCTTGTTGGAAGATGGGGGTTAATTGCAAGAATAAAATACAATTATCAAAAAATGGCAAAAAGAGGAAAACTACCTCCAGTTCAAACAATCGTTGAAGCAAATGTTGTAACAAATCAGTTAGCATCTGCAATGGCAACAGGAGCTTGGATCGGTGGAAGAACAGGAGTTTCTCAACGATTAGAAAGAAAAAATTACATTGACTCTTTATCTCACATGAGACTTGTTTTATCACCATTAACTTCCACCCAAGAGCATTTTGAAGCAAGGGAACTTCATCCAACACACTGGCAAAGATTTTGTCCTTCAGAAACACCAGAAGGTCCAACAATTGGCTTAAGAAAACATTTAGCCTTGTTTGCAGAAGTAACAGATGGTCTAACTGACAACGAAATAAAAAGATTAATAAGCATTATAAAACTTGATAAAGAAGGTGTTGATGTTTATTTAGATGGTGTTCCAATTGGACACACAACTGAAACAAAAAAATTTATTGATGAGTTGAGGAAAAAAAGAAGAGATGGAAAAATATCAAGAGAAGTTAATTTTAGCTTTATATCTGTTCTAAATGAAGTAAGAATTAATACAGATGCAGGAAGGGTTAGAAGACCTCTAATAATTTTAGAAGAAGGTAAACCAAAATTCACAGAAGAGGAATTGAAAAAATTAATTGATGGTGAAATTGGTTGGTACGACCTCATAAAAATGAATTCTATAGAATTTTTGGATACTGAAGAAGAAGATAATTCTTTAGTTGCCCTAAATGAAAAAGATATAACACCTTCTCATACTCATTTGGAGTTAACGCCGACAGGAATATTTGGAATACCTGCAAGTTTACTTCCCTTCCCAGAACATAATAGAGGAGACAGGGTAAACCTTGGAGCAAAAATGGTTTGTCAATCTATAGGTTTATATCAACCAAACTTCTTTTTAAGAAGCGATACAAAATCAAATGTCTTGGTTTATCCTCAGGTTCCTTTAGTAGAGACTGAAACAAGTGATATTGTTGATATTGATAAACATCCGGCTGGACAAAATGTTATTGTTGCAGTTGCATGTCATAAAGGATATAATATGTTTGACGGCGTTGTTTTCAACAAATCTTCTATAGAAAGAGGTTTATTCAGGTCAATGTTCTATAGGATATATTCAGCTGAAGAAAAAAGATATTGGGGAGGTCAAGAAGATGAAATTGGAGCTCCAGACAAAGATGTTAGAGGTTATAGAAGTGAAGAAGATTATGCAGATCTGGCAGAAGATGGTGTCTTACCACCAGAAACTCTTGTTAGTAGCGATTCTGTTTTAGTAGGAAGGATATCACCCCTAAGATTCTTATCAGCGAATGAATTAATGTCTGGAATTGCTAATATGAGAGAGAGTTCAATATGCCTAAGACATGGAGAAAAAGGCATTGTTGATAGGGTTTTCTTAACAGAGAATTCTAATGGAAATAAAGTTATTAAAGTTTCTGTTAGAGACTTAAGGGTTCCAGAATTGGGAGATAAGTTTGCTTCTAGACATGGACAAAAATCTGTTATTGGTTTAATAGCTCCTCAAGAAAATTTACCCTTTACTGCTTCAGGCGTAGTTCCTGATGTTATGTTAAATCCTCATTCTATACCATCCAGACAAACCATAGGGCAACTTTTAGAAATATTAACTGCAAAAACCTCTGCTTTAAACGGCAAAAAAATTGATGCTTCCGCATTTACTGGCGCTAAAGAAAACGATATAAGAAAAATTTTACATGAATTAGGTTTTAGAAGCGATGGGAAAGAAATTTTTTATAATGGAATAACTGGAGAAAAATTTGAATTTGAAATATTTACTGGAATAATTTATTATCAAAAATTAGATCATATGGTCGCAAACAAAATTCAAGCAAGGTCAAGAGGTCCTGTCACTTTATTGACAAGGCAACCAACAGAAGGTAAAGCAAAAGAAGGGGGACTGAGACTCGGAGAGATGGAAAAGGATTGTTTGATTGCTCATGGTGCTGTGCTAACATTAAAAGAAAGATTTAATTCTGATAGGGTTTTTGTTCCTTTTTGTAGAAAATGTGGTATAGCTGCAATCTGGGATAGGAAACTAGAAAAAAATGTTTGTCCGGTTTGTAAAGAGAGCGATGTCAGTGAAATAGAAATGTCTTATGCGTTCAAACTGTTACTAGATGAATTAAAAACATTAATGATATATCCTAAAATTAAAATTAGCGGAAAAATGATTGATTCCATAGAGTTCTATCTTTTATCTCCAAAAATAGTAAAGGAGATGTCATCAACAGAAATTACAAGAGCAGAATTGTATGATAATGATGGATTTCCATTGGAAGGGGGAGTAATGGATCCCAAGCTTGGTGTTATAGATCCTGGATTAAGATGTAGGACTTGTGGAAGGGGTATGGGTTCTTGTTTCGGACATTTTGGTTATATAGAATTAACAAAACCAGTAATTCATGTATTATATTCAAAATTAATTTATAAAATATTGAAAATGACTTGTTGGAGTTGTGGAAGAGTTGTATCAGCATCATCGACGACAACTATAAAAAAGTGTCCTCATTGTGGAGAAGAACAAAAACAAATAAAATTCAATAAGCCATATACATTTTTTGAAGTGGGAGAAAAAGAAGATATAGTAGAACTAACACCATTAGACATAAGGGAGAGGCTTGAAAAAATACCTGACGAAGATTTGGAGTTATTGAAAATAAAAGGTGGAAGACCCGAATGGCTAATAATAACATTATTACCTGTTCCTCCAGTTACAATGAGACCATCAATAACATTAGAAACAGGAGAAAGAAGTGAAGATGATTTAACTCATAAACTTGTTGATATAATAAGAATAAATCAGAGATTAAGAGAAAACATAGAAATTGGCGCTCCTGATTTTATAATAGGAGACTTATGGGAACTTTTACAATACCACGCTGCAACTTTCTTTAATAATAGTTTATCTGGAATTCCAGCAGCAAGACATAGGTCTGGAAGGCCATTAAAAACTTTATCAGATAGACTTAAATCAAAAGAAGGTAGGTTTAGACACAACTTAACAGGAAAAAGAGTTAATTTTTCTGCGAGAACTGTAATTTCTCCTGACCCTTGTATAAGTATAAATGAAGTAGGAATACCTAAAATTATTGCAAGAGAATTAACAATACCTGTTACTGTTACAGAAAATAACATAAAATATATTAGAGAATTGATATTAAGAGCTCCAGCATGGCCTTCTGTTAATTATGTGGTAAGACCTGATGAAAAAAGAAAAAAGGTAAGTGAAGA
>WVXN01000050.1:0-1644 GCA_011773475.1 Candidatus Aenigmatarchaeota archaeon
AGAACAATTGACATCAGCTCAAGAATTGACAAATGAGACAGACGATTCTATCTTTTTGATGCATGATAAAATAAAAAGATTTCATGAAAGACTATATAGGTTGCGTGTCAAACGGGCTGTGAAAAAACACAAAAGTAGGATGACAAAACTGAAAAACAATAGATCATGGGGTTACCGAACTAATAGAAAAGAGTCTCAACTGCCAAAGATGAAATTTATTGTTACGGATACTAGGAAAAACCAATATAGAAGAATTCGTATGGCAAGAAGGAACCATAAAAAAATTAATCAACGAAAACGGAATAACAGAAACAAAAGATCGCTGGTACTTTTTGATATTCCACATATAGTGAACACAATTAATACTTTCAAACTAACAATCGAAAAACTAGATATAAACAAAAAATACACTCGTTTGGATGTGCAAAATATGTTTGCAATGTTTGATGATGTTCTTCGCAATTTGGATATAGTATTACATAAGCTAACTAGACTATTATCATTTTACAAGGCTTGTAATGAACATATAGAATCAATGCGGATCCGTGATGTTGAATTCTTTCTTATTATTTGTGAAAAAGAGATGAAAACTGTAAATCCTATTCTGAAAAATATAACAGAAATAAATTTCTCACGCCTATTCAATATTCTAGGACACAGTGTTATAGAAGCTGAAAAAAAATCTGTCCTTCATAAAACTAAAAAAATATTTCGCAATCATTCTAAAATCCAAAAATATCATACGCAAATGATTTCTCTCAATGAAATAAAAATCAGAAAAAAGGATGGCAAAAGAAGAAGAGATCATAAAAACAAAATTGAAATGATGTTTGCGAAATGTCTGAAAAATATGACAAGAGAAGAACTACTCCAAAAATGTAATCAGGTGCTTAAATATCGAAGATCATACTTAAAAATGATTAATCCACAACTTATTGCAAAAGTCAATGCTATAACCGGTGGTGTTCTGCCCACAAAAATGATCAGGGTTGGTTGTGTAGGTGTAGAAGGGACTTTCAATGATCCAATTTTTAGAGATAGTGGAAAAAAGAGTGATTTTGTTCATATTCACAAAAAGTGTCGATGTTCTTACGATTCTGTACTGTCTCTATTTACTGTTGCACTTGAACAATCAAAACTCCAATTAATAAAGGGTAATAGGCTGGTTGTATTTGCTCCTTGTCAATGTCTAACAAAAGATGGTAAAGTATGTGGCAAGATGTTTAACATAGAACATAAAATCAGTAGTCTGCCAAAAAGTTCAAAACTTCCAAAAGGAGTTGTGGTTGCAGATTGGACTCACCAAAGAAAACGCCTACTCACACGACTTGACAATTTGAAAAAGTCTATGGTTCGACGTTATAATTTCATCAAAAAACACAGATTGAACAAAAAGAAACAAGCTGAGATTCTTGAATGTCCTTTCAGAATGTGTGCTGATCATCCTGAAGGATTCTTAATATCTGGTAAACATAATATATATTCTTGCAACAATTGTTTATCATGGAAATGTCCGAAAGATGATTGCGAGGGGTATTTTAATGTTCCAGAGGGAATTGATCATGATGGAATGACATGCGAAATCTATAAGATTCTTCTAGAAGAAGGATCAGAAAATGCATCACTTGCAGAAATGGGCAAAAC
>WVXN01000050.1:1732-1861 GCA_011773475.1 Candidatus Aenigmatarchaeota archaeon
TAGATAATGAAGGGAATAGACGAGAGATGGGAATCTATGATCATATGGAAATAGTACATGGTGGCAATGGATTGTAAATATTATGAATTAAATTAAAAAATTGGAGCATATAAAATCCTAATCGTATTT
>WVXN01000089.1 GCA_011773475.1 Candidatus Aenigmatarchaeota archaeon
TGGTTATATGTGGCTTTACGATAAGCCTAAAGCAACTCTTGCTTATTGTATGGTAGATACTCCCGATTATCTTCTTAAAGATTGGGATTATCAAAAGATTCACAAAGTAAGTAATATTGATGCCAGTTTAAGAGTAACAACAGTTAGTTTTGAACGTGATACAGAACTTGAAGAACAGATAAAAGAGAAGGTTGAATTGTGCAAAGAATTTTATTTCCATTATAAAAACGAAATCCTCAACAAATAAAAAATGATTAATTTTACACCATTAAAGAGAAGAAGAAATTGGTATAATAAAGGCTATCTTTTAGACGTTTCAGCCTACCAAATTCAGCAGGAATTGAAGTTATTAATAATCAATGAAACCAAGCGAAATGAATCAGTTGATAGAAGATGTCTTAAAACACCAAGAGGTTGATTTTGATAAACCTGTATTCTTTGAAATATTTAAAGATGGTCATTTCCTTTTCTCTTGGAATGGTAAAAATCATTCAGTATTTGAATTTATGTTTACTCTTAAAGATGGTTATGAATTACGTTCTGCAATGGATGTTTTCGAGGTTATCAATATGAGATTTAAAACTTTAGAGATTGCTCATTACGATAGAGATGACAATCAAGAAATTTTATTTGCGAAATACGATTTTTAATATTAACTTTGCGAAAGTGGATAGATAATAGTAGCTCTCTTATCGAACCGCTGAAGCGTTGGCAGCTTTCCACTTTCCTTTTTTTTCTAACGCATTAATTTAAACCAACGTATAATGACAACAGACACATCAAATGGCTGGATTCAGCTACACCGACAACTTTTAAATTGGGAATGGTATAATCATATTCCAACTAAAGTTTTATTCATTCACTGCTTATTAAGAGCAAATCACACAGATTCAAATTGGCGAGGTCAAAAAGTTAAACGAGGTCAATTCATAACTTCTATTTCAAATTTATCCAATGAAACAGGACTTTCAGAAAAGCAAATTAGAAACGCTTTAAAAAATCTTGAAAAGACTGGTGAAGTGGGCAAACAATCGACACGCCAAAACTCAATAATAACAATAGTTTCATACGATAATTATCAAATAAAGGGCGAACAAAGGGCGAACGAGGGGCAAACGAGGGGCAAACAAAGGGCAACAGATAACAATGATAATAATAATAACAATGAAAAAAAGATAAAAGAAATTAATAAAGAAAATATTTTAAGTATTGAAAAAAATGAAATGTTTAATATTTGGCTTGATTACAGAAATGAAATTAATAAACCAATAAAAAGTGATAAGACTTTAAAAATCTTGATTAAGAAGTTTGAAGAAAAATCAATTAATCAAATTAGATTTGTGGTTTATAATTCAATTGAAAATAATTATCAAGGTTTATTTTGGGATAGTTATAAAGAACCAAGTACGTTTAAAAAACCAAATATAGCATTATGAATACTTTTATCAACTGGAATGAAATCAGGGTTAAATCTGAAAGAGGTGTTAAGAAAACAACTTGCCCTAATTGTTCAGAGAGCAGAAAGAAAAAGAATGACCCTTGCTTGTATGTAAACTTTAATAGTGGTGTAGCTAAATGTTATAATTGTGGAGCATTAGGATTTAAAGACACAAAAGAATTTGAATTTAAACTACCAAGACAAGATTGGCAGAACTTTACTAAACTTTCTGAAAACCTGGTTAAATGGATTCAAAGAGAACGCAACATTGGTCAAAATACATTAATTCAACTTGGCATAACTGAAGAAAAATATTATCAACCATCACTACAAAAAGAAGTAAACAACATAGTTTTTAATTACTTTGAAGGAAATAAGATAGTCAATAAAAAGTATCGTTCAGGTAATAAAAGATTCACTCAATCACAAGGTGGTAAGTCAATTTTTTATAACATAAATTCTGTTATTGGTGCTGATGTAGTTTACATAGTAGAAGGAGAATTTGATGTTTTAGCACTTCGAGAAGTAGGAATAAAATCAGCAATATCAGTTCCAAATGGTGCTAATGATAATGATGAATACTGGAAAAACTCCGAAAAATATCTGAAAGAAATTGAAAGATTTGTTATTTGTG
Organism: Candidatus Aenigmatarchaeota archaeon; assembly: GCA_011773475.1. GTDB lineage: Archaea > Aenigmatarchaeota > Aenigmatarchaeia > Aenigmatarchaeales > Aenigmatarchaeaceae > CS1-C013. The sequence continues at coordinate 2,073 of WVXN01000089.1, forward strand.
TTGATAACGATGAGAAAGGAAATGAACTAAAAGAGAAGATTGCACAAAGGCTTGGAAGATACAAATGTGAATATGTAGAATGGCAAAATAAAGATGCCAATGGTGATTTGATAAAAGGGTGTATTAAAGAAAGTTTAAGCAAAAAGAAAAGATTTCCAGTATCAGGAACAATAACCATTGATGAATTAAGTGAAGGAATATTTGATTTTTATAATAATGGTTTACCACAAACATTAAAACCTAAGCACGAAAGTTTTTCAGAAATCAATAATTTCTTTTCAATTATGAATGGTCATTTAGTTACAATAACTGGCATACCTTCGCACGGAAAAAGTGAATTTTCTGAATGGTACACACTAAATTTAATTAATGATTATGATTTAAAAGCAAGTTTTTTTACTCCTGAACATTCACCACTTTCATTACATCAAACAAGGGTAATTCCTAAAGTAATTGGCAAACCTTTTTGGAAAAGTCAAGGTGAAAGAGTAACACCATCAGACATTGAAAGATATGTTAAATGGGCAAATCAAAGATTATATTATACGATGCCTGAAGCAGGAGAAGTAGCAAATTGGGATTGGATATTCGATAAATTCAAAGAACAAATGTTTACTTATGGAATTAATATTTTTGTCATAGATGCTTTTAATAAAGTTCAAGGAGCATCAACAAAAGAAGAAAGAGATTCTGTTTTAAGTAGATTAACTATGTTTGCACAGACTAATAATGTTGTGATTATGTTAGTGGCTCATCCAACTAAAATGAGAAAAAAAGATGATGGAACTTATGAAATGCCAACTCTTTATGATGTAAGTGGAACTTCTGACTTTAGAAACCAAACGCACGATGGTTATTGCATACACAGAGATTTTACAGATAATTCAGTAATGTTTTGCAATCTAAAGACTAAATATAACTTTCAAGGCAAGATAGGTGAATTTACAATTTTAAGCTATGATATACCAACTGGAAGATATTATACACAAGGTATGAACGTGCCTTTATTTGATATGACTAAAAGTAATGAAGAACCAAAGCAATATGAATTAACTCCTAATGTTGAAGAATGGGAAGTAAAAACAGATTGCCCTTTTTAAA
>WVXN01000038.1:0-6177 GCA_011773475.1 Candidatus Aenigmatarchaeota archaeon
TTCGCCTTTTTCAAATCGGTCTTTTATCACATCTTTGGCATAATTGTAGGAATAACAAGCATTTTTTGAAATTGCATCCTTATTCTTTTTAAACACTTCTGAACCAAACAACTTTAATATCTCATTCGTATAATTAAACATTAATTCTATTTTATTCTCATCTAATTTATCATAAATATATTTAATTGTATAACTTTTATTAATATCTAAATTTAATTGAGTACAAAAATCTTTAATGCCCTCTTTACAAAAACCTAACCTTCTACATTTATTAAAATCTACTGTATTATCATTAAATTCACTATTAATTTTTAATTCAATCTCGGATTTAACAAATTCTTCTAATTTCTTTTCAGAATCATATAATAAAGCATCTTCATAGCTTATATGATATTCATGATCTTTATATTTAAATAATATATGNNAATATATGGTCATTTTTAAATTCTTTTTCCATTTTATTTTAATCCTTTTAAATTATTTAATCTATCTATTTCTATATAATTAATATAACAGTTTCCGATATAATTGTAAATACCTCGACCAATCTTTCCGGCAGGATCAGACAAATTTAAATTACTTTGGCTCCAATCTACACCTAATGCTTCATAAACATCTAAAATATTTATTTTATTTCTGTTTGCTCTTTTAACCCCTACTCCTTTACCAATAATTAATAGATTATGGTTTTTTAAAGTAGTTATTATTTTTCTAAGTACTGTTTCAGATACTTTTATTTTAAACTTATTCTCTATCTCAAATGCAAGTACTAATATTTTTACATAGTTATGATTTAAAATGTATAATAAACATATGGCAATTTGTATGTCTTTTCTTATTAAATTCAATAAATTAACCTCGGCAAATAAACCCTTTTATTAATAATATATTTTATATAATAACACACTTTTTTAAGGATTACGACTAATTTAGTCCTATACTTTTATAAACCTAATATTATTAGATATTTGGGTATTGATATACTAGCCTTACGGCTATATCAACCCTATCTAATATTAGGCACTTAAATAACATAAAAATTTTATATGATATAATAAAGAAAAATAAATATAAAAAACTTTAACAAGTATAATTCTTACACAATAATATAGAAAATTAATTAGTTTTGATTTTGGCCTCAAGCCAAAAAAATCAAAAAACAAAAAATAAATTAATAATTAAATTTAGAAGAAATACAGGAATCGGGATAAGTACACTATTTTTTAAAAAATAACCAAAAAACGAAATATAAATACCTAATATTAAAATATTGAGAATATATTAAAAATATTAATAAATCTTGCGCCGGCCTAAAATTTATGCTAAAATACTCCTAAACCAATAAAAAGGAGTACTTATGCAGCAATATCTATTTTTAATATATTTTATGGGTTGTGTAGATGGTCAAATTAAAACAAACCCCAATAAAGCCCACGACTTACTAATTGTTCAAACCAAATGTGAATACATAACTGAAAAGTTTATATATGATTTTAAGACCTTAGAACACATAAAAGAACTCGAGCAGTACAAACAATCAACAACAGAACACATTAAAAAGTCGGGTAAATAATGCACGAAGATATAAATTACGATGATTTAGAAGGCAATTTCTCAAACGACGGCAAAAATTTTCGCACTTATTGCCCATTTTGCCATCATCACAAGAAAAACCTAGCAATTCTTGTTGAGACAGGACAATTCCAATGTTTTGTATGCGGCGAAACCGGCGGCAGAGTCAAACTTGCACAAGCCCTATCCTCTACTTTAAACTCGGCACAGCAAGACCTTAATAAAAACCAACAATTGCAGCCGGCCCACTCTTATTTAAGTCTACGCTCAATAACGTCCTCTACGCACAATATCCAGACCGATGGCACCTATTTACACATACCATACATAAACTACAAAACTGGCAAAGTCCAAGCCACTAAATATAAAGCCTTAAATCCCACAAATCCCTATAAATACAAGCTAGAAGGCAAAACAACTGGATATTATATTCCCTCTATTGAAAGTTTTAACTCTGCCGACGACCTAATTATTGTCGAAGGAGAGATTGATGCTTTGTCTGTTTTGGAATTAAGCCCTGATTCTAAAATAACTTCATTAGCTACTTTAGGAATTAATTCATTATCCGGCACAGTCGATCTGCTATCAACGATCCCCAAAACCTTCAAAACAATCTATATATGGTTTGATAATGATTCCGATGACTTAGTTAAATCCAAGGTCAGGGATGCAGTCGACAAACTTATAACAGCCCTAAAAGCCGGACTAAATAGGCCTGAAATCCGGCTTATTTCGCCCCCACAACACATCAAAGATCCAAACGAATACCTAATGTCAGGTTACGGCCCAGAACATCTCACAGAGCTTCTCAGAGCCTCACAGCGCCCCCCTCTACCTAAAATAGTTAAACCAGCCCATATATATTTTGAGCCTCTACTAAAATTCCTCAAGGATAAAGATCGTAAAATGGGCCATACTACATTAATCGACGGCATAGACAAGGCGTTAGGAGGCGGCAAAAGGCTTGGAGAAATAACAGTAACCCATGCAGAGGCTAAAACTGGTAAAAACTCTCTTTGGCACTCTATGATGTTTATGTGGCTTGAAGCCCAGATTCCGGTGGGTTATGCTAGTAGGGAATTGAGTCCAGAGTCTGAAGTTTTGCCCCATCTCCTAAGTATTTGGAAGAAAGAGCCGATTGTAAAGATGGATTTGAGTCAATCTTTAGAAGAATTCGACAGAATAAGCTCTTTAAATAGTGATGGGCCGCGCCCTAACTCATTGAATTTATTAGAAAACTCGGCAGAAGAAAACTCGGCAGAAGAAAATCTTCCAACAATACTAAAAGAATTTAGACAAAAACTCCAAGACTGGCCCCTATACTTTGCCGACGGCTACGGAGTTATTGAATTTGAGGATCTTAGCACATGGATGTTGGCCCTAATAGAAGAAGGTGTTAAATATTTTTGGATTGACCATCTGCATCATTGCCTGATAGAATCAGAAGACTATAAACAAGTGGCCAAATTATGTATGCAGCTAAAAGCATTTGCTCTAAAACATCAAATTCACATAGACTTAATAATTCAACCCAAACTTACGACGCCCGATCAAAAACTTTCTAAGTCGACATTAAGGGGCGGCTCTGTATTAGGCCAAGTAGTAGACAACATATTTATTCTTGAGCGAGAGGCACAGATTCCAAATGTGTCAAAACTGACGCTTGATACAGCCCGAAGTCATCTAGCCAAAGAAGGTACCATAACATATCTTGAGTATCTGCCGCAAAGTCAGAAAGTTGTGGAAACCACTATTGTTAAAGAATTCACTAATCAAAATGTTGACTCTGCCGATAATTTTAATATAGATAATAAGAAACTATAAAAGGTAAAAAATGACTAAAAGAAAAAGACAAAGATTCCTTAAAGTAAATAAAAAATATAAGGTAAGGCCCGATGTTACTAAAAAGAATTCTAAATCGACAATATCTAAAATATATAAAATATTTATTGAGCCAATCATAAATATAAATGAACAATTTGAAGAACAGCCCTATAGATTACATGATCTATTATTATTAAATGAACGGCCCATAACTACATATAAAGCGACAGAGGAAATCTTCATAGAAGCAATGGAGCGTGAAATAGCACCTAAACTATATAGAATCGAGACAGAGATAAAGATTCCAAAAAACTCCTTACTATATTTAAGAAAGGACCTAAAAAAGAATACGTGGGAATTAGAGGCGCTTGTACATAATAGCTATAAAGTTTTTAAGATTAATTTAGGAATATTTAATAAGATTAAAAATAAACTGGTTTTACATAAAAGTATTAGACCTAACTATAGACATCCTAAAACTAGTGATATGGATCTTTGATAAAAATTTGTAAGAAATTTAATAGGATTTTGAATAGTAATGGGCCGCGCCCTAACAAAGGCAACAAAAAATGTTTAAAGAAGGCGACTTAGTTTTATATGAGAATAAATTACACACAATAGAATGGACTATACCAAGCTCTTATGCCATTGTAAATAACTTAACCGGCGAGGCCGTAAAACACACAGTTACCAAAGAGAAGTTGACTAAACCAAGCCTTCAAGCTGGCGATAAAGTATGTATAGAACATAAATATATGTGGTTAGATTTTGATATATTAGAAATAGGAGTCAACAGCATAAACAGACAAATATATAGAGTAGCTAGAAATTTAGATGGAAAAATGATTGACAAATGGATCACATCTGATAAGATATTGGATATAACATCAAGTAGTAATATAAAATATACCATTAAAAAATGTGAATGTGGGGCCAAATATACAAGTTTTCCAGACCATCATCTCGATTGGTGCCCTATGTTTGAAAAGAAAAAGAGGAAAAGAATATGAGTGATGATTTATTAGTAAGCTTTATTATAGGCGGATGGACAGTATTTATAATTTGGTTTATAATAATTTTATTAAATGAAAAAAGAAATAAAAGGAAGTAAATGAAAATATATAAAGACTCTTGGAAGATATACCCATTCGGTGAAAATTCTATATTATTCTTTACCGAGTATTGTTTTCTTAACAACCTACTAGACAACAGATATTTAGATAAAAAGAAGAAACTAATAAAACAAATACACGAAGAATTATGGTTTGAGGATAAATATAAAGACGATATTAATACAATAGAAAATTGGTCACATGACAACCACACTGCTTTATTATGTCTATTTAAAAAGACTTATAAAAGATTACCTTCATATGTAGAAGTATTTCCTGTAGATTTTCTTTATAGAACACATCCACGCGACCTTATATTTTATATGTATATAAGTAATAATAAATTGTTAAAATTTGTATCTTTTTGGTTTTTGTGGGTACTTTCTCTAACCATGATAATAACTTGTTTACAAGATTATAAATATAGAAATGGCCTAAAGATTTTAAAAACAGATGGAAAGATTTTAACATGGCTTAGACTACAAACCGTTAATATGCCTATTACTAAATGGATTTGCAATAAAATTATAGAACATAAATGGACTAATTGGTATTATGTGTTTAGATACTATTTTCAACAAGATGACAATCATCCAATAGTTAAAACTGCTAAAAAGGCGTTTCACCCCAAGGACATATAAAAATGATTAATATTGAGAATAAATATAAATACAATGTAAGTCATAATCTTATCATAATCTTTAGAAAATTGATAAAAGTATATCTTCAAATACTATTAAAAATAGAGAAATTTTACATCAAATGCTTTTGGGAAAATCAATTTTAAAATGAAAATCAAAATGCCCCTAAATTCGCCTTATATTAGATGGTTTTGATAATTTTTGGTTTTTTCCCATCAATTTTTCTTATTTAATTCAATTTAATCTATTTAGCATAATAAAATTAAATAATTATAAAATCTATAATATAATTTCAATGACTTACAAATAATTCATTTTAATTAATAAAAAACTATAATGTATAATTAATACAATCTATTTTATATTTTAATTTAGAGACTTAATTAAAAACAACTATTTAAGTATATCACTGCCAATTATTTAAGTCAATTATTAGTTTTAAATCATTTTTATAATTTTTATAAATAATTGTAATTATTGAAACTTAATTAAAAACTTGTATTAATTTCTGAATGACTTTATAATACTAATAATAGACAACAACTTTTAAAAAAGATATTAAAATGAAAAATTCAAGCTATTATTTTTATAAAAACCTATTTTTATTAACAATACTAATAATATTATATTTTTCAACTAGATAAAAAGGATATTATAAAATGAATCAATTAGACACTCAAATTAAAAAACTTAAAACATTTTTATTAAGATCAAATAGTAAAAAAGAGGAAAAATTAAAAGCTTTTTTATTATTTATATCTGAAAAATGTATATTAAATAATGAGATTTTAAGAAGTGACGCCAAAAAAGAATATTTAATATTTTATAAAGAGCTTTTAAAACAAAAAGAAATTGAAAAATGGAGTAAAATAAGAGAACAACTACCACATATAGACATAAGCGAGATTATAAACAAAAACAATTTAAAAGGATTAAAATAAAATGGAAAAAGAATTTAAAAATGACCATATATTATTTAAATATAAAGATCATGAATATCATATAAGCTATGAAGATGCTTTATTATA
>WVXN01000038.1:6288-17955 GCA_011773475.1 Candidatus Aenigmatarchaeota archaeon
GAATTTAATGATAATACAGTAGATTTTAATAAATGTAGAAGTTTAGGTTTTTGTAAAGAGGGTATTAAAGATTTTTGTACTCAATTAAATTTAGATATTAATAAAAGTTATACAATTAAACACATTTATGATAAATTAGATAAGAATAAAATAGAATTAATGTTTAATTATACGAATGAGATATTAAAGTTGTTTGGTTCAGAAGTGTTTAAGAAAAACGAAGAAGCAATTAGTAAAAACGCTCAATATTCTTACCATTATGCCAAAAATATAATAAAAGACCGATTTGAAAAAGGTGAAGAAGCAATTAGTAAAAATGCTTATTATTCTTACCATTATGCCAAAGATGTAATAAAAGACCGATTTGAAAAAGGCGAAGAAGCAATTAGTAAAGATGCTTGTTATTCTTACAATTATGCCAAAGATGTAATAAAAGACCGATTTGAAAAAGGCGAAGAAGCAATTAGTAAAAATGCTTATGATTTTTACCTATATGCCAAAAATATAATAAAAGACCGATTTGAAAAAGGCGAAGAAGCAATTAGTAAAGATGCTCAATATTCTTACCTATATGCCAAAGATGCAATAAAAGACCGATTTGAAAAAGGCGAAGAAGCAATTAGTAAAGATGCTCAATATTCTTACTAATTATGCCAGAAATGTAATAAAAGGCCGATTTGAAAAAGGCGAAGAAGCAATATTAAAAAGCATTTGGGAAAATCATTATAAAGAGTTTTTAAAAGGATTAAAATAAAATGAAATATTCAATAGATATAGAAACAGTCTGTGGAGTAAAAACTTGTAAAGGATATAATACAGTACATCAATGCCCTCATGATCATGCCTTACATCATATAAAAAATAAAATAACTAAAATAGGTATATATTGGAGGCTTAAAGACAACACTGAAAAATTTAAATCTTTTGATAGTATAAATGACTTTAAACTATTTTTTAATGATTTACCTAAAGAAAATATGGAATTAATAGGACAAAATTTTAAATTCGATATAAAAACATTAAGAGCTAAAGGTTTATTTATATCTAAAGATTTGTGGTCAGATGATACAAGATGTATGGCCATTGCATTAAGTGATAAGATTCCTGAAAAATGGTTAATGTTTTATAATATTAAAAGAAATTCTTTAAATAAAAAACTAGGTAAACAAATACACAGAGTCGCAGGAAAATACTCATTAAAAACTTTAGCTCCTTATCATTTAAATATAGAACCTTTTTGGGAAAATGAAGATCATTCGGATGAAGAATATTTGTTCTTAGATTGTAAATATACCTATAATTTAGAATCTGTTTTAAAAAGAAAATTGGAAGAAGAAAATACATATGAATTTTATAAAGATAAACTACTTAAATGGGAAAAGATGTTATATGAGGCCGAATATAGAGGTATAAGATTAGATCTTAATAAGATGTCTGAGTTAGAAATTAAATATAAAAATAAAGAAATTGATTTATTAAAGCAACTAGATAAAGAATTGGAAAAATATAATAAATTATATGCTAAAAAAGAAAGACAAAAATTATATGAAAAATACAAAAATATGTATTATAATGCAGTTAATAAAATTAAAGAAGAATTAAAAGAAGAAAAAGAAAGTAAGTTAAAATTAAAATATAAAAAACTACTGAGATCAGCTTTACAAAAAGCGCCTAAAACAATATCTTTTTCAAGTAAATCACAAGTTGCTTGGTTATTTGAAGAGTGTTTGGGATATGATATAACCTATAAAAAAAGAGAAAAAGGCAAAGAAATTATTAAAAAAGGTGTGGGAAAAGAAGTTATTAATAGATTATTATTAGAAAATAAACCTTATGTAAAATTATATAAAGAATATTCAAAAACAAATAAATTAAATACAAGTTATTTTCCCTCATATAAAGAAAAATTGGTTGATGATATTTTATACTGCAGTTTTAATATAGGTGGTACTAAAACAGGCAGATTAAGCTCGTCTAATCCTAACTTACAACAAGTGCCGGCCGATCTAAAAGAAATATTCATAGCTAGAGAAGGTTATAAATTAATAACAAAAGATATGTCAGGGATTGAGCCAGTATTGATAGCATATTTAAGTGAAGATCATAATTTATGTAATTTATTAATAAATGGAGATAATTTTCATAATTACGTTACTAAATTCTTAGTGGAATACGTAAACTGCGATACATCAGAAGTTAAAAAGAAATTTAAAGCAGAAAGGGATTTATGTAAAGTAGTAGATTTAAGTTTATTTTATGGTTCGGGTAAAAATAGATTAAAGACAACTTCAATATTACATGGCTTTAATTGGTCAGATGCAGATTGTTCTTTTAAAATTAAGTTATTTAAAGAAAAGTTTATGGGAGCTTTTAAATTCAAAGAAAATCTAGATAAACATTTAGAAAAAGGCTTATCAGTAACTAATATAATGGGTAGAAAATTAAAAATACCTGATAAAGATGATGTATATATGACAGGCTTTAACAGTTTAATTCAAGGATCGGCTAGTGATTTAGTTTTAGAGTCAGGCGCGCGCATATTAGAAGAAAAAGACCTACATCCATTACTATTAGTACACGATGAATTAGTCATAGAAGTACCTGATAATACTCAAATAAAAGAAAATGAGAAAAAAATTGAAGAAAAAATGACTAACTATACTTTACAAAGCTGCCATGGTGTGATACCATTACAAGTAGAAGGAAATATATCAAATCATTGGGAAAAATAATTATGTCAAATAAATTAAAAACAAATTTAATTGCTTTTACCGGTACTAAAGGAGTAGGTAAATCTACTGCAAGAGATATTTTAAAAGCTTTATGTAAACCTTTTGTAAACATGTTAGTAACGCCTAGTTTAGCTGATCCTATAAAACATATAGCTTCTATGGCAAATCAGTATTTAGGTAGAAAAGATGTTAAAGACAGGAAATTATTGCAGCTATTGGGCACAGAATGGGGGCGTAATACTATTTCTCAGGATATATGGATTGATAGGTTACATAAAAACATAGAGGAGCATATACAAGATCCTAATGATCTAGTTATAATAGATGATGTTAGATTTGATAATGAAGCTAAATATATTAAAAACAACAATGGAATTCTTATCAGAGTATGTGGTCCAAGCAGAATAAAAAATGATGGAATAAAAGGACATGCTTCTGAGTCAGGCGTACATCCAATGTATATTGATATAACTTTAAATAACAATACTAATATTAAAGAATTTCATAATAGCATAGTGGAATTATTATTTGATCACTTGATGAAAAGCGGTAAAAATGACTAAAATAAAAGGCCCAGAAATAGGATATATTGATTTATTAGATTCAGCTTTAATATCAGATTATGAAAAAGATTCTGAAATAAGAAAATACTACCCGTTAAGACCTTCAAGTGCAGGCAAATGCACAAGAGAATTAGGTTATGAATTAGAGGAATATGTTAAAAAATTACCAATAACTGAGAAAAGAGAGCCTAACGTAATTAGATTATTAAGTGTCGGACATAGTATAGAATATTCAGCAATAAATCATTTAAAAGTATTAAGAAAACATTTTGGTTTTAATGTAAGATATCAACAACAAACGGTAACTATATTTAAATTAGATGATGGGCGAATAATTGAAGGTAGTTTAGATTTATGTTTAGTTTCAGATAAATATAAATGTATAGCAGATATTAAAAGTACTAAAGATGCTTTTTCTAGATTTCATTCTACTAGAATAGATGAACAAATGGCTAAATATAAAGAAATGGATAGTATTAAGGCTTTAAGTGACAAATGTTTTTACGCTGAAGATACTAAAGCATTTGTGGCAGAATTAAAAGATGATTTTAAAATTAATAATATATTACAATTAAATTCTTATGCAAATAGTCCTTTTATTAAAGAAAGAGGTTTTGACCATTGTTCTTTATTCTACTATGTTAAAAACGATAGTAAAATGTTTGAGATAAGATTCAATCCTTGTGAAGATCTGGCAGAAGAAGTAAAACAAAAATATAATGATGTTTATAAAACAGTGGAAGTAAATAAAGAATCTCCTGATACACTTAAAAAAGATTTTAAATTAGGATCAATAAGATGTGCTTTTTGTAATTATAAAGATAAATGTTGGAATGAAGATGCTTTGAAAGAGTATTTTAAAAAGTTTCCTGATAAAGATTGGCCCACTAAATGGGATAAAGTTAAGAATAAACGAGAATTAGATAAAATGTTTAAAGAGTATGAAGCAAATCTTGACAGTATAGATAATAACAAAGAGATAGAAGCTTTAATATGTGAAGAATTGAATAAACAAAAGATTAGAAAAATTAAATTAAAAAATGATAAAATATATGAAGTAAGATATTTAAAAACTCCAAGGCCACATTTTGCATTAAGAAGAAGTAAATAATGAAAATAATATTTAACGAGACTCAAAAAGAACTACTATCCAAATCCATTCAAAGGTGTATTACTATTTTAGAGCTAAAGAAGGTTATTAATGAGAATGTTAAAAATGATATAAAAGAATATAAAAGACTTAAGAATAAATTATGTCCTAATAATGATTATACTGATTTATCTCAAAAAGAATCTGTTACTTTAACTTCTATATCTAAAACTATTGTCAATAAACTAGAGAAGATTATAATCCCTGCTTATGAGGCCAGAACAGATAAGGACTATACTGAATATATATCTAAGACTAAAGTTAATATAGAGGAGTTTAACAATATTATTAGAAAAATAGAGGCTAAAAATGAATAAAAAGCTGTCTAAAGATTTATTTATCTATTTTTTAGAATGGGGCATTAATCTTAATAGACGTTCTATTAGAATAAATGGCTCAATTGATGATGATTATTTTGATATTCTAGATGAAGCTTTTAATATATTTGAATTAGATAGAAAGAAAGTCACAATCAGAATTAATAGTTTTGGTGGAGATTATTACAGCGCATTAGCTATAAAAGATAGAATAGAAGCTAGTAATTTACATAAATCTAATAAAGTAATAACTGAAGGCTACGGTAAAATAATGTCGGCAGCCACAATACTTTTAGTAAGTGGTAATATAAGAAAAATGTCTAAAGAAAGTTGGTTCATGTTTCATGAAATTCATACGGAATTACCTTTTGATCGCGCTCATATACAAAGACAAGAGATTTATCAGATGAATAGAGAGATGCAACAATTTTGTAGAATAATGGCTGAAAATTCCTGTGAAGATGTATTGTATTGGGATAATTTGGCCAAACATAATGAAGTATATTTTAATGCAGATCAGTGTATAGAATTAGGTATTATAGATAAGATTTTATAAGTCTCCCTTTAGGGATGTTTTTATATAATTTTATTAAATATTAAGATAAATTCTAACTGTAGGGAGATTTTATAAAAACGATAAAATTAACTAGCACAAAATCTAAAGAGCATATTGCTTTATTTTTTATAGATAAAATATGTGGATTAGAACATAATCCTAATTTAAAAGCTACTGTTGTTTTAACGGATGGCGGCGGCATGTATCCAGTAATAGAAACTATAGATCAAATAAAAACACTTATAAAGGAGAAAACTAATGAGTGAAGAACAAAAAAAAGAACCTATTGTAAGCTACAAGCAATACATTTTTTCAGATGATTGTAAGACAGGTAAATGGAAAGCTAGACATAGTTTCTATCTAAATAGACCTCAAGTATTAGATTTAATAGATGCTTTAATGACCGTATTAGAAACTAGTAAAGTAAATACAATTGAAGATGAAGAGGAAAAAAACAAAGCATCAGCAATTAAATTAGATACCTTCATTTCTGAGCGTACCAATTCTAATTCGGGCCGTACCTTTGATTCAGCATATGTGATTGTTAAAGTACCTCAAGAAGCGCCCGGATTTTCTAAAAGAGTTTCTAAACCTGTTAAAAGTGAAGAAGAAATAAATGCTAAAATTGAAGCTTTAAAAAATAAACAAGTAGGATAGTATGAATAGATCAGTAAAGGTATCTACATTTAATTTGGCCATACTTTTATATAATATTTGGAGGGCACAAGCAAGCTCTAAAATAGGTAATATGGAAGTAGGTAAATTACTTTCTCATTTAGAAAGGGATTTAAATAAAGAGTGTAAAATACCTTTACATCTATTAGAAAGTGCATGTTACTATTCAAATATATTAAGTGAAATAAAAGAGTTTTGGCATCCTCAAGATATAAGATTTAATGATTTTGTTAAGAGGATAGAGAGAAATAATAATTTAAAATTTGACAATTTTTATAATTGCTTCGAGGATAATAAATGAGTACAGTTAAAGAATTATTTACTACATTAGTTAAAGGCCTTATATTAGCACTAGTGGCTTTTGTAACATTTATATATCAAATACATCCTTCTATTGTTGTAGTTTCTATATTATGTTATACATTATGTTTTATATTAAATAATATTGATTTGAAATCAAATAAAGATACTAAAGTAATGGATAATATAACTGAATTAGGCAAACAAAATGCTTTAATAATCCATAATATAGATGTTTTAAACAAAAGCACATTAAGTCTTTATGAAGCATTAACAAAAGTACCTAAAAAATAACTTGTAATATATTTAAATTAGTTATATAATATTAATATGAAAAACAAAAAGGATATTAAAATGACTAATTTAGAAGAATTACTTTTAGAACGTGATAGATTATTAGCAGATAATCCCGACTTACAAATACTACAATCTCAATTAGATTTACTTTTTAAAACTATTGGTGATAAACCCTTAGATAAGTTATTAGCTCTTAAAGATATGATGAGTCAAAATAATGATGATCTTAAAGAATTAATTAAGGAGTTATTAGATGAATCTAAATAATATAGATGAATATATAAAATCTAAATCTAACTGTTGGGCGGCCACAACTATTAAAAATGAAAGGGCTAAATTAAATGCTGTCTGTAAACATATTACAGATAATCCAATAGATTTATATAACTATCTTATTAATAAAAACTATAAAAAATACTCGATAAAAGTAATATTTCAAAGAGTAGCTGATTTCTATTTATTTACTAATAAAGATATGTTATATAAAGATTGGATAAAATCAAATGCAAATCTATTTAAACATGTTTATAATAGAAAAAAACTAAAAATAGACTACAAAGAAGCTATTAAAAGAATTAATACATTACCTCAAAAAGATATTAGAGATAAAGCACTACAAATAATAAGCTCAGGGATGAGATGGAGTGAGTCATTTACTTTAGATATGGATTGTTTGATTAAGGGGAAGGGAGGTAAATATCGGAAAGTTTACTTTCCTTCTTCTTCTCTTAAAAATGTTTCATATAATAAATCATATAGTAGATTCTATAGAGCTTTAAAACAAATAGAATTAACTCCACATATGTTAAGAAAATTAGCAGCTACGAAATTTGCAGATTTTGGTATGAATGAAGCAGATTTATTAGATGTATTTGGTTGGTCAAATATAGATACTGCAAAATATTACTTGCAAGGTAAGAGTGATGATGATAAACTAAGTATTATAAGAGAGGCTTTTAATGGTTAATTATGAAGAAATGGTTAAAGATATTATGTTAAGATATTTTTTAAATGATACGGCTAAATTAAATGCTTGGTATAATAGGCCTCATAAATTATTAGATTATAGAGATGAAACAAAATCACCAAAAGATTTTATAGATGAGGGAAATGGTAAAATGGTTTATGAATTTGTACATACATTACTAGAAGGTTATTACGAATAATTTTAATAAGGAGCAATATAGATGAATTTAAAAGAATCTATGTATTTAGAAAAGTTTAAAAAACTACCTGAAAATGGGGAATTATACAATCTCAAAGGTAATTACATACTGGTCGAAAGATTAGATGAAACTGAGGTTAAAACATCATCAGGAATTATATTAAAAGCTTCAAATAGGCCCGACGTCATGAGTATGTCTGAAAATAAACCTCATCTGTGTGTAGTTTTAGCTGTGGGTGAAGGTTATGAAGAGGATGATTTAGAAGTAGAAGTTGGTAATATTATCATGGTTCCTCAGATAAGTATTAAATATTTTAGTATGTTACCTGCCTTACAAGATTATGTATCAGATACTATTGGATTAACTCAAAGTAGCGAAGCTCAATGGATATTTAATGATGTAGAAGCTTTTAATAAAACTTTTGAATTATTAAAAGGAAGTTTATGATATTTGATATAAAAGCTAAAAACGATATATTTATCAAACAAACTACTAGAGTAGATGGATTTGTGCGAATGCGTGATATACCAGAAAAAACTATAGCTTGGCACGCTTTTTATATATGTTCAATAATATTAATAAGTATTAACTATTACGTGAGGTTAGGATAAATGGCAAGAGTACTAGCAATTCCAGATACACAATACCCATTTGCTCATAGAGATCATTTAAATTTCTTAAAGGAAGTAAATAAGTATTATGGTAAATTCGATCATATAGTTCATTTAGGTGATGAAGTAGATTTTCATGCATTAGGTAATTGGGACCATGATCCTGATGGATATAGCGCCGGAGATGAATTAAAAGCAGCATTAAAAGACATGCATAAATTATATGAAATGTTTCCAAAAGTAATGGTTTGTACCTCAAATCATACTGCTAGACCTTTTAGAAAAGCTTTTACAAGTGGTATTCCTAAAGCATTTTTAAGGGATTATCATGAATTTTTAGAAGCTCCTAAAGGATGGGAATGGCGTGAATATTGGGAAGTAGATGGTGTAAGATACGAACATGGTGAAGGGTTTAGTGGTATGACGGCCGCTAAGAAGTCGGCCATTGGTAATATGCAATCTACAGTTATTGGACACATTCATAGTCATGCAGGTATATTGTATTGGGCCAATGAAGCTTCTTTATTATATGGCTTTAATTGTGGATGTCTTATAGATAGGCATAAATATGCATTTGCTTACGGTAAGAAGATGAAAGATAAACCTATTTTAGGATGCGGTGTTATTGAGGACGGTATTCCTACATTTATTCCAATGATTTTGAATAAGAGAAATAGATGGATAGGTAAGATTATTATTCCTCATGTAAAGATTAAATAATTTTAATAAAGGTTTATAGAAGATGGATATTTTAGATGTAATTTATATAGCTTTTTTAACTTTAGTAGTTATTTATAATGCTAGAAGAATTGATAGAATAGAGGATAAATTAAAAAATAAATGAATCTTATATTATTTATATCAGTATTCATACTATACTCGATATACTCATACATATCTTGTAATGCTTCAATTACAGCTTATTACTTCATAAAGGGCCTGATAATAGCATTATTGGGCAATTTATGTTGGCTTATAATAGCTAAATTAAACCCTCAAAATATATTAAGAAATGGAATTATATTTGATACTATTGTAACCTGCTGTTTTATATATGTTCCTATGGTTTTAGGGCGTTATGAAGCAAATAAAGGCTTTATTTTTGGCCTAATATTAGTTATAATAGGATTAATTACTATGAAAATTTCTTAATTTTAAACAAAAGTATTATAGAAGATGGATAAAAAATCAAAACAATATATAGTGGCTTATGCGCGCCGAGTATTTGGATGGTCTCCTCAATATAAACAATGTAAGATTAAATATGAGTTGGGTGATAAAATAATGTTTTGTGCAGGATGTGAGCAAGCATGCTGTAAAAGGCCGGAGGGTTACACAGAAGAAGAGTATAAATTAATACCTGATCTAATAAATATGGATTATGAAATAGATCATATAAATCCTGTAATAAAGTTAGAAGGTTGGGATGATGATGATTGGAATGGTTTTTATAATAGATTATTTGTAGATATAAATGGATTACAAATATTATGTAAATGTTGTCATTACTTGAAAACTCGAATAGAAAGTGATATTAGAAGAGAATTTAAGAATAAAGGATATAAATGAAAAAACTAACACAAGAAGAATTAGATAAATTAGTAGAAACACATCAATTATTTAAATCATCTAAAGGAAAATTAGGTAGACCAGCCTCTTTTATAGATTTAGATTTAAGTGATTTAAGTTTAGAAGAAGGTTTATTAAAATCAACGGCATTTACTAATTGTCTTTTTAAAAACTTTAATTTTAAAGGAGCTAAATTAAAGCATATAGCATTTAGAGATTGTAAGTTTATAAATACAGACTTTACAAATACATATATAAATAAATGTTTAATTGAAGATTGTGATTTAAGCACATCTATTTTAAAGGGATTGCACTTCAAAGAGTCTTTAATAAATAACTCTTTACTTAACGGATCTAATGTAATATACTTAGAATTAACAGAGCAACATATATTAAAAATTGTTAAATAGGATAATAAGCATGAGTATACCTCAAATAATAGCTATCATAACATTGACTTTAGGAATACAGCCACCAAATCTTCTTAAATCAATATGTTATACAGAATCACATTTTAGAAATGTTATAAATAAAGATGATGGAGGCAGCCCTTCTTATGGAATATGTCAGATTAAGTTAGAGACGGCCCGAATGTATGATAAAAATATTACAGCAAAAGATTTAATGTATCCTAGAATAAATATTTGGTTTGCAGGCTTATATTTAAGAGATTTACTTAAAAAATATGATAATAATATCAGATTGGGGATTGCTGCTTATAATGCAGGCGGTGCCTATTTTTGTACTAGTAAGGGCGTCACAAGTAGAACTAAAACACCTTGTGAAGAAGGGAAGCTAATTAACTTGTCTTATGTTAATAAGGTTTTGGAGGCTGCCGAATTGCCTACTCAAATACCTAAATATGTGGGGGGAGATTGTTTTTTTGATAGTTTTGACAGCAAAGCTATGATATTAATTGAGAATGTTGTTTGGAATAAGTGGTATAAAGTTGTGTTTTTTCCTCCTGAAATGTCTCCTGTGATTAGATTAATAGACATACAAATATTAGAAAATACGATAAAAACAAGTAAAGCAATTAAATGTAAGGCTAAACAAATATAGGAGATTTTTATATGCTAAGACTTATCTATAGATATAGTAGTAATAGGAAATTATACGATACAAAAAACAAAGGTTATGTTAATTTAACAGATATTAAACAAATGATTAAGGAAGGATATAATATACAGGTAATTGATAAAAAGACAAATGAAGATATTACTTATATGACTCAATTAAAATTATTGTTTATGTTAGAAAGTATTGAATATAAAATAGATTTGGATGAACTAGCAAATAGATTAAATAGATGTTTATAATAAAAGGAAGTAAATATGGAAAATGAAGATTTAGTAAATATTATGATTAAATGTAATAAGGAAGATTTAGCAGAATTAACTGATATATTGAATACTTGTGGATTAGTTAAATTTAAAGCTATTGTTTTAAGTACGGATGATGTACCTAATTTAGAAGAAAAAATCAAAGAATTGAAATTTTATATGGAAAATGATGAGGATGGTGAAGAAGTATCTAATTAAGAAAAAGGAATTCATAAATGGAAAAAGAATTTAAAAATGACTATATATTATTTAAATATAAAGATCATGAATATCATATAAGCTATGAAGATGCTTTATTATACGAGTCAGAAGAAAAATTAGATAATTTTGTTAAATCCGAGATTGAATTAAAAATTAATAGTGAATTTAATGATAATACAGTAGATTT
>WVXN01000038.1:18061-18315 GCA_011773475.1 Candidatus Aenigmatarchaeota archaeon
CTCAATTAAATTTAGATATTAATAAAAGTTATACAATTAAATATATTTATGATAAATTAGATAAGAATAAAATAGAATTAATGTTTAATTATACGAATGAGATATTAAAGTTGTTTGGTTCTAAAGTGTTTAAAAAGAATAAGGATGCAATTTCAAAAAATGCTTATTATTCTTACCTGTATGCCAGAAATGTAATAAAAGACCGATTTGAAAAAGGCGAAGAAGCAATTAGTAAAGATGCTCAATATTCTTAC
>WVXN01000033.1:0-748 GCA_011773475.1 Candidatus Aenigmatarchaeota archaeon
TTGTTGCATCTCCCAAACCAAAGAAAATAATTGAAATTGAACAAATCAAGTGTTTAATAAATGATTATATAGTAATAGCTTGTGGTGGTGGAGGAGTTCCTGTTATAAAACAACATGGATTAAAGGGAGTAGAAGCTGTTATTGATAAAGATTATTCAACAGAATTGTTAGCCTCAGAATTAAAAGCTGATTTATTGATATTTTTAACAGATATTGACCAGGTTTATTTAAAATATGAAAGCAGAAATCCAATACCGATTGCAGAAATGAGTGTTAAGGATGCGAAAAAACTTGTAGAAGATTTTAAAGAAGGTTCGATGAGGCCTAAAATACAAGCCAGTATTAATTTTTTGAAAAAAGGCAAAAAAGTTATAATAACTAAACCAGAATTATTAGATAAAGCATTAAAAGGAAGAGCTGGAACTGTGATTAAATAATAATTCTATCAACTATTTTTTGAATTATTCCATAACTTCTATTTTCTTCAGCTAGTCGTCGGTAAAAGCGTGCTCTTGAACCATAAGTTGAAGTTTCGTTCCAACTTCCAGGACTAAACATAATTTGATTCAATCTATCATAATCTCGATTATAAAGAATAGAATATTGTATAAATTTTTTAACTTTTTTAGGATCAAATTTTAGCATTTCAAATATAGATCGAGGACTTAATATTCTCATAAAAACTTATGAAAAACGTAAATATTTAAGCTTAATTTTTAAATCCAGAAATCCATATAATTTTCAGATT
>WVXN01000033.1:854-999 GCA_011773475.1 Candidatus Aenigmatarchaeota archaeon
TATATTTTGAAAAACCAAGTACAAGAACTGTTGTTAGTTTTTATATTGCAATGGTCCAACTGGGTGGAGATGCAATATATTTAACACCAAGAGAAATGCAAATAGGCAGAGGAGAGACAATAGGAGATACAGCAAAAGTTCTATC
>WVXN01000033.1:1075-2483 GCA_011773475.1 Candidatus Aenigmatarchaeota archaeon
CATGCAAAAATTCCAGTTATCAATGGTTTGAGCGATAGATACCATCCTTGTCAAGTTCTTGCTGACCTGTACACTGTTTTAGAAAAAAAGAAAACTTTAAATCTTAATTTTGCATGGATTGGAGACGGAAGTAATGTTTGTAATTCTTGGATAAATGCAGCAAAAATATTTAATTTTAAATTAAATATCGCAACCCCTAAGAGTTACGAGCCTACAGAAAGCAGAACTAAAAAAATAAAACTTAGTCACAATCCCGAAGTTGCTATTAAAGACGCGGATATAGTAATAACAGACACTTGGATAAGCATGGGTGAGGAAAAAGAAAAGAAAAAAAGACTTAAGATATTTAAAAAATTTCAAGTTAATTCAAAGCTTTTAAAATCAGCAAAACCTAACTATCTATTCATGCATTGTTTGCCTGCTCATAGAGGCTATGAGGTTACTTCTGGTATAATAGATGGTAAACACTCAATAGTATTCAAAGAAGCTGAAAATAGATTACATGTTCAAAAAGCTATATTATATATTTTAATGAAGGACTAAATTATGGAGCCTAAGCAAATAACTAAAAAAGCTATGATAGTAGTCAATGTTTTAAAGAAATTGAAGGAAGTTAAAATAATTTGTTTGGTAGGATCTCTAGCTCTTGGTTATTCGGATAAATACACAAAAGACTTTGATCTCGTAGCTCTTTATAATAAAATACCTAAAAAAGAGGATAGAAGAAAAATTTTGAAAAAAATAATAAAAACTTGGAAACCTGCCTATGATTTTCATTCTATAGATGTTTTTGATATTGATGGCTTGAAAGATTGCAGTATTTTTTATTTTCCAATAAAGAAGTACAAATATTTTCTTAAAGAATTTAAGAAAAATGAGCAAATGTTTGATGACCTTGCACAAATTTTTTATTGTAAGCCACTTTATGATCCTAGAAGATTTATAGAAAAATTAAAACTTGATATGAAAAAATATCCAAAGTGGTTAAGAAAAAGCGAGTTCTTAAAATTAAATGGTGTTTTTAGATTTACAAGAAGTGACCTTATTAAAAGGGAATTAGAAAGGGGAAATGAAATTTTCTTACATTATAAAACAGCTGAAATTAAAACATGGTTAGATTCTGTTTTATATGCTTTAAATAAAAATTATTGGTCCCCGGCTTCTAATAAATGGGCTTTTAAAGATTTTGAAAAATTCAAAATAATA
Organism: Candidatus Aenigmatarchaeota archaeon; assembly: GCA_011773475.1. Classification (GTDB taxonomy): domain Archaea; phylum Aenigmatarchaeota; class Aenigmatarchaeia; order Aenigmatarchaeales; family Aenigmatarchaeaceae; genus CS1-C013. Next base: position 2,282 of record WVXN01000033.1, read on the forward strand.
CCTAAAGATTACATCAAAAAAAGTAAAATGTTTAGTAATTCTAAAGGTATGAAACTTGAAGAAAAGATAAAGATTTTAGATGATTTAGCTTGGGAAGTATATAAGATGATTAAGAAACACATACCTACAGCAAAAATAATGACCAAATTTGATTAAATATAGCTTACACATAGATTAATATGGAAAACATAGTAAAAAAAAC
>WVXN01000033.1:2563-3140 GCA_011773475.1 Candidatus Aenigmatarchaeota archaeon
TTGTAGGTACTGGAGCTCATAAAATAGGTGGGCAGGATTTTTATTGTGAAGAACAAGCAGAACTTGCAGAAGAATTAGTAAAAATTACTCCTAAAAATTTAAGCAGAGTTTTTCTTGTTAATACTGGAGCAGAAGCTGTTGAAAATGCGATAAAATTTGCTTTTAGAAAGAAAGGGCCTTTACAAGGAATTTCTTGTAAAGGCGCATTTCATGGAAGGACTCTAGGAGCTTTGACATTTACAGACAGCAAAGCTGTTCAAAAAAAGAATTATCCTGAAATAAACCATGAAACAATAAAGTTCTGTACAAAGGATAACGACCCTCAAATCAATGGATTAGAGGAATTAATAAAAACTGAATGGATACCAGCTTTCATGCTTGTTGAATGCTTTCAGGGAGAAGGAGGATACAAAATAGCTAGCAAGAAGTTCATTAAAAACCTGAGGAGAGTTTCTAAAAAACATGATTTTCCATTAATAGTAGATGAAATACAATCTGGATTAGGAAGAACAGGAAAATGGTGGTCATTTGAACATTATGGAATTAAACCAGATATAATTACATCTGCAAAGGCTCT
>WVXN01000033.1:3269-4049 GCA_011773475.1 Candidatus Aenigmatarchaeota archaeon
AAAAATTGGAAATTATATACTGAAGAGACTTAAAGAAATGAAGAGAAAGTATCCGAAAATTGTTGATGTTAGAGGTTTGGGACTAATGATTGGTGTGGAGTTCTCTAAAGAAGTTTACAAAGATATAATACCTAAAATTGCATTCAAAAAAGGTCTATTATTGTTAGGAGCTGGCAAAAAAACAATAAGAATTGCACCACCTTTGATAATAACCAGAGAAGAAGCCAATAAAGGATTAGAAATATTTGAAGGTATTATCAAGCATCTAAAAAGATAATCAATCAGCTTTAAATAATATGTATCAATAATACATTTTATGAAAAAAAGAATACAAGATGTGTTTCTCGAATTAATACAAAACTCTAAAAAAAGTGATAGGGATATAGCAAAAAAATTAAAAATATCTCAACCAACTGTAACGAGAATTAGAAAAAGGCTTGAAAAAAATGTTATAGGAGCTTACACAGCTATTCCCGTGCTTCCAGAAATAGGAATTGAGTTAATTTCTTTTATTTTTGGAAGATGCGAAACCCCAAAAAAAGATATAAGAGAATGCTTAGAGAAAATGACTAAAACCAGTCCAAGAATTTTATTTACAGCTTCAGGTGAAGGAATGGGAAAAACTTGTATAATTGTCGGTTTACATCATAATTATAGAGATTATACAGATTTCTTAAAAACTCTCAGAGAAGAAGTCAAAATATACTGTAAAGGTGTTAAAGTTGAGTTTGACAGTTTTTTGGCTCCAACATCAAAAGATCATTTTTTAAATTTTAAAAA
>WVXN01000054.1 GCA_011773475.1 Candidatus Aenigmatarchaeota archaeon
ATTTAAGAGTTCTCACATTCAATAAAAGAGTTTAAATTTGTTAACTGTTTAATTTTTTGTATGAAAACAGTAGAGGAAGCAAAAGAATTGGCCTTAACTAATTTTAGTAGTGAATATAACTGTGCTGAAAGTGTAGTTGGAGCAATTGCAAAAGCTTATGGAAAAGATATCGATCTAGCAATGAAAATTGCAACAGGATTTGGTGGCGGCGTTTCAAGACAGGGACGCGATTGTGGAGCAGTATCTGGCGCTGTTATAGGGTTCGGCCTTTTACATGGTAGGACTAATTCTGAAGAATTAAGGGCAAACACATACAGACCAGTAACAATGTTTTATGAACAATTTAGAAAAAGATTTGGGAGTGTTGTTTGTAAAGATCTTTGTGGTTGTGACATTTCTACCAAAGAAGGCTTGGCAAAATTCAGGGACGGACATGTTCATAAAAATTTATGTAGTAACTTTGTCAGTGGTGCTGTAGAGATTTTTATGAATATAGAAAAAAAATACATAGAAAATACTGATCACTGTACTTCTTAGCTCAGACCCCTTTCTTTTTATTTTATAATTTCTAAATCAAAGAGAATTTAAGGATTAAGTTTTTTCTATAATAGTTTTTCTCTTCTATCTTTTTCTAACATTTTATCGAGGTATGAACTTTCTTTACCATAAGAGAAATATATTTCTGTTGTTCTCCCTCTACCCACCATATCATAATCAATGACTCCGAAATCTTTCATTTCTTTGAGCCTCTTTCTAACTATGTCTCCACTAAATCCACTCATTCTAGAAATTTTTTTTATACTTAATTCTAAAATTAAATCTTTTTTAACGTCTCCAGGATTAACTCTTTTAACTTCTTCTCTTAAAATCTCCCAAGTTTTCATGAAACGTATATAATCAGTATTAAATCTTTCTTTTCGATAATATTCTAAATCTTTTTTAGTAAATTCTCCAGGAGTTAACCAATTTGTCATCTTTTTCACTATTTGACAATAGAATAAAAATCTTTAAATGTCTTATGAAAAATCAAGATTTAAATCTTTAATTATTCTAATAAAATGTCATGACACAAAAACCAGTTGTCCTCTATAGAACAGCTGTAGGTGAAAATGTAAGATGGATACAATATTCTATAAAGGCTAGTCCCTTTTCTTCTGTAATTGAGAGAAGAAGTGAAAACATTATTATAAGAAGTGGTTTTAATGGTCATAGGAGATCAAGACCCAATATTAGAGGACTTGAACATTTAGGAAAAATGGAGCAAGACGCATTCAGATTACCAAAGGACGAATTTGAAAAAAAGTATCCTAATATTGAATTAAATGAAGCTATCTAATAAAATCAGGATTTAAGAATTATGTAAAATCGGTTATAGGATGACTTTCTTCGTCTTCAGAATATCTCCTTCTACGTCTTCTTCTCCAGTTAGGCGGCGCCTTTCCCATACCTTTCAACTCTCCTTCTCTTTACGTTCTATTGGATGCTTTGCTAAGGCCTTTTCCCTCATTACAAAAACATTAGGCAAATTTATCACCCCACACTTTTTAAACACTCGTTAAACCTTTCAGAATAAGAAGTATTCTTTTATTATTGGGATTCTGAGCATATATAGTCCCATATCTAATAGATTTTATAACATAGAGAAACCAGAATTTAAGAATTATTTTTTCTTCTCACCATCAATTCTAGAATAAATAATTACTGTATCACTTACACTTCCATTTGGATTTTGTAAAACTTCTCTTATTTCTGGTCTAATAGAAAAAATTCCTGCTACCTTGTATCCATTTATTTCATCTTTATATCCAGTTCTTCTCCTTAACCTTCTAAATAAAGGATCATAATAACCACCATTAAAAAGTATAACAGATTTAGGTATCAATTGTTTAGAAGCAAGACTTTTTAATTCATATTCTACATCTTCTTCTTTATCACTTGATCTTTTAAATATCAAATTATATTCCAACTCTTCTTTAAGTGGCGGCTTTCTCCAATCAGCTCTAATAAAATCCAGATTGTCTGGTTCTTTTACTGTTTTTTTAACATGTTTTATTTCATCTTCTGTCATATATTCTAATGTGTCAATCATAATACAATGACTCCCAAAACTTGTTAAAGTATCATGACCTGAAAACGGATAAACAAAAAGGCCATCTGGTATCATATCTTTGGCTTTTGTTTTTAACTCTTCTATAATTTCTTTGTAAGATGGTTCTTGAGAATCTCTTGCTAATTCTAGTTTTTTTCCATCCCTTCTTTTTATACCTACCTCTCTACCCCAGACTAAATTATACTCTGAATCAAATTCTTCAGGAGTTAGCCAATTTTTCATTTTTTTCACTATTTGACAATTGAATAGAAATCTTTAAATGTCTTATGAAAAATCAAGATTTAAACTTCATTAAAGAAGTTTTCAATAATATACTTTGGTTTTTTTCATTTATTATTTTAGATCTTTTCAATTCATTCTCAATTCTCCTATTAATTCTGTATACTCTACAATTAGGTTTTTTTGAACTGCATGGTCCGAAGTTTTGTCCAAAATTCGCATAAAAAAATACACTAGATAGAAAAGGATTTTTAAAAATACAATCACTTCCTATCTCATCCAATACATCTTTGCATACCCCCCTATATTCGCAATCATTACTCATAACCAGAAATATTGAAACTAAAACATTTAAACCCATTTCTTCAAATATGATGAAAAGTATTTGCCATATTTCTTTTGTATTTTCTTGTTTTTCCATCGGTTTCTTATAATAACCAGAAACCTCACATTCAATAAATCCGTTTCTTTAATCTCTTATCTACTCACTAGACCAACAACAATAGAATATGCTCCCTTTATCATTGGTAAAATCCAGAACCAAGGAATAAAAAAACCAAATATTAACATTATTCCTGCTATCAAATCAATAAAACCCATAAAATCAAAGAAAGATCCAGATGCAAAACTTCCTATAACTGAAAAAGTTCCCTTTAACAGAACTAGAACACCTAAAGTAAAAGCTAAGAAATTTGGATATATTAAGGAAATTCCAACTAATACGTCTAAAAAACCTAAGATAGCCAAAAACATAAAAATACTTAATAATAATGAAAGCTTGAAAAATTTAAATAATATCTAGTTTCTCTATATTATTATCATGAAAAAAATCTATTGGCTTGTAATTGTTTTAATAGTACTTGGAATTACTTTGTTTATTTGGATTAGTGGTTCTTCTTTTACAAGTGGATATATACCGAAAAAAGGAGAATTTTTCGATACTTATGCAAAAAGTGTATACGATTTAAAACGTCCTGGAACAACCAGTGTTAATGGAGTTGAAATAACATTAGAAGATATGACAAGCAATCAACCAGTTCAAACTAGTATCACTAAAACAATCATATATTCAGAAGAGTATCCAGAAGATAAAGATGATGGCATAGCTGAATTTAAAATCATAGTTGGAAATACTTATAAAATAACTGCCAATTTTAATGATTCTACTAATTCTACTATTTGCACCTTTGGTACTATTGTAGATGAACGAGGAGATTCTCGATTCATAGGTACTATACATGTTATAGTTTCTAAAGAAGACACAATAGGTCCTATTGTTTGTTCTTTCGTCGGTTTCATTTAAATTTTTAACTATTCTTATATTTTTAGATATTATGAAAAATATTGAAAAAAGTACTTTTAAAGTTGACAAAGAATTGATTAGAATTTCTGATATTGTTATGGAAGATGTTCTAGGTGCGAAATCTGGCGAATCTATGTTAATTGTTACAAACCCAGAAGAAGATCCTCTATCAATTTCACAATCATTATTTAATTCTGCAGTAAAATATGAAGTTGAACCAATTATTATTGTTCAACAAAGAAGATCATCAGCAGATTCGGCTGATCCCAGGGTTTTGGCAGCTATTTCAACAATGCCGGACATATATGCTTCTGTTAGCAGTCTTCGTCTTGGTCAGGATTTAGGTTTTAAAATTTTAGATCAAGAATACAAACGGCCTTATATAATTGAAGATAATGAAAGAGAGCATGTTTTTAGATTAGCACGTGTTATGGGTAGAGGATTCTGGTCCCCAACTATAAGAATAGATGTATGGAAGAGACTTCTTTCTGTTGATTATCAACATATGCAACCTTTTGGAGGAAAAATAGCTGGAATTGTAACCAATGCAGAAGAAGTTTTCGTTGAAACAGAAAAAGGAACACATCTTACTTTCGGATGTAAAGGCATGACAGCTGCATCATCAACAGGAGATTATAAAGAAAAAGGAAAAGGTGGTAATCTTCCTACTGGTGAAGATTTTATAACACCAGAACCAGGAACAATGAATGGAGAAATAGTTTTTGATGGTGGTTTTGGGGGTTTATCTTATGGAAGTGGAAGTCTTTTTTTGAAAAATCCTATAAAAATTAGTGTTAAAAATGGTAGGGTTGAACATATAGATGGTAAAGAGGAAGCAGAAATATTAAAGAGAGAAATAGCTCTTTATACAAAAAGATGTTACGAAATGGCTGAAAAAGGAAATTTTGACCCTGAAAAATATGCTTTTAATGTTAAAAATATTGGAGAATTTGGTTTGGGTTTGAATCCTAGAGCAGAATTAAGAGAAGACAGCTCATTACTTGAATGGGAAAAAGTTTTAGGAAGTTGCCATTTTGCAATTGGCTATGATTTTGGCGCAGATGCATCTAAGGGACCACCACTAAATCAAACTTTAAATCATTTTGACGGTTTAATTAAAAAACCATCTGTTATAGTTGATGGAGAACCTCTCATGCAAAAAGGAAGTTATACTGTCCAATCTTAATTCTTAACTTTTCTAAATCAAAGAGAAATTAAGGGTTAATTTTATCTATTTTTTTACTTCAAATCTAAACAGATGTTCATATGCATATATTTCTCGGCCAAAACTAATCTCATCTCCATCATGCAATTTTCTAGAACCTTTGTTGGCCTCTCTTATTTGTTGTTCTCTTTTAGTATAATAATCATCAGAATGGCAAAATCTTGTTTTCCAAGGCTCTTTTTGAGGCTTTCCTAGCTTTTTTCCATTAACATATGTTCCGACCTTACTTCCAACATCTTCTATTGTAAATTTGCCATCTTGCTTCAAAATTCTTGCATGTTCTCTTGAAGTTTGTATGACTTTTTTAACTCCTTTTTCATCATGTCCTTCCCCTAAATAATGTACCCAATCTTCACGAGGCAGTTGAATATCACCGATTCTTCCAATTGTGGTAACATCTTTTTTTATTGGGAAAACTTTTGTTTCATATCGGCTGCTAGTTCCTATATGGACAAGTTGAACTTTCGGTATAATATTAGTTTCACTACTTTCAAGAGGGTCTGAAAAGCGAGGATGAGCTTCAATTGTCATTTAATCACATTAATATATTGATACTAAAAAATTTAAACCCTTCTAAATACAAAGACGTTTAAAACTTACTGTTTATTGTATGAATATGATAAAATCACAAAGAAATATTTTAAGCAATGGTCCTGAAGCTGATAATTGGAGATTTAAAATAGAATTTATAGAATATGGAAAAAGTCATGAAAACGATTTATTTCTTCTTTCTCATAATGGAGAAGAATTTATGATTTATAAGTCAGATCTAAAAAAAACTGCAAGAAAATTTCCAGATTCTGTAAAATACGGTTATAATAATCGGTTAAGAAGTTTTGTTAGCATACCTGCTAGCGTATGTCAAAGAATAATGGGTGAACATTTGAAACCAATGGATACAGATTGTTTGGAATCAGAATTTTAAGCTTAAATTATTTACTATCTATAAATTATTTGAGACTTATGAAAGAGTCCGTTTTTGTAACACCATTTCATTCTAAACAAACTTTTGACTTTGGAGGAGAAGCTGCTGTAATCGGTGGAGGAAAGATGGGTGCTGATGCAGCACGTGAATTTGATAGAAAACTTAGTTATAGAACAATACATATTGTTGATATAGATCCAAGACAACTCAAGAGAGCAGAAAAACATCTAATGGACAGTTATCGTCAGAGAGCATTGAGATCATTTCTCGGAAACAGATCAATGGCTGAGATGGAAGCAAGACACATTGTTGATAACAGATATAATTTTATTCTAGCCAAACCCGGAGAACCGTATGAAGGTTTGGAAAATGCAAATTTTATTTTTGAAGCTGCTTCTGAAGGTGCGAAAAAAGCAGTTTACGGAACACTGGCTAAAAGCGAACTTAAAGAAGATGTTGTAATAGCTACAAACACGTCAGCAGTGCCACTTCCTGAAATAGAAGAGCACGCAGGTCCTGAATTGGGAGAAAATATTGTTGGCTTTCATTTTTATAGTCCTCTTGTTGAGAACATCAATCCATTGATTGATGTAAATGCAAACAAAGCTAGCAAAGAAGCACAGAAAAGAATGAAGTACATAGCAGACAGGATGCAAAAGAAAACAATAAGTCCTAATCCTGAAGCAAGTTTTCCAGGATCTTATTTCTTCGAGTTTGCAGCAGCTCTTGCTGTTGATGATGTGGAAAACGGAGAAAGAGTAGAAGATGTTGATAGAAGATTTATTGCTTTAGGTTTTAGTGAGGGACCATTAATGTCTCTTGACAGAACAGGACATGCTGCTTATCATGGTTGCGGAAAAGTTTTGGGAAGAGTATTGCCTGATGACGATAATGCTAAAAGAGTTTTTGAACATGATGCTCATGTCAAAGAATTTATGGAAGCACTTAAAAATTCTAGAAACACTGGTATTGATTCTGAAAATGGTAAAGGTATATATGAATGGGACAAACCAGGTGCTCTAGACGCAAGACCTCTTAAAGTATTTAGACCAGAAACAGGAGAATACACAGAAATATCTGTAACTCCTGATGAAACAATAGAAAAAATAGAAAAAGAAGGAGAAAAAACTGGTTATTACAGGCATGTAAAAACTATACCAAAGCTTCTCACTTCAAACACAGAAACAGGAAAACAAGCAAGAAGAGATGGAATACCAGCACTTATACTTCAGATCAATGAAGTTTTAAGAGGTAATTTAACACCAGGCCAGGCATATACAACATTTAGAAAAGGACTTAAAAGCAAACTTAATCTAGAAGTGTATGATTTGATGGGAAGAGAAAAATTTGAAGAATTACGTAAAAGAACAATAGAAGAAAACCCAGATAGAGCACATCTCTTAGAACTTGATGAAACTAAGCTTCCTGAAAAATTCTTAGAATATGGAAAACACGCTAATACTGTTGTAAGTCCGTATAATAATGAAGAAGTTGATGCTAAACTATATGAAGGTTGGGAAATCAAAAGACTTTCCCAACTTATTGTTGAAAAGAATATTAAAGATGGTGTGGCTGTTGTTACGGTGGACAATCCACCACGCAATCCAGTAACAATGGAACTTATTGATCAATTGGATTATGCAATGACTGATATTGAAAACGATGACAGAATAAAATCATCAGTAATTGCACTGTCTGGAGATTCTATGATAGGAGAAGGTGCTTTTGTCTATAGTTTCTTCCACGGAAGGTTTAAAAGACAAAAGAAAGTAAAACCGAAAAATATTTTAGCACGTATTCAGAACTTCTTCCGTGAAAGGTTCGGGAAATATGAGGGAAACAGATTAAGCCCAGAAAAAGCTTTAGCACTTTCAGAGGAAGGCAGAAAGGTTTATGATAAGATAGCTAATTCAGATAAATTCGTTATTTTTGCTACAGGTGATGTTTTTGGTGGTGTTGCTGAACTAACTTACACTGGTAAAAGTATTGCTATGATGAATGGTTCTAAATTTGTTCAACCAGAATTCCGCAATCTTGGAATAGGCGATGGTCTTGCTGCTTATGCTCGTGCAAAACAAAAAATCGGTGAAGATGCAGCAATAAGTTTGTTGCTCGGAAATAAATTAGGTACGCAAGATGCTAAAGCATTGGGACTTGTAGATATTGTTGGATCAGATAATCTTGATACTATTGGTAAAGCATATGAAATGGCAAAAAGAGCAGTTGCTGGTGAAGATGTGGAAGCAGAATTAATAAAAGACAGAACTTCAAGAGATAAGAGTTCTGTTAAACTTATGACTCTAAACATAAAACCAGGTGACAGCATTACTAAAATGGCTAAGAAACTTCAGATGTCACCTCAAGCTCTGGAAAGATTTCTTGATAAAAGAGACCATTATCGTGGTAGAACAGATATTGATCATGGATTCGAGAGTGAAGGTTTAATAGAAACATTTTCCAATGAGCCAAATGCATTGGAAGGTTTAGAAGCCTTGCTTCAAAGAAGAAAACCAAATTATGATTATTCTGAAGAGATCATATATAAGCCTAAAAATTAACATTTATTATAGAATTCTCACATTCGATATACATTCTTAACGATAATACATCGTAGGATTATTGAATAAAAATTCTCCGATACAAGTTCCGTCTTGATATTCTATTTTTAATTCTGTTTCGTTTACAAGTTGCACAATAATTCTTCCTG
>WVXN01000028.1:0-3718 GCA_011773475.1 Candidatus Aenigmatarchaeota archaeon
TCAAAGGTATTTTTCCACAATTCTTTATTGTAAAAAACCCAAACAAACCTTTGACATCCTCTATACTTAGACATGCTCTTGATCTCATGTAAGATTCATTAAAAAGAACTTCGGGAAATAATCTGGAAGTAAATCTAGGCAACCATACCATTGCTAAAACAGTTAAAGAAATAGCTATTAACAAAACCAAGATAACAGCGATTATAGGAGAAAGTCCCTTTCTCATAGTATAATTTAAATCTTCTTACTTAAAATTATAAACGTGTTAAATGAAAAAATCTTGAAAAGATTGCAGAAAGCAGGGTATAAAATCATAGGTAAGAATAAACACAGTGCTGTAAAGCTTTGTTTATGGACTAGGAGGTCTATTAGAACTGGTGAAAAGGAATTTTGTTATAAGCAAAAGTTCTATGGAGATATTGGGATAAAGTCTCATGGATGCTTACAAATGACTCCTTGTTTTCCTTTTTGCACATTAAGGTGTGCTTTCTGCTGGAGAGACACATCTATTACTTATCCAAAATGGATTGGTAAAACAGATGAGCCTGAAGAAATAATTGAAAAATCAATAAAAGCTCAAAGAGAATTATTATCTGGTTTAGGTGGGGTTTCTCATTCTAAAAAACATTTGAAAGAAGCAATGAGCCCTTCAAATGCTGCTATTTCTTTAGCAGGTGAACCAACATTTTATGAAAAATTATCTCAACTAATACAAGTATTTCATAAAAGAAATATGAAAACATTTCTTGTTACTAATGGGACATTTCCAGAAAGATTAGAATCATTAGAAATTTTACCGACTCAATTGTACATTTCTTTATGCAGCAACAGCAAAGAAATGATGAAGAAAACTCAGAAGCCTTTGATTTCTGATGCTTGGGAAAATTTAAATAAAACTCTAGAATTATTTCCAAGTCTAAAAACAAGAAGAGTAATCAGATTAACCTTAGTTAAAAATCTTAATATGTCTGAACCTGAAAAGTATGCAAAGTTAATTGAAAGAGCTTTACCTGATTTTATTGAAGTAAAAGCTGGAATGGCTGTTGGATTTTCAAGATTACAAAACAGAATGAAATATGAAGACATGGCTTCTCATGAAGAGATAAAACATTTCTCTAAAAAAATTGCTAACTCTTTAGGTTATAAAATTAAAGATGAGAAAAGAGATAGTAGGGTTGTTTTGTTAACTAAAAACTAGGCCCTTTCTACTTTTATTTCATGTTCTTCGTTTATAGGCAAATTGATTGTAAAACTTATTTTACCTTCGGAACCTGAGTTAAATGGTGATCCTGAAATAGGAACAGAATTATTATAAACATTATAATTTGTGCTTGGTATTAGTCCTGATACATTGTATCTGGCTGTTTCATCTCCAATAGTAGTATCATTCCATTGTATTAAATCTTGAGACCAAGAAGTGAGTTTTCTAGTTATTGTTGCTGGTGTTGAAACATTTGTTTTCAACCAAATATTTCCAGTGGTTTCATTATTGTAAATAAACCAAGAATCGGCATCAGCAAAGTAAATTCTTCTTGGACCAGTGAAGTTTGTGTTGGTGAAGTTGTTGTTTGTGTCTGCTAATGCTAGATAATAATCATAAGTATTGTTTAATATTGAACAACCTGTTAGTGTATTGTTAGAGCTGGAGGATATAATGATTCCGCTGTAAGTATTGTTTAATATTGAACAACCTGTTAGTGTATTGTTAGAGCTGGAGGATAGATAGATACCCCTATTATTGCTCTTTGCTGTGTTGTTGGTCAAAGTGTTATTTGAAGAAAAGTAAAGAAGGATACCGGTGTGGGCATAATATATTGAGTTGTTGATTAAAATATTATTAGAGCTTGATTCAAGATAGATATCATAATAGAAATTAGTAACATTACAATTTTTTACAGTATTGCTTTTGGTACTGAATCCACTCAAGTGAACTCCATAAGTGCTGATAGTATAATCACTATCCAAATTATACCCTTGACAATCTAAGATTGAGTTTTGAACATTATCAGTAAATTTAATAGCATTTTGACCGTCAATATGAACATTTTCAGCAAGACAATAGATCGTGTTACTTTTGTCTATAAGATACGGAATCATATCTAGATATATGTAAATGTCACACCCTATATAAAAAATTATTTTAGGTGCTTCTGCATAATCTGAAGAAATAAGAATAACATGTTCTCCAATAGAAATATATCCTGTATAACTAATCTGCACGATGCCACCAGAACCTAATGTTTCAGAATAATTGGCAATTGGTTCATCATCAATATAAACAATAAAATTGCTAAGATCTGTTTTGCCACAGTTTCTTATTGTTATTTTTTTGTTTATTGTGTCTATATTCTCAATTTTTAAACAGCCTTCGTCTTTTACTAAAGTTTTCTGTATTTCCCATTGAGACCATGGTGAGTATTTTAAAAGCCATTCATAAGAAATTAGTATCGTAGAAATGATTACAAGCAAAACTAAAATTATTATTATAGGCGTAGATGTGCCTTTGCTCATATTAATAATTATTTCTTTTCTTAAAAAAGTGGGCTCGGGGAGATTTGAACTCCCGTCTTAAGCACCCCAAGCTTAAATCCTAGACCAAACTAAACGACGAGCCCTATAAATCTATTTTAATAATTTTATTTTTACTTTTAAGTCCTTTTATAATAGAAATTGAAGATTTGGAAACTTTAAAATATTCTGATAAGACTTCAATTAGTCTCTTGTTAGCCTTGTTTTTCAAAGCAGGAGCATCAATCTTAATTTTATAACTGCTTTCTGAGACTTTGATAATTTCTGGTTCTTTTGAATTAGGAACAATAATAACTGATATTTTCATTTTATCTCTTGTACTTTGCCACTTGTTTGTATGTGTCTACATGAGTTAAAAATAGAGATCTGCAACAATATTTCTTTAATCCTAATTCGTCTAAAACTTTTTTTGGATCTTCACCAGTTTGAATTCTTTTATTGAATTCTTCCCAAACTTGCGCTACAGGTTTTCCACAAGAAAGACATCTTATTGGTATAATCATAATTTCACCTCTTACTCCTCTGTTTGTGCCTTCTTGTTCCTTTTCTACTTCTTGAAGGCTTATGTGGTTCTGTTCTTCTTGCATCAGCTACTAATAATGTTCTATCGTAATTTAAGAACTTTTCCTTTAAGTTCTTATCATACTCAACCAAGGCTTTTGCTATGGCTTGTCTAATAGCAGAGGCCTGACCAAAGATTCCTCCACCTTTTACATTAACTTTTATGTCTAAACTTTTTGAAACATCGCCTGCCAATATTAAAGGTTCTTTAATGAGCAGTCTCAACATTTCTGGCTCAAAGATTTCCAAAGGCTTTTTGTTTATTAATATTGTTCCTTTGCCTGGTTTTGCAACAGCTCTAGCAATAGATTTTTTTCTTTTTCCTGTTTTTAGAATCAATATTTTTTTCTTAGCCAAGTTTAGCACCTAGTTTTTTGCACAAATGTTCTAAAGTAATGAATTTACAATTTAAATCATCAGAAGTTTTGCTTATTTTTTCACCTTTTAATTCATCGGGATTTCCCATATAAACTTTTAATTTTCTAAAAGCTTTTTTTCCTCTATCTTTTTTATAAGGAAGCATTCCTCTCACAACTCTTTTTAATAGTCTATCAGGATATCTTGGATAAAACGGTCCTTTGTGAGGGTCTCCCCTTTTTCTTTTTTCACGAAATTTATTAAAAATTGC
>WVXN01000028.1:3747-4685 GCA_011773475.1 Candidatus Aenigmatarchaeota archaeon
CCTCTCAATAATTCTTTTGCAATTTTTGTTGCTAATCTTCCTAGTATTGCACCGTCAGCATCAACTATCATCATATCACTATCCTCACACCTGTTCCTTTTGGATTGGTTCCTGTCAATTCTCTAATTGATATTGCTTTTCCTCCTGCTTTTTGTATTTTTTCTACTGCAGACATAGAAAAGTTCGCAGCTGCAACTGTTAATGGTTTTTTCAGTGTTCCTGATGATAAAACTTTTCCTGGAACTATCACAGTTTCATTGTTTTTACAAACCCTGTTTAATTTTGATAGATTAACTTCTGGTTTCTTTCTTCTTGACTTCTCTAGTTTTTTAGCTATTTCTAATAAAAAGGGCATTTTTTCTTTATGGCCTTTACTACGAATATCTTCTATCAATTTCTTTAATATCGGGTTTGTCGGTCCAGTTCTTTTAGGCATATCAGATAACCTCTATTTCACTATTATTTTTGTTAAGTAAATAATAAGAAGCTTCGCCTCCACAGAATTTAGCAATTAATGAAACTAATTCTTTAGCAGCTTCTTCAATCTTTTCTTTTGTGACTGGTGGTAAACCTTCTATAACTAATAAAACGTTTTTTGTATCTTCTGTCATTTTTGTTTTATCACATTCTCTCCAATTCCATCTTCTACATAAAACTTCCTTATCATCTAAATAAATAACCTCTCCAGATCTTGGATTTTTTAATTCTTGAGAACCAAGTCCAATGAATTTTTCGGTTCCATTAGCAAATTTTAAAATTATATCACCTTCTACTCTGTCAGCATCGTCTCCACCTACTGGAATAATGTGTTTAATTGAAACGTAATTGTAGATATCTACTATCTTATTTATGTGTCTTATGCTAGTTCCTTTTAAAATCATTCGAAGTAGACTCTCTACAGAACATTTGTAATCTTTTGGTTTTGCTCCAAATGAAGA
>WVXN01000028.1:4819-7108 GCA_011773475.1 Candidatus Aenigmatarchaeota archaeon
TTCAACCCTGAAAATTTTTCAAAAATTTCACTCTCGATCTTTAATTTCATCTTATCACCATGAGTGCGGGGGGCCGGATTTGAACCGACGAACTCACTAAGAGACAGGATCTCTTATCATAACGAGGTTTACTCGCATCAAAACTTAAGCGTCTGATCTTAAGTATCGCACAGCAAGTTCGTCCTGCGCCTTTGATCATATTCGCTACACGAACATTTTGACCAGACTTGGCTACCCCCGCGTGATTAAAAGATATAGAAAGAAAGTTTATATAAATATTTATTGGAAGCTATTTAATCTTCTTTGCTTCTCTATCAAATTCTTTGACTTTCTTTTTGAGTATATTAACAGCATGCAAAACAATATCTTCTGGTTTTAATCCAGAAATTGACTCAACAACAAATATAAACTTGGTATTGTCTCCAACAATTTCTAAAACTCCTTTAGGTTTTGCAATTTTTAGACATTGTTTGCATAAATCACAATCTAAATTTACAGAAAATTTATTGTTTTCGAATTTTAAAGCGTTTTTAGGGCATGATTTAATAACTTCGTCTATATTACTTATTTTTCCATTGATTCTTACTGAAGGATAATATCTGTAAAAACTATTTGCTGCCTGATATCTAGAATGTTTTAATCCTAAACCTAAGGAAGCAGAAGCTTCTAGTTTCAATCTTTGATCATCAAAAAGCTCTACAATTGGAATATTATCATACAGAGGTTTTACATCTGGGTTACTTGATTTCATATCTTTGGAATAGATTATTGCAGGTCCTTTTTTATTTATTGCAAAAACAACCTCGCACATAGAGCAAGTTTTTCCTTTTTCATGCTCTTCCTTAAAATGAAAGTCTTTTGGATTAAAAACCAATGGTATTAGACCTAGTCTGTGAGCTATTATCTCATTGTAAAGAACAGAATTGTTTACAGAAAAATCAACATAATCTATGGCCAAAATAGGTATTTCAGATATTGTTATTCTCCTTAAAGCATTTGCAAATTGTGGATTAGAATCTTCTATCAAAAACTTTATTTCAGTATCAGACTTTTCTAATATTTGAATTTTCAAAAAATCACCTTAGTAAAGAGTAGTTATAGACTTTTATTAAATTTTCGGTCTATATCCTCCTTCCTCTTCTACCACCTTTAGGCCTCATCTTTCCATGTCCGATTGGTGTTAAATCCTCTATTCTGCCTATTCTTAGGCCAGTTCTTGCTAAAGCTCTAATAGCTGGTTGTGCACCTGCTCCTGGATTTTTTGACTTTATTCCACCTGGAGCCCTTACTCTTATATGTACTGCTGTTATTCCTTTTTCCAAAGCAATTTCAGCAGCCTTTCCTGCAGCCAATAATGCTGGATAAGGAGAACCTCCTTCTCTATCTTTATCGGTCATCATGCCTGCTGAAATCCTAGCTACTGTTTCAGCACCTGTAATATCAGTAATATGAATTATTGTGTTATTTGAAGAACTAAAAATATAAGCTATACCCCATTTCAATTCTTTTCTTTCTTTTCTCAAGATTTTACACCTTTTATCTTACTCTTTTCATAAAAACTTATTTTCTCTTCTCCACCCAAAGGAACCAACATACTTGGCCATCTCATCTTTCTTCCCTCAAAAGTTATATGACCATGAACAATGTATTGTCTTGAAAGTTTAACGGTTCGTGCTAAACCTTTTTTAAAGACCAAGGTTTGTAGTCTTCTATCCAAGATATTTTCTACTGTTAGAGCTAAGACATCATCTAAATCTGCATCTTTTTTTATTAAGCCCATTTTAAAAAGTTTATCTAATAATATTTTTTCCTTTTCTTTATCTCTTTTAGCTGCGAGCTCTCTTGCTAATCTTCTATAGTTTCTTAGAATAGATTCTGCTCTCCAAATTTCTTTTTTTCTTCTGAGACCATAATTCTGTGTTAACTTCTTTTCTTCTTCTATTCTTACTTTGTCCCATGGTCTTTTTGGCCTTTCAAACTTTTTTTTCTGTCTTTTCATTTTTAACACTTTTTATAACATTTTCTAAATCTTCAATATAAATTCCAGTAATATCGTCTTTTTCTTCAGTTATTTCTGAAATTAATATGTTTATCTTTCTATCTTTGCTAACATCTGTAACTAAAGTTGTACCCAATCTTTTAAAAACCTCATTTATCTCATCTTCAGAAAGCTCTTCGAGTTTATCCTGAATCTCTTTTTTATCCATTTAATCACTTAGTCTCCTTTCTAGCTTTTGATCTTTCTGCTTTTTTCTTTATAACACCAACAATTGCACCCTTTCTAAAGCT
>WVXN01000028.1:7233-8310 GCA_011773475.1 Candidatus Aenigmatarchaeota archaeon
TTATAACATCTTCTAATTTCTTTATTTGCTCGTCATTCAAACTTCCTATTAATGCTTCAGGGTCTAAACCAGCAGCAATAACAAATGCTTTAGATAGAGATTTTCCAACTCCTCTAACCTTTAATAAAGCCATTCTTAATTTTTTATCGCCTTCTACATCAACTTCTCCGATTCTAACAATTCCTCTAATGCCCTCTAGAGCTTTCTTTTTCTTTAAGACCTTTTTCTTTTTAAGCTTTTCTTCTTTAGTTTCTTTGGTTTTTTCTAGATTTTTAGGCCTTCTCATCCCCATAAAACCACTTTTTTGATTATAAAGATTAATGTTTATAAATGTTAACCTTACTACCGAATTTCAGGTCTTACTACTAATTTTTTACGATAGATCATCAAAATAATTCCTAAAATCAACATGTAAGAATAAATAAAAGCATATGCATACTCCAACACCTTATCTGACCGATATCCATGTGTTGTTGTAATTGCTATCAGACCGCTGAAACCGAGAAAAATAAATATAATTGATATAGTTAGGATTACTCCTTCAAATATGATTTCTAAGTTTGATTTATACTCTAACACTTTTAACATCATATCTTTTGATAATTTCAATTTCTTAGAATAAAAATGAAGTATTAAAAATCAAAATGGTAATACGAGCATCATTCCAATAAGTATTTGAACTCCTGCTACAGATATTCCTCCACGAAAATCTGTATGAAAAATTTGCATAGCAATTAAACTCTTTATCACTACTTCAACAATAATTATAGCATTAACAAAAGGAAGATAAGGAATAGGGAAGTATTGTAACAAAAGAAGGGCAACATATGTTATTACAGCAAACATAAGTGCGTCCTGTATTCTTATACTACCTAATACAATTTGCGTACTTAACAAAATCGTTATGGTACTGTATAAAATACCCATAACAATTGGAACAATGCTATATATTGAAAAGGGAATAACTTGTGCTAACAATACCATATTAAATTTATTTGATTCTCCACTTAAAAAGGAGCGCCGTCGGCAGGATTTGAACCTGCAAGCCCTTTCGGGCACCAGATAACTCGACATCAC
>WVXN01000082.1:0-1824 GCA_011773475.1 Candidatus Aenigmatarchaeota archaeon
TTATGATGGAACTCCTATTGGAATTATATAAATGGGTTCATGGTTTTTAGGTATTGATAACAGATTTTTCACATCTTCATTATTAAATGCACCTACTGTTACACAACCAAGCACTAAAACAGTTGTTTGTAAATATATGTTCTGCCCACAATGACCTGCTTCCATATACACATACCTTATTCCCCTTTCTCCATATTTTCTTGTGGTTCTAGAAAAATCTGCAGTAATGATTATATTTAAACTTGCATCTTTAATCCATTTTTGACTTAGACCTGCTTGTGTTAATTGACTAGAAAAATCTCCTTCTTTTATTAAATCCAAAGAATGACTTTTAGGATTATAATGATATACTCCTTCTTTTAATTTTTCTACCTTTCTAACTTGAATATAAATCTCTAGTGGATACAATGCACCAGCAGAAGGAGCAGTTCTGCCTCCCCATTCAGAAGTTATGCCTTGAGCAGCCCATAAAATCTGAGATAAATCATCTAATGGAATAGGTTTGTTTAAAAAATCTCTAATAGACCTTCTCTTTAACAAAGTCTCTTCTACACTCATTTCCCCTTCTAAACTTGGTTCTGGTAATTTTATTTCAGTTTCTGTTACATATGATTCTGTAGGTAAAGGAACTGTAGAAATTAAAATAATAAGGAAAATTATTATAGCAAAAATTATGAATAACTTTCCATCTATCCTCATAATAATTTTTAAGAAATTAAATTATTTAAGTTACCTTGTAATTTCAACATCCTTAAAAACTTTTAAAAGTTCACTTTTTTTCTTAAAATGCTTTCTTAAAGGATCGATTATACCTGATATTTCTCTGGCAACATTATCTTTTAAATCCTTTGGATGTATTTCTCCTTTTCTATAAGATTTTTCTAATTTTTCATAATTATTGAATGTCATTGAACCTCCAAACTTAGCATCTCTTTCTATTTCAAAGGTTTTATTTTCATGGAAGATTACATGCTTAACAATTTCTAATACTGGATTCATTTCTGTTTGTTTTTCAGGACACCAAGCCTTTTGTAATTTCTTTTTTATCTGTTCTTCTGTATCATGAATAAATATTGCAGTCCAAGGTTTTGATTTACTCATTTTACTTGCAATAACTTGTTCTAATTTATCTTTAGATGAGAGTTTCATTGGTTCTGCTATACCCATTAACAAATGGTGATGAACTGCTACAGGCTTCTTCCATCCCATTTTTGGAAATATTTCTCTTGCTAAAACATGGGCTTTTCTTTGATCCATTCCTCCATGAGGCATGTCTGCTCCTATTTCTTTGACATCAACTGCCTGCATGGGTGGATAAAAATATTGAGATAAATCAAGCTTCTCATTCTCATTTCTTCCCATTATGGTCATACATCTTAAAGTTCTTTTAAGAGTCATGTATTTAGAAAATCTCATTATCCTTTTCCAATATTTATCATTATTATGATACAAATCAGAACCAATAACAATTTTTACTCCTGGACAGAAAAACTTAAAAGCTTCTTCATAATATTTTGCTGCTATTAAAATTTTATTCCAATCACCACCAAACTTGTTATTAATAAAACTGTGCCAGTCTGCAAGATAAGCTTGGCATTTTATTCCTGCTTTTATGAAATCATTTATCTTAAAACCTGAGATAATAAAATTTCCTAAATGTAAAAGACCTGAAATTTCAAAGCCTTGATAATGTTGAGGATTTTCATTTGTTTCTAAAAGCTGTTTTAATTCGTCTTCTACCAAAATCTCTTCTGTTGGTGGCCTTTTGATTAAATCAATTTTTGTTTCTATGTCCATAGAAATACTATTAAATTTCTATATTTA
>WVXN01000082.1:1866-2327 GCA_011773475.1 Candidatus Aenigmatarchaeota archaeon
TTGCAAATAACAGTATCAACATTTTCTCCTTTACATGAATAAATTAAATGTGATATCAAATTATCATGTATTGGAAAGAAATTTACTTTTTTAAGATCAATTAAAACTAAATCTGCTTTCTTTCCGATCTCAATACTTCCAATTTCGTCATCGATTAAAAGGGCTTTTGCACCATCAATTGTAGCAAAATCGAAAATTTTCTGAGATTTAATAGCAACTGGATTCATTTTATTCAATTTATGTAATAATGAACATACTTTCATGGTTTCAAACATGTCTAAACTATTATTGCTGGCTGCTCCATCTGTTCCAAGAGAAACAATTATATTATTTTTAATCAGTTCAGGGATAGGAGCAATACCTGAACTCAATTTCATATTGCTTACAGGATTGTGAGAAACCTTCACATTGTATTTATTTAAAAGTGAAATTTCTTTTTCAGATAACCAACAACAGTGAGC
>WVXN01000003.1 GCA_011773475.1 Candidatus Aenigmatarchaeota archaeon
ATTTCTTTTTCCATATTTTCACGTTAATTCTCTAACAGCGTAATGAGTAGATGTCAGAATTACTAACCCTATGATTAAAGAAACCCAAAGACTCAACTGATAGTTTTCTGGAAACAAATATTCATCCATTAGCCCCCAAAAACCTCTCCAAACAGCAACTACAGCAAATGTTATTAAAACAGCAAACATTATCTGATGTTTTGTTTTAAGTTTGCCAAATTTTTCGAATACCATAATAATATCTTTTTAGATTGAACTTATAAATTTTAATCTTTTTCTATACCACTAATATTTATGATACAGGTTAATGAGCAATTAAGACAGCTGAATTCAGAACTGATTGGTAAAGCAATTCATTACATAACTTTAGAAAATTGGGAAAAATCAGCTTCTTCAGGCCGATTAGTTCCCCACACTTCTATAGCTCCTGAATTTATGCGTGGTCTACCTGAATGGGCATATAAAAAACATATATTTGCAATAAGTTTAAATGAATTGAAAAAATGGGAAGAGAATAAACGATTTCCAGATATAATGAATAAACTAATGCTTTACATAAGAGTCAAGTCACCAATAAGAATACCAGGTAAAAAATGTGAGATAGCTGAGTTAAGTTTTGATATTAAAACAAGTGATGAATCACATGTTTTAGATTATGCTTGTCGGGCCAATTCCCTTTATGAGAACACACTTCTTAAAAAATGTAAGGAAATTTTACAAGGCCATTATTTTGGACCTACTAAAGAATGGAAAAATTATATAGATTCCAGAATCCCCTTTCTTGATTATAAAGGAGATTATTCTTTGCCAGAAATTGCATTTGAGACTCCAATAGACTCAGATAGAATTAGAATTGAAAGAGTGTTTGATTAGAAATTCAACTTGTCTCCAATTTTCATTTTTAAATTAAAAGGAGTTTCTAAAATATACTTGCAGGGTTTTTTAGGCTTATATGTTTTCCAAGTTTTAGGATTTAATGATAGCGGTTCGCCTTCTTTTATATCAATTACAATCTTGTTTTTGTCCATGAAAATCATTTTTATCGGGTATCTTACTGCAAAC
Organism: Candidatus Aenigmatarchaeota archaeon; assembly: GCA_011773475.1. Classification (GTDB taxonomy): domain Archaea; phylum Aenigmatarchaeota; class Aenigmatarchaeia; order Aenigmatarchaeales; family Aenigmatarchaeaceae; genus CS1-C013. Next base: position 1,063 of record WVXN01000003.1, read on the forward strand.
ATCCATAAAGACCATTTGCTTTCAAAAGGCAAATAAAAAAACATGTTTTTCTTTTTAGAAAAGCTCAAACCAATGGCTCTCTTTAAAAAATTATCTGCAACTTCTACTTCAATTGTAGAATTTTTTAGTTTGATTTTCATTAAAACTATTTATTTTACTTTAAATTTATCTTTTTCTTTTCTAAGAATTTTTTTCATGCAATTTTTTAACAATTAATGTTATGACTATAATTTCAGTTATAACTAGAATAGTAAATATAATGACCGGAACACCATCCTCTAGCAAGTATGGTAATACAAAGTATGGTGCAACATAGTTTCTACCTCCACCACCTCCCCCACCTCCACTACTACAAACACTGTTTCTACAATAAGACCCAAAGCAACATCCTTCCTCATCAGTACAACCCTCTCCCCTAGCACGGCACAGTATTATTAAATCTTCACTATCTTCTTCTCCAACATCATCAAAATCTTCATCATCATTCAAATCTATCTGAGCATAGAGAGTAGTGATAGTGTTAGATTCATATGGTTTTGGAGATGTAGTGTCACATGAACATTGCCCATCAGATAAAATGCAAGAACATCTTATAGTTTTATACATACCCTGTTTGATGTAAACTTTTTTCTCATCGAAACCAGCTAATCCAGAAGCTGTTGCTGTAAGTATTTTACCTCCCCATATAGGATTTGGTGATAAAGATAGTTGAACACGACCTAAATTATTAAAATTAGCATCATCATGATCAAACCAAGTTCCATCCTCACACTCAGTTATACCAGTTCCATCACCATCAGTGATACATCTTACCCAATGCTCTCCAATTACATCATCCACTACAAAATCTACTGTTACATTATGTATTTGATTATTTGGCGCATTTCCTTCATAGAGTATTCTCCAATATAAACTATTGTAATACCATATATACTCCTCAGATATTTCTGAGTAAGGATCAAACTCACATTTTACTCTTACTGTTTGTCCAGAAATTGTATCGGAGGCATTTAAATAAATTTCATCAACATGATTATCACTACTAACATCACTGCTGCTTTGACAATCATCAAATGTGTTATCAAAATCAGGCATATTACCACAATCTTGGTTCCAGAGTTCTGAACAAGTTCTCCATTCTGATGGAATTGTAGGGGCACATGATTCATCATAAATGCATTGTTCCTCTATATTACATCCTGATGGCGTGCATGCTCTTATTTGGTATTGTTCATCAGCAGTGCAACCACCCAATCCACAACCTTGAGCTTGCCAATCACCACAACCACATGGTGTTCCTCCTAATTCAACCTCTACATAATTAATTTGTAAATAAGGAGGACCGTGTTCATATATTCCCAAAGGATAAACACCGTCTGCTCCACCTCGAAGTTGAGGATCATCAAAAGGAGCCATGTCTACGCTAGGTAAATTATTGCGTTCATCTCTTTCTCTTTTTATATGATCATACATAACACAATCAACTGCAACTGGATCAATTGCAAAGAATAATAGATTAGGTGCTCCGTCGCCAAATGTAATCCAAGGTTGAGGCCTATCAGTTATGCTAACTCCTATATCAGCTCCTCCATATCCTCCATTGAAGTGAATGCCAGTCCAAGTTCCGTATATCCCATCTGCAACAATCAATCTCACTTTTCCTATAACATTCTCATTCTTATAGATAACTACGTTAGGATTATCTTCTGTAGGAAGAGCAAGACCAGTACCATCACCGCCGTGTGTAGATCCTGGATTGCTAATACTACCTTGCATCATCTTTATAGTTCCAGTGTTTCCCCACCTCGGTGTTATTGATTTCATTATAGGTACAATAATAAGGTGATCCACATCCCTTACTAAATCACTTAAGTAAACAGGACCCATGACTGTTTCTATAGTAGTACTGTATAACTTAGCACTCCCGTCAAATAATGTCACATCAGGATAAAGATCATGGATTTTTTCACTGAAATATGGAACATAAGAGAATCTTCTATATCCATTACCACCTCCTGTAGGTTCAATCACCTGAATCTTGTCTTGTGGAATGCCTATCGCTACTAATCCCTTTATAATACCATTAACAATATGAGGCAGAGTGTTAATATTTGATAGAGGATTTCCACCAACGGTGAAATCGTTGCCGTTAATCTGAATACCCACCATATCTCCAGAGTTATAATCTGCCATTATTGTTTGCCATGCTTCTTGTGTAGTAGAAGTATCTGTTAACTCTTTAACTCCTTCTCCAACCATTTGATCTATTAAATCTTGATTTACATATTCCCAATAATATCCAGTACTGAAATCCCAATTTGTAGCATCATTGGCATGTACTCTTACTACACGATGTGGTTCAGGAAGATTAACTCCATATTCAGTTAAAGGAGTAATAATGCCGCCAGTTATCAAAGAATACCTTGCTTGATAATATGCTATTGCTATTTGTTCAGAAAACATTAGAATAAAAAATATAACAGAAATAAAAATTATTTTTGTGCTAGTTCTTCTAAAAAACCTATTTGATAGTAATTTGAAAGGTTTAGAAACTGTAGCGAACATCAAACCGGTCTTAATAAAAATAAAATTAACTGTTGCTCTTTGACATGGATAAGTAATTCTAGTTGGTTTTGGTATAACTCTAATCAAAAACCATAATAATGCTGGAATCAGAAGAAGAGTTGAGTACTTGTCTTCCATTTTTCCATTTAATGCATCTTCAACTTTTCTGTTAATAGTCGATTGAATTTTATTTTCCAATTTTTTTATTTTTCCAAGAACTTTTTTCATGGTTATTATTTTATTTTCACGAATAAAAATCTTTTAGTCTTTTTATTGCAAATATCTTTTCTTTGTTTCCTATTCTTGCATTTTCTACAGCAGTTTTAAGAATCTCTGTTGATTCATCATAGGTTTTTCTATTAACAGGGTAAGGATAACCGTCTTTGCCACCATGAGCAAAAGAAAATTTAACAGGATCTTTCCAACTTGGTTCTTTCCCGTATATTAATTTACTTAACAGGGCTAAGGCTCTAATAGACTTAGGTCCCATACCTTTAACTAATATCAATTGTTCGTAATTCTTAGGTTGGAACTCATAAGCATTGTTCAATCCTCTAAAATTCTTTAAATCAATTTCATGTTTTCTGTCTAATAACAAGTATTTTTTCAAATTGTTTGGATTATCTTTTATTAAATCAACAGAAGTTTTTCTACATTCTTCACTCTCTTTAGCAATCATGTTTAAAGCCTTTCCTTTGGTGTCACAACATATAGCTAGATGTGGTTCAACAACAAAGGATTTTACTTTTTCTGATAACCAGTGATACCTTCTTGCATAATGAATTTTAGGGTTCATACCTTGTTGTATTACAGACCATTTTCCATCCTCAGAAACAAAAAAACTGTGATGATACAATTGAAAACCATCTTGCAAAGCAGAATTGTCAACCTTTGCAGACAATCTGCTTGCAGTTTTCAGTTTTTCAATTTTTGAAGAAGACAAAGAAAAGATTTTGTCAAGTTTTTCTATTTCGCTTGGAGTTTTTCTTGATGCTTTACCTTTACCACCAAGAACTACAATTCCCAATTCACCAGATTTTAAACCTTCTTTCAATGCTCCCGTAACTGTTGTAGTGACTCCTGAAGAATGCCAATCAAATCCTAAAACACATGCAAATGATTGAAAGAAAAAAGGATCTGATATTCTTTTTAGGAACTCATCTTTTCCAAATTCATAGACAATGATTTCTGTTACAGCTTTTCCCAGTTTTTTCATCCTTTTGAATAACCATCTAGGACAAGAACCATAATGTAAAGGAAGGTCAGCGACACCAGTTTTCATGTCTAATTATTAGAATCTGAAAAATTTAGAACTATCTTCTTCTTTTCTTTTTTACAGCTTTCTTAGTTTTTCTGGGACCTGATAATTTTTTTACAAGTTCTTTTTCTTCTTCTTCCATTCTGCTTTCTATTATAGCAAGTTTCACTTCAAGTTTTTTTAACTTGTTTATCTCATATGCTAGATAGAGTATTAATAGAACCACAAATCCAGAAAACACCATCAACAAATCAACAATCGAAAAGTAAATTCCAAATATATACATATCAACCCCTCCAAGCTAGATATAAACTAAATATCAAAATTACTATATAAACTAATATTATAACGTCAACACTTCCTCCACTTCCACTGATGTATAAAAATTCTGATTTTCCAAATGTTATGCCAGGAGATATTAAGTTTATATTTATTGTATAAGTTCCTGTTACTGCATCTATTGGAACTTCGAAATCAATAACCCTTATGATAGTTTTTCCAGGTTTCATATAACTTATGTCTTCATGATATAAAATCTGTTCTGTCTGTTCTGTGTCAGGATTTAATACAGTTTTTCTAGGTATCTCTGTGTAGAGTATGTCACCATACACAAATTTTCCTTCAGGACTCAAGATTTCCAATTCTATTTCAGCTTCTTCCATTTCTCCAAAAGTTTCTATTTCAAGTATTATTCTTCCTCTCTCACCAGAGTAGTACGAATCTCTGTCAGTGTAGATTTCTAATCTTGATTCTTTAGTTTCCTTTGCTATAGTTATTTCATCTGCAACTACTGGTATTGCTAGAAACAATACTAAAACCAAAGTCAAAATCTGAATTTTCATAATACAATATTAGAAAATTTGTTTAATTAAAGTTTTCCTTCCCATTCTTTGAAAAATCTTTTCAAATAACTTTCCATAAACTTGTGTCTTCCTTTTGCAATATTCTTTCCTGTTTTTGTGTTCATACCTTCTTTTAGTCTTAAAAGCTTTTCATAGAAATGGGTTATTGAAGACTTTTTCGTTTTTTTAAACCCATAATATATACCACGCCTATCTTTTGGATTATAGATAGGCCTTCTATATTGTCCACCAAAAGTAAAGACTCTTGCAATTCCCATTGTTCCTAATGCATCAAGTCTATCAGCATCTTGGAGAATTTTTGCTTCCTTAGACAGTTTAACTTTTTTCTTAAACCAATGATATGTTTCATGAAACCTTATGCAATGAATCACATCATCGATTTTCTCTTGCGGGAATTTAACACTTTTAAGAATTTTTTTAGAACTTCTAATACTTTTGGTTATATGATTCTTATAATCTTTATCTGCATAAATATCATGAAGCAAAGCAGCCGCTCTTAAAACATCTAAGTCTGCTTTTTCTTTTCTTCCTATTTGTTCACAAAGATTACAAACTCTTATTGCATGCCAATAGTCGTGTGTAACAAAGCCTCTCATTTTTCCCCTGAGTTTAATTTTAAGCTCCTCTAAACATTTTTTCATTTTATCACTTCAAAAACATCTTCAAACTCTGTCCTAATAATTCTTCTTCTGTTACACCTAAAACTGTTAAAACTCTTAATGCTGCAGGTATTATTTGATGGCCAATATAATAATCACTATCAATATCTTTGACATCAACATCTTCTATTGGTTCTGCTCTTTCAGAAATAGAGCCCTTTCCTTTAGTTATAACAAACATTATTGGCATTCCTTCACCAATTGGTCTTCCCCTTTCTTTTATTTTTCTTGCAGCAGAAACATGAGGCCCTATTACCTTGTATTTTTCAAGTTTTTTAGTTAACTGAACATTAATTACAAAATCAGAAACAGGAAATTTATTTTTCTTAACTTTACCAATAACTTTTTTAACGTGTTTTATTGCCTGATCTTTTTTATCTAGTAAAATAAGTTTTAAGATTTTAGTTTGCAAGTCTTTAGCTAATTTACACCAATCTTCTCTTCTGGTTTCAAAACCTCTTACAAATAAATTACCTTTTTTGTCAATAAAAGCATACTTCTTTTTCGCGCCTCTTCCGGTTTTTGTTGAAACAAAAATACCTTTTTTGTATACACCTCTATATTCTAATTTTATTATACCTGGTAATTGTTTATTTATTTTTTTTAAAAATTCTTTACATTTTTTGATAGATCCTTTAGTTAGAAAAACAGAGTCTGTATCAGCATATAAAACATTAAATCCAATTTTTTTTGCTTTTTTAATAACACTTTGTATGTAAGAGCGACCAAAAGCACTAATTGACTCAGCTATCTTAACATTATAATTAGGAGCATTTACATAACCAAACATTCCATACTGTATATTTGCGGCAAGTTTTAAGGATCGTTCCCTTTTCTTCAGTTTTTTATTGTCTGGACATCTTTTTAACTTTTTCTTAACCTTTTCTCTTTCTCTAATAATTTTTTTAATTCTTTCAGGTATGGTTCCTTTTGTTTTTCTGCAAAACCAACGATTAAATCCAGGAACTTTATTTTTCTTGCATTCTTTGTGTTTACAATTAAAAGTAGAAACATCAATATTATGAGTTACAATTATACTTGGGTATAGACTTCTAAAATCAAGGACTATTATATTTTTATGAATTCCAACTTCAGGTGTGCGAACAAATCCGCCTTTGTATTGTTTCATAATAATATTTTAAAAAGAGAATATAAGTTTAAGACCTTTTATACAAGTCTCTAACAAACAAATACAAACCATAAATAATCAAAAGAATTCCTAAAATTCCCATTGCAAAACCAGCTTCGCCTGTTAATATATCGTGTGTGGTGGGAACATCTTCTAAAAGCAAACCTATTGAATACAAAGGATTAGATTGTTCCAACAAATATTCAGTTACCCAAACCGGAATAACTTCATATAAAACATT
>WVXN01000076.1:0-786 GCA_011773475.1 Candidatus Aenigmatarchaeota archaeon
GTTTGGATAGATGGAAATATAAATCCGCTAGAATTTGCTCTTCTTGAATTTAATGATCAAGAACGTTTTGAAAAAAGGGATGGTGACTTTTTCAACTATCTACAACCAGAAATGCATCATAGTAATACGCCGAGTGATGGCATAAATGTGTATTCTTTCTCTCTTTTTCCAGAAGAACATCAACCATCTGGTACTGCAAATCTTTCAAAAATAGAAGAGATATTTTTAACTCTCTGGTTTGCAGATAGATCACAAGAACCAGGGTTACCCGAAATAACAATAACAGATATAAATTCTAGATTGTTCATATTTGCATTTAATTATAATATTATGAGAGTGACAAATGGATTGACTGGTTTGGCATATAATGGATGATTGGAATTGTAGTAAAAAAATTATAAAATATTAATTATATAAATGGCAAAGTGTCATTACTATGATACGAAAGAAATTAAATGGTGGCATTTTTTGATTCCACCAGTTAATCAAATATATAAATTGTGTGAATCTCATGACAAAACATATATGTTTTTAGTAGCATTTTGCAGGCTATTAATCTATATTTTACTATTTAACTTTCTAATTGAAAATGATATAGTAAAATTTTATACAGATGATAGCATAAAATACTTCTTATTTATAATGATGGTTTTGGCTATAATAATTTCAACAGGATTCATGATTGGATCAATTTTTAAAGAACAGTTGTATGAGAAAGAAGAGAAACGGGAATTAGCAATCGTAGAAAATCCGCCAAGATTAACAGATAGTACTGAAATCGATGAT
>WVXN01000076.1:982-1201 GCA_011773475.1 Candidatus Aenigmatarchaeota archaeon
CTATAATGGCAATATTTTGGTAGATCTTTTGGTTTAATACCTGAATCAGTAGGTAAATTATTTACAATTCTTCTTCTTTTTCCAACTGATTCTAAAAAATTTCCCTGTTCCTTAAGTAGTCTTTTTTCTTTTCTAGAGATATTTCCTGGTTTGAGAAATTTTTTTGTATTATTTTTAGGAATTTGCCTTTTAATATTATTAAAACCGGCTTTTTCGATT
>WVXN01000027.1 GCA_011773475.1 Candidatus Aenigmatarchaeota archaeon
TTATATTATAAAGATGTTGTAACAATTGGCTTTTCTTTAACAATTAAACTATGTTCAGACTGAGCAACAGGCTTTCCAGAAACCTCTCTCAAAGGTTTGTAGCCATACAATGCATTTACTGCTTCCAGTTCTTTCAGACTCAATTCAACTTTTAGAGGAGAAAATCCTTTTTGTATCCATCTCTTAGCAAACGGTAGTCTTTCAAACTTATCTCTTGCCATTTCTAAAATCTTTCTACCTTCTATTAATCTTGTTGGTCTGTCATTAATCCATCTGAATATCAAAGGTTTTCCAGAATCCTTAACCAAACCATTACCACTTGTGCAAAAAGGCTCAATAGCAATTACTTCATCTTCTCTTAGCTGATATTTTGAATCATTTTTAATATTGGGTATTGTTAGTCCTGCATGAACATCATATTTTCCCAAATTATGACCAGTTAGATTTCTTATTGGATTAAAACCAAACTCTTTAGCAGTGTTTTCTATTGTTTCTCCAATTTCTCCAACAGTTGTTCCAGTTTTTATTATTTTTATTGCATTTTCCAACATTTTTTCAGAACAAATTATTAAATCGTCTTTTCCAACAAGTCTCACTGTTCTTGCTGTGTCTCCAATATAACCATCAACATGAACACCAACATCTATTTTTACATAATCAGTTTCTTTGATAGTCGCTTTGTCATTTAAAGCAGGATGCCAATGGGCAGCCATATCATTTATAGAAACATTAACAGGAAAAGCAGGTTTTGCTTTTAGTTCTAATATTTTTTTATCAATCTTTTCAGCGATTTCAACAACTAGAACATCTTTTTTCACAAGACTGCATCCATATTCTAAGACTTGTGCTGCTATCTTTCCTGCTTTGGTATATTTGTCTAAAATTTCTTTTTCCATAAAATCATTTTTTAATTAAAATTATAAATCTCTGATATTTCCAAGCCTTTATAAATAAATTCTTTTCTACTTTTCTATTTGGCGAACCATCATTAATTCCTGGATCATGTATATAAACATTATTCTCATCAATTCCAGTTAATACAACAAAATGACCAGCATATCCAGGTTTATTATTTATCATTCTAGAATTAATTAACAGAATTATCGTATAATTTTCTTTAAAGTATTTTTCAATATCATTGAAAGACAATTCCTTAAGTTCATAAATATTTTCTTTTATCATTTTTTTAGCATTTTCAATTTCAGATTCAATGTCACTCATTTCTATGGTTTTTTCTGAAATTTCCTTATCATATTTTTTACGGATATAGTTAGCACCATTTTTTATAAAATCATTATAATCGAAATTAGAATAAAAATTTACTTTCAATCCCATTTTTTTAATATCTATAAGAGCAGCACAACACCATGTCCACTTGTCTTCCGCTTTGTTGCTAATCTGATCTAATTCATTATATGAGAAATCTTTTTCTGGAAAAAAATGTTTTAAAACCATCTTTAGACAAGCTTGAAAACAATGTGTATCATCGGATTGCTTAAAATAAGGCATTTCTTTTTCCATATTTTCACGTTAATTCTCTAACAGCGTAATGAGTAGATGTCAGAATTA
>WVXN01000008.1:0-173 GCA_011773475.1 Candidatus Aenigmatarchaeota archaeon
AAAAATTTGAAGACCTCTTCACAGCTGAATGCAATACCATCAGATTCAACCAAAGAAATTTTCTTAGGTCTGTAATCACTAGATAAAATTTTCAAAACAGACTCTATTAATCCCACATGAGTTGTTCCGCCTTTTGTTCTAGTTTTGAAACCTAAGTTGGGTTTTATAATATA
>WVXN01000008.1:314-752 GCA_011773475.1 Candidatus Aenigmatarchaeota archaeon
TTTTTTTGGAAATTTATGGGTAGCCCAAGCAGCAGGGTAAGAAGCTAACAATGCTCCAATTATCAGTGGTATTGATATTGTCCAATTTATAGAAGAAACTCCATTAATATACCAATAACCTATAAATCCAAATACACAGACCAAACCTTCTATTAAAGTTGTTGTTCCCACGGATTTTTTTGGATCTCGGCCTGACCAAGATAAACCTCCAGTCAAAATTGGACCGAAACCTCCGCCTGATATTGCTTTATTAAAACCAATCAGAGTCCCGATAAACGGTAATCTTTTATTATGATGTTTTTTCTTTGAAATATACTTATTATTTTTATTTCTCAAATATCTTATAAACATAAAAATACCGAGAATTAATACTAACAATCCTATGTAAAGGTTTATTATGAACTTATCTAGTTTTATACTTGCAAACAAAGCGAATAA
>WVXN01000008.1:777-21819 GCA_011773475.1 Candidatus Aenigmatarchaeota archaeon
AATATTCCACCTATTAAGCCTGTAAAAAGTTCTGAAAGTAATATCATCGGAACTATCTCTGGTAATGCAAACCCGATTAGTAAAAATAATGGCGTTAGGACTGTTCCATAACCCCCTCCTAAGAAAGAATCTATAAACTCCATAATTAAACCGGCAAAAAATGCCAATAAAATTATTTCAATCATTTAATCTACTTTAAAAATTTTTTTAGTTCAATGATTTTCTCTTTAGTTAATTTTTTTCTTTCAAAACCAGAATTAGTATCAAGAGGGTATACAGGAGGTAAAGATTCGTCTTTTCTTATTGGAATCAAGTGTATGTGGGAATGTTCAACTGTTTTATTTTCTGAAGGACCGTCTTTAGAATATAATAAAATTTTTTGTGCATCGAATTTTTTATTTAATATATTCATAGTTTTTTGTATTGAATTATAAAAATCGTCATATTCTTCCTTGTCTAATGCTCTTAAAGTTTTAACATGTTTTTTTGGAATAATTAATAAATGTCCTTCTTTAACGTAAGTTAAAGAAAGTACACACATTGTATTTTCTGTAGAAAATAATATCAAATCTTCTAAATTCTTATTTTCATTTAAACAAAAAGGGCAAAACATTGAAATCACATGTAGCCTAGTGTTCTCAATCTTCTCATTACTTGTTCTTTTTCCTTGTCTTGGCTTCTACCAGATCTTTCTTCTACTTCTGTTGTTTTCAATTCTTCTATTATGTCGTCTATAATTTTTGCACTTGAATCAACAGGAACTGTGCATGGTTGACATCCTAACGAACGAAATCTTTTATTTTTCCATCCAAATCTCTTCTTCACATAGTCTGACCGATAAAGTGGATTGAAAGGAAGTTTATTCTTTTTTATATATCTCCATACATCTAATTCAGTCCAGTGCAAAATTGGGTGTACTCTAACATGAGAACATGTTGGTCCAAAATCAGTTTGAAATAAATTAAACAATTCTAATGGCTGCTCGGAAACAAAAGGAGCATCACCTTCTTTCATCTCCTCTTCTGATTTTGTTCTAACAAAACGCCAAATTCCATTCTTATCTCTTGGAGAAAAATATCTTTCCATGTTTCGAATGTAATGTTCGTCACGTCTTATTGACATTATAAGAGCATCAAACTTATGCTTTTTCAATAAATTTTTAAGCGCTTCTGTCTTCAAGGCAGTACAACAATTAAAATGACCGTTTTTATCAGGTGACATTGTTTTTTTTAGTGCTTCTTCGTTTTTCCCTACTACCAAATTTAAATTCCATTCTTTTGTAATTTTATCTCTAAATTCGTATATCTCTGGAAATTTACAGCCTGTATCTAAATGAATCACGGGAAACGGCACCTTTCCAAAAAAAGCAGTTTTAATTAAATGTAGCATTGTTGTAGAATCTTTACCTGTAGACCACATAACAGCTGGGTTCTTATAATTTGATTTAGCCCATCTAATTATGTAAATGCTATCATCAATCAGTTTTTTCATATCAACTATAGTGGTTCTCATTGCATCCCTATAATGTAATGTAATTAAATAACATTATATTACATTATAGTATATTTAAAGTTTTCTATGGAAATCATGTGTAACCTAGTGCTTTTAGTCTTTCTCTTATTTTCTTTTCGTCTTCTTTAGAAAATAATTCTTTTCTACCTTTTTCATGTGATCCTGAAATGACCTGTCTTAAAACATATATTACGAATGATGAAACCGAAGTAAATCCTGTTCCTTTGATATAATTTTTAATTTTATTATACAATGGTTTTGGTATGCTTATTGATGTATGCATTCTTTTCAAAAAAATCACCTTAATTATATTTAATTAGGTCGCATTAGAAATTAATAAATATCACTGTCAAAATACATTTCTTTAGGTAAAATTCTAGGAAACTTCTGACCGAAAAATCTTGCAAACCTATTGCCCAATCTTGAAAAAAAGAATTTTGGACCAAAGAACTTCCTAATATCATTATTGTACTTCTTTAAATTCGGAAAGTTCTTCAAAAGAATATTACATGCTGTTAAGCCCCAGATTACACCCCCACCAGATGTTGGTTTAGTCAAACCTAGAGCATCACCACAAAGAGCCACTCTTTCTGCTTCCAATTTAACCAAACCTTCTGGTATTACATGGGAGTAAATTTGTTTGGGTTTAAATTTTCTTAATCTACAAAATTTATCGAATCTTTCTCTTGCTATATTTACATTATCAAGGATCCCATATTCGACCCTTGAACCTCTTGGTATTATCCAAGCAAAACCGTTTTTAGAAGGAAAGACCTTAACAAGTTTTGATTCATCCTTCTTTTTCTTGTAAGCATAAATTCCTAGCTTGTATTTGGGTTTTTTTAGAGTGAGGGCCTTTCTTACAATAGAATTAAAACCATCGCAACCTAACAAATAATCGAATTCATAAATTTTATCAGCTATTAATTGTGGTTTGGTCTTTCTAACAAAATAAACTTTCTTCACCTCGTTGTCAAGAAGGATTTTAGCCCCGTTTTTTTCTGCAAATTTTGTAACAGTCTGATCTAATAATTTTCTGTTTATAACAAGCATCTTAGGATTAAGTTTTAATTTAAGTTTTTTCTTTGGGAAGTAAATTAACGCTTCCTCTATAGTATTTTCTACTATATCTTCGTTTTTTGGTATAAACTTCCAAATTCTCTCAGAAATCAGACCAGAACAAGGTTTTTCTCCTATAGCTTTATTTTTCTCAAAAACAGTAACTTCGTTTCTCTCAGAGAGTTTCCAAGCTAAATAAGCTCCGTTAATGCTACAACCAATTATACCGATTTTCATAAAAACACAGATTAATATATTTATTGATATATGTATTTTTATGAATTATAAAAAATTAATAGTAATCCCTGTAATAATATTGGTTTTATCATTAGGATATTTTTTTTGGGTGATTTTTACAAGTGGATTAAATCTTGATATAGACTTAAAGGGCGGTACGCAAATAATTGCTGAATCTTCAACACAAATAAAAGAACAGGAATTAGAAAATGTTCTAAGTTCTTATGAAGCTTCTGTAAGAACTGCACAAAGTATAACTGGTTATACTGTTTTTATTGAATTTGATGCAGATATAGATTCAAATGATGTTTTAAAAACTTCAGAAGAAAATGGTTATGTTTTTGAAAATTACTCTGTGCAAACAATTGGACCGACTTTGGGTGCTGCATTTTTCGAACAGGCAATAATAGCCTTGGTTTTTGCTTTCTTGTTCATGGCTGCTGTAGCATTTATAATTTTTAGGAAACCTGTGCTTAGTTTTCGTGTTATTATATCTGCTTTTGCAGACATTGTTGAAACATTGGTATTATCACAAATAATAGGAATAAAACTTTCTCTGGCTACTTTTGCAGCTCTTTTGCTGCTCATAGGATATTCTGTTGACGATGACGTTTTACTAACAACAAGAACAACCCGTGGGTCTGGAGAAGTATCTGAAAGAATGAAAAGAGCTAGAAAAACTGCTTTTACCACAGTTGGTGCAACAGCAGTAGCATTAATGTCATTATTCATAATAACTTCATCGAACGTAATAATCCAAATTGCTTCTATCTTGTTGATTGGCTTAGTATTCGATCTGATTAACACTTGGTTGTTGAACGCTCCAATCTTAAGATGGTACATGGAGAAGGGAATGAAATGAGATTCAATGTATTAAGGGAATGGAGAATTTTATTAGTTATAATACTTGTAATTCTTTCAATAATTTTAATTATACCCTCATCCCAAGAAGGTGTTGTTGTTAGATCCATTGATTCTGACTCACCATTATCGGGAAAAATAGAAATCGGAGAAATATTGACATGGGCAAATGAAAAAGAGATAAACAGTCCTGAAGATCTTTATGAATTTGAAAATTTCACTGGAATATTCAGATTTATGCATTCCGGAAAACTTGATTTGGCTTATATTGAAAACGGGAGTATAGGGATCAGTGTTGTTAAGAAATCTGCGTCGAATCTTGAATTTGGTCTAGATTTAGTCGGTGGAACAAGAGTGTTATTAAAACCAAAGGAAAATGTCACTGATGCTGTTGTGCAACAAACAATAGCCACTCTAGAAACAAGAATAAATGTTTTTGGATTAAGAGAATCTAAATTCCAGTCTGTCAAAGATGTCACAGGAGCTAGTTATATACAAATAGAAATGGCTGGAGGATCAAAAGAAGAAGTGGAGAACCTTCTAGCAAAGCAAGGAAAGTTTGAAGGCAAAGTGGAGAGAATAGTTGAAATAAAAAATAATACCGGATCCTTGAAATTGGATGAGGAAACGTATTCCGTAAAATTGAATAATAATACTATTACAATTGGTAATATTTTGCTAGAGAAAAATCAAACATCTAAAATTAATGACATTGATATCCAATTCTTTAATGCAACTGACAAAAATGTCCTTCTAATGGTCACGGCCTTTACTGGAAAGGATATACAGTCTGTTTGCTTGCAAGATCAGCCAGGAGTATGTGTTTCAAGGATTATAAAAAGTGGAAACGGTTATGAATTTAACTTCCAAGTTTTTATTTCTCAAGAAGGCGCAGAAAGATTTGCAAAAATAACAAATGACATGAAAGTGATTACAGATCCGAACACAGGAACTAAATATTTAGACGGTAGAATTTATTTATATTTGGACGAAAAATTAATAACCTCATTATCAATATCATCTGATTTAAAAGGTAAAGTGTATACAACTCCTGCAATTACTGGTTTTAGATTAACAAGAGGAGAAGCTCTAAAAGAACAGCTAATGTTAAAAAGTATTTTGCAGTCTGGTTCCTTGCCTGTTAGTTTGGAAATAATAAGAACTGATCAAATATCACCTGTACTTGGTGGAGAATTTTTAAGAGATGCTTTTTATGCAGTTATTATAGCAGCTATAACTGTTGCTGCTGTTCTTTATTTCAGATACAGAAGTTTCAAGATATTAATACCAAACATGTTGTTCAGTTTCTTTGAATTGGTTCTAACTCTTGGTGCGGCTTCATTAATTAGATGGACACTTGATTTGTCATCAATAGCAGGAATAATTGCTGCAATAGGAAGTGGAACCAACGATCAAATAATGATAATAGATGAGATATTAATTGGTGGTGGGGAAGAGGAAAAGAAGATTTATACCTTAAAACAAAGAGTCAAGAGATCATTCTTTATAATATTTGGTTCTGCTGCAACTGTGATAGCTGGTGTTTTGCCCATGATGTTTATTGGTGTTGGTGCAATGAAAGGGTTTGCAGTAACAACAATTCTAGGAGTTTTAATTGGTATTGTAATAACAAGACCTGCATTCGCAAGAATTGCAGAAAAAATATTAGAAAAGGAAGAAAAGGTTTAATCTTTCATTTCTTCAATTAGTTCCATTAAAATAGGTTCTACTTCTTTTCTTATATCATTATTAGCATAACCTGCCCATGTTACATTTGTTTCTATATCAAGTTTGGGATTTAAATCATTACCATGCTCATCTGTTATTATACAACCTGCATCGGTTGCTATTTTTTTTGTACATATATCATAAGGCTTGCAACATAAACCTAACTCTTCACCTCTTTTATTAAGAATTTTTTCTGTTAATGGTCTTGGGTCAAAAACAAATCTGTATTTTCCTGTTGCAAGTGCATATTGCTGAGCAGCTGAGGCAACCCATTGATCATTATATGCAAATGCTTTGCCTCTTTGAACTGGACCGAATAATTTGAAAAATAATTTATCCTCTATTTCTCCTATTTCTTTTTTTGCGCCAGGAAAGAAACTTACAATACTTACTTTACCATATTTTATGGATTTTGCTTTAGATGGTGTTATGGGCAACGTCTCTTCTATCTCATTATTAAATATATTAAATCTCTCTAAAACTGGTTTTTTATCTTCCTCACTAATTAATATCTCTGATATATGTTCTCTTGTAGTAGGTATAGAAGTTTGAACAGCAACTGAAATATCATTTAAAGATGTTTTTTCACCTTTATTGATAGCAACACCCGTAAGTATCCATGCTGCACGAAGATCAAAAGCAATTTCTCTTGATCCATCTAAACGATCTAAAATTACCCTAATCTTATAATCATTTTGATCTAAATTTTTTGGAAATTGTAATGTTCCGAATTCTTCATCTATTAATATTAAAGGTGTTTCTTCACCCCATCTTGAGAAATAATCAACTATCAAATCTGAAGAATATTTATCAATTTTGAATACAACATCTCCACTCCCAACACCTGCAACTTTCCACAAACCATATCCGGTTTTAAGTGCCTTCGTATAATTATTTCTCATTTGAGATTGTAAATCCTTTAACCTATGTGTTATATCTGAAAAACTTTCCATACTAATCTATTTTTAGTGGGTCTGAAAAGAATTTAAGTTTAATTTTTGATTGTTAGTTAACTACTTAAAGTGGTAAATTAAAATTTTCTTTTTATTATTCTTTATTCACTTATGTTAATAACACTTTTTTCTTTGCTAATAGGAATAGTATTTGGGGTGGTAGCGGGATTATTACCTGGTTTACATCCAAACAATACAATACCGATTATCCTCGGTATGTCTTTTTTATTCGGACCCTTGCCAACAGCGATTATTTTAGTGTCTTCAGGAGTTATAAATTCTTTTATTAATTTTATTCCTTCAATCTTGCTTGGTGCTCCAGAAGAATCAACAGTATTAGGAGTTTTACCTGGACACAAACTATTGTTAGAAGGTAGAGGTTTTGAGGCAGTGAAATTATGTGTTATTGGAAGTTTGGGTGGTGTTTTATTTGCTATCTTAACATTACCAATATTTGTATTTTTTATTCCAAGTTTGTATGAATTAATAAGACATCATGTCCATTGGTTGTTAATTGCAGTAATAGGTTATTTGATACTTGAAGAAAGGGGAAAAAACAAGCTTCTTGCATTAGGTGTTTTTATTTTATCTGGAATTCTTGGTTTGATTGTTTTAAACAATTTTGGTGATTTTGCTTTGTTTCCTTTGCTTACAGGATTGTTTGGCATGCCAATGATTTTAATCTCAATGTTTCAAAAAACAAAACTTCCTGACAAATTTACATTTGATGAAGAGAAAATCGAAAGAAAGGGTCTTTTAACTTGTATAGGAGTTGGCAGCTTATCTGGAATAATTGCTGGTTTATTGCCTGGGTTAGGTGCAACTCAATCAACAATCTTAACCCAACAAGCCTTTAGAAGAGAAAGGAGTGGTAGAGAATTTTTGATATCAATTGGAGCAATAACAACTTGTGATATTGTTTATTCCATATTAGCTTTGTGGTTAATTCATAATCCTAGATCGGGAATAGCCATTGGTGTTAGCAAATTGTTAGAAATTGGTTTCAAAGAAACTTTGGTTTTTATTGCAATTATTTTAATCTCAGCTGCCGTATCAACAATTTTAACGTTAAAAATGACTAAAATGTCATTAAGATTTTTGAAAAAAATAGATTATCAAAAACTCTGCTTGTATACTTCCGTTTTTCTCTTTGTTTTAACTGTTATTTTTTCTGGATTGATAGGAATTTTAATTCTAGTAGTCTCAATAGCAGTTGGTTTAATTCCTAATTATTTAAATATCAGAAGGACTTATGGTATGGGATGTTTAATTGTTCCATGTATTCTATTTTTTGCAGGTATTAGTATTTTATGAATTTCCACAAATTATTTTCATAACTGTTATGGAAAATGACAAATTTTCATAAATTCTTTAACTAGAAACTTGTATACATTTATTATTCACACATTTGATTATTAAATTCCCTGCAATACCTGTGCAGAAATCAGGACATTGTTGACTAGTATCTACATAAGCCTTGTTGCCATAGAAACAATCACTTGTTTCTTTATGTATCCCACAAGCGCAGTCTTCATCAAAATTACAGTACGATTCGTCCACGACTTGAGGGCATTCGCCTTCAAGGTAGAATGAAACCATTTTGTTCATGCAAGCAAAGCATGAGTTGGAATAGGTTTTTGCATCGTTGCCACAAACCGGCCTGTATATTTCTATGCATGCCTCGACTTCCCTGGATTTATCGGAACAAATATATTTTGTTATGTTTTTGTCATAGGGGATGCATGAACTAGGCTGTATAATATTTCCACTTTTATCAGTGTAGGTGCAACCTCCTCCGATATGTCCTGGAATACAATCTATGCAAATAGCTTCTATTTGCTCTGGAGTATTAAGAAAAAGTACAATCAGTAACAAAACTATTATTATAAACAAAAACATTTCAACATTTTTAACCATTTATTCACCATTTATTTTTCAGTAAAGCCCATGAAAAAGAATCCAATTCCTAAAATAAATGAAACGAGCGCAAACATAAATGGAAAAAAGGCATCGAATTTTAGGAAATAAGGAATTACGAAAAATACAATAGAGACTATAAACATTATAACTCCAACAGCAAGACTATAAGTGCGTTTATTCATTATATAAATTTTGTAAATCAAAGTTTATAAAATCTAAACTAGATGTTTCCTAGGTTATTTTCATATAACGTAATTATAACCCATATAACATTTTTTATTAATAAATTAATATTAAGATATCAAAGAGAATTTAAGCTTCTCATTTCATTTTTTCTTTCCATTCATGTTTACATTTTTTATTTTTACATCTTAACTCTACTTCTTGATTCCCTGCTAAAGGAGTCATCAATAATTTACCTACGTCTTTGTATTCAGCGTCACCTTCGCATTTAGGACATTTATAAATTGTTGCCTCTTTAAAACTACCAAACAAACCACTCATAGTTATAATATTCAAATTAAAACATTTAAACTCTTCTAAAAAATAGGATTTAAGTATTAGTTTTTCAATGTTATATGGGTGTTATATAGTGTTATTTTCATATAAGTTGATCATTTACTAAAATCAACCATACTTCCAATTGAACCATTAGCAGAAAAATATAGTCTTCCTGAACACTCAGGACATTTTCCACTCAGTGTAGGTCTTCTAAATTCCCAGCCACATTTTTTGCAAACAACTGATTCAAATGCATTTAAAACAGTTTCATCCGGGGATTTCTTTTTACTTCCGTTTATTATATCCAAAAGACTTTTTTGTCTAACACCCTCTATTAATTCTGAGGAAGAAATTCCGCATACTTCGAATACTCTTTCTAATGGAGGAAGTAATTGATTATAAATATAATATTCAGAGTCTATCTGTAAACCTTTTTCTTTAACAAAATTAGGATCCTCTGCCCTTTTTGACAAAAGTTGATTGCCTCTTATTATAACATAACCTAATCTTGCTCCTACTAAAGATTTAGTCTTATCTCTTTTCATGATTTTTTTCGCAAGTTCGACATGAGGCTGTACACCATCGTAAGCATCTAAAGCTTTTGTTACACCTTTTATAATTGTTAATTTTTCTAATGGTATCTCGCCCTTTGCTAGTTTGTCTATATTTCCTCTAACATACCTTGATGCTTTGCTAATATTCTTTTCCTTTAAAACAATGTTCAGAACTTCAAGCATTGAATCGGAAACTAGTTCACACCAGTCTCTTCTTACTGTTTCTATTCCTTTCATTTCTAATCTGTCAAACCATTCGCCTCTTTCTTTTTCAAAAGCCCAACCAGCATATCTCTTCTTTGAAGAAATTAAAAGTGTTTTAAAAACTTTTTCAAATTTTAAATCCAATCCGTATAATTTTTTAGAAATAAAATCAGAAATCTTTTTACCAAATTCCATACAATTGTCAAGATCCTTAACATCCGATTTAATAAAAACTGAATCTGTATCTGCATAAATAACTTTTGCCGGAAAATTCTCTTCAATTAGTTTTTTTGTTTTTGTTATTGTGTCTCTTCCAAAAGCTGTTATTGTATTCGCAATATCCATAACATAAAGTCTTGACCTGACATAGCCTGTGTAACCATACAATGAGTTTAGAAGATCCTTTAGAGCTAATTGTTTTGCTTTTAATATTTTCTTGTTTTCCGGATCAACTTCTATTCTATATTGTTTTCTTGCTGCAACTCTCGAAGACATTACATCGTCTACTATCTGTGGTATAATGCCTTTGAAAACTGAAGGTTTAACAAATTTAGTTCCATAAGGAGAAACAAAATGCTCAACATCCTCTCCGTTTGTTAAATATGTTGTAGTGCATATGTTAAAGGCTCTAATTAAAGAGGGGTACATGCTAGTGAAATCTAAACAAATGACCCACTCATGAAACCCTACTTCAGGTTCTAATACCAAAGCTCCTTTCAAACCATGTTCTTTTATTCTGTCTCCTATATCAGACGGTTTGCAAGGCATTATAATATCTCTCTTATAGAATTCTCTTAATAATCTAAACTCATGTCTCTGTGATTGCCCACCCAAAGAATCTTGTAAAACAAGTCCAGATAATTTTGCTATTTCAAAAAACTTATCTAACAATCTCTTTTCTACAACAAGTCTTAGGGCTAATATTGCATCTCTTCTTCCATATTCTATAATTTCTCTAAAATCATTTCCATTCCATATATCTCTAACTTTTTTAACATAATTATCTCCACGAAAATCTACTTTTCCTGCTCCAAGCACTTTTTTGGAAATTGTATCTAGATCATATCTTTTGAATTTCACCCATGGGTCCCTTCTATATATCTCAAAACTATCAACAATCACTCTTCCACAAACATTTGGCATGTAACTATGCTGTAATTTTCTTGTCATAGCAAATTTTTCAGATCTTCCTAAGTCTCGTGGTATTCTTAGGGTTTCCATTCTTTTAATTAGAAACGGTAAATCAAAACCATTGATATTATGACCGCAAATTATGTCTGGATCATATTCATCAATTATTTCTTTGAATTTTTTTAGCATGTCTTCCTCGTTTTGACACGATATTGAATTTTTATTTATCCTAGCTGATTTTGCTATTAGAACTAGAGAAGACTTTCCTTTATGGTTTGGAGAAAAAGCCATACTGATTACAATTATTTGATCTTTTTCTGGTGTTGCTATTCTTTCTTCTGATGGCAAGCACTCAATATCAACTGACATGTATTTTAAAGGAGCATTTTTCATTATTTCAATTGGTTTTATACTCTTGGCATTTATTGCTCTGCATTTAACAGTACCTGTTCTCCTGAATTTTCCTTCAACATTTATCCATCCCATTCCCTTTAAATCAAAATCAGCCATGAATCTATATCTAAAAAGAATGTCAGCTTCGAAGGGAGTTCCAAACTTTCTTACAAAACTTCTCATCTCAGGTGTTAGTCTTGGATTAGTTCCTGTTATTTTTAGAACCTTTACAGGTGGCTGAAATCCTATTGGAAGTGTTTTCTCAACGATTTCAATTTTCACATCATACCTCTTCATTATTTCCTCTATTATTTCCGTATATTTGGATTCATCACCGTAAAAATAGAAATAAGGTAGGAATTTATCATAAAAAACGCAAATTGTTTCTCCTTGGTTGTCTTTACAGAACAATCTAATTATTGGTTTATTATTAAGAACTATGTAGTCGGCATCAAGAATTTGTAGTTCCATAGTCACTATTAGTACTTAAAATTTAAAGCCTTTATGGTTGGAGAATCTATTTTTTCTTCTTCCTTTTATCATAAATCCAGATTAAAAGAATGTAAAGCTCTATAACAAACATTATAAGAGCTGCTAAAATTCCTCCTATAGTGCTACCAAAAAAGAACATAAAAAAGAGTAATGGAAAAAGAAGTATGATAAATATAACAACTTTCCATTTCTTCTTCATAATCCTAATTTATAATTTCCAGCTTATAAAATCTAAACTAGATGATTCCATATGGTATTTTCATATATTCTAATTATAACCCGTATAACATTTTATTAACCATTGGTATTAATCTTTCACTGGTTTTAAATTATCTTGAGAATATGCCACATGCATATCCAAATCTTTAAAGTAAACTTGTGCAGAATTGGGAATTGGTAAATTATCTACACGCGAAATAGTACCTCTACTACCAACTGAAATTATAATAGTCGCTTTTTCTAGTTTCTGGACTCTATTTCCTTTTTCATTAAAATATTGGGGTACTTTTGTTTCAACAAGCTGGTTAACTTTTAGTTTAACCATTTTATCACCTTTACTACTATAAGATATATATAAAAAAAATTTAAACTTATTGGAAGGTAACCTCCTTGATTGGTTTTCTTTCTTTTCAAAAAAATGTTATATGGGTGTTATATGGTTAAAATTTCATATAAGTTAGATTCTTATATATCACTAACTTCTCTTGTTTTCAAGTCAATCACTTTATTCTTAGAAACAATGCTTATTCCCTTATAGTTTGTATTGATTTCTTTGTCTGTAAGAACTATATCTGGTGAGGGTTTTATCAGAAAGTCAGTATTTTCAATATTAACATACCTTTTTTTCAGAACATCAAGAGGATCGTAGCCTAAAATTAGTAAAATGACAACATTATTTATCTTAAAAATACAGGGATTTGTAATTTCATACTCTTTGTTCTTTATTTTATCCTTGATTTTGTTGTTAAGAATTAGATAATCGGTTTTAAGACCTTTTTTATCTGATAATACAATCTTAACAGGCTCTCTACTATAAACAACTGGCTTTAAAGGAACATCTGGAAACAGAAGTTTATCAATAAATAATATCTTGTTAGTTACTCTTCCAGAAACTGCAATAACATCATCCAAATTTACTCTTTCCCCTAATTTCTTTGTTGCTAATGTCTTGATCTCTCCTGTCGAATCTTCCAAAGAAATAACAAAATTATTATCTTTCTCCTGTTTTTCCTTTACTAGGCCTATAATAGTCAGATTTCCAACATTGCCTTTGTTTATAGAAACTATATTCGACAGCTTAAGTTTCTTCATTAAAACGTCTTGTAGAAAAGTATATCTGTTATTTAAGTTCTTTACAAAATCCTGAACAGTGAATTTCTCTGTTTTTTTGAATATTCTTAATATTTTCACATCGCCTACAAGAACACTTCTTAAATTTTCCTCATTTATAATAAAAACATTCTCTTTTTTTAATATTTCAACTAAATTATAGAGCTCTTCTTCACTCAAAGCCTCTATTTTATCTGCTATTTTCTCATCTACCAAAAATCCTAGATTAATTAAGTTCTTCAAATGATTATGGTTCATAGAAATATTTCGTATAGAAGCTTTTTCAGTTTTTTGATAATTGAACTTGATAGTCCTAAAGATATTATTCTAGTTCTACCATACCTGCCTTTAGAGATTATTTTTGTGTTTATTATTCCAAAGAGATCTAGTTCAGCTATCAGGTCCGAGACTCTTCTTGTTGTTAATATTTTAAAACCATGTTTTTTACAAATTTCTTGATAATTATCATAAACTTCTCCGGTTTGTATTTCTTTGTTCTTTTCTGCTAATTCAATTATGGAAAATAAAACGGCCTGCGACTGTCTTGGTTGGGCTTTAACTGTTTCTAATATTCTATCAATATCGATTTTTTCTTGTGCAACATCAACATGTTTTACAGTAACCTTTTGTTCGGTGTTTCTTTCAACCAACTCACCTGCCACTCTTAATAAGTCCAATGCTCTTCTAGCGTCTCCGTGTTCTTGAGCAGCTAAAGCAGCACATTTTTCTATAACACCTGGTTCCAACATGCCAGGAATAAAGGCTACAGAAGCTCTTCCCCTTAAAATATCTTGAAGTTGTAAAGCATTGTATGGAGGAAATATCAATTCCTCTTCACTTAAAGAGCTCTTTATTCTTGGATCCAAGGATTCAATAAAACCAAGACTATTGGTTATTCCTATTAGAGAAACTTTAGAGTTTTTAAGATCCTGATTTATTCTTGTTAAGTTATAGAGTATTTCATCTCCTGTTTTTTCTACCAACGCATCTATCTCATCTATTATTAAAATAACTGTTTGTTTTTTCTCGTCTAGTGTTTCAAAAAAAGCTTTATAGATTTGATCAGTTGGAAGTCCTGTAAAAGGAACCACTTTTCCTAACATCTTGGATAAATAAGCCATTAATCTATATTCTGTGTCTGCTGTTCTCTTCATTTTACAATTAACATAAAGAACTTTAATTGTTTGACCGTTATTTTCACTTATTTTTTCAAGCTCTGAACCAACAAAATTAGAAATTAGTGTTTTTCCAGTTCCTGTTCTACCATATAAGAATACATTACTAGGTCTTCCGCCTTTTAATGCTGGAGCTAAAATTCTTCCTAGATCATTTATCTGTTTTTCTCTATGTGGTATGTTTTCTGGTGAGAAGGAAATAGTTAGTGCTTCCCTATTTTTAAAAATAGATTTTGATTGAAGAAATTTTGAGAACAAATTTTCACTTGAATTCATAATAAAAACCTCCGT
This sequence comes from Candidatus Aenigmatarchaeota archaeon, assembly GCA_011773475.1. GTDB lineage: Archaea > Aenigmatarchaeota > Aenigmatarchaeia > Aenigmatarchaeales > Aenigmatarchaeaceae > CS1-C013. Next base: position 15,118 of record WVXN01000008.1, read on the forward strand.
TTCTCATAGAAATAACCTTATGAACTTATTTATTATTTTCTTCACATGAACCCCGTTTCTTCTCATGGAACTTCACATGATATTCATAAATAGCTTTATTACAGTGTTATAATTCCAACTCTCCCCCCGTTTTCTTTTAGATTTTATTTCTTATGGAAAATACTTTAGGTAAAAGAACCTTTGTTTCTTATAACGTTGTTATATATTATAAATAAATAAAAAAGTAAGTAAGTAAAGTCATGTTCGATAAGAAGTGAAGGGGAGGGTCTAGAAGTTCTTTTTCAATGTTTTCAATAGTTCTTCACTATTTTTTATTTTTGTAACACTTATTGGTATTCCTTCTAATTCTGCTATTCTTTTAGCTAGATCATCAATTTTTTCAGATCCTTGTAGGACAACCAACCCAGGTCTTAAATTTGTAACCTTTAAAGCAACCATTGAACTCCTTCCGCTACGTGATTTTGTAAATATTAAGGCCCTTTCGCTTGTCATTCCATATAATTTTACCATATCCATTGGAGAAAGATCTGTTATAGCTTTTAGGGCGTCTATCACAGTATAACCATAAATTTTCTTACTAACATTTTCCTCTTTTACAACTACAGGAGCTTCTATTATTTTACAAAATTTCTTTATCTCAACTGGTGATTCAAACTCTTTCATATCTAGAACAGCGTCAGATAGAACTGTTTGTGTAGGCAGGACTGCAAACTCTTGTATTATTTTACCTCCTGCTTTCTCATCTATAGTTATCATACCTTCTACAATCCTTTTTATTATTTTTATACCAGGAGATTTTCTCCTACCATTTTCATAATCAGAAATAACAGAAGGCATTATGCCCATCTCGTCTGCCAATCTTCTTTGAGGTATTTTGAATATATTTCTCCACTTTTGTATTGTTTTTCCTGCTTTTTCACTGAGAACAATTTCTCCCGCAATCCTTTTAGCTAATGTATCTTTAGCTAAACTCTGTGTATCCATATTAGTATATTGTCGAATCAGACTTATAAAATTAACTTATTCGACATCTGTTCCTTTGTATATAAAACTTTAAATTGTTTGGAAAGGTAAAAATGATATGCCAACAGGAATTAAAGTAAGAGATGCAATGGTAGCAAGTGTCATTACAGCTAAGCCAATGCAAACAGCTTTGGAAGCATCTAAAATAATGAAAAAAGAAAATGTTGGAAGCGTTATAATTTGTGAAGGTACAAAACCAATTGGTATTGTCACAAGAGAAGATATTGTTAATAAAATAACAGCAGAAGACAAACAGGCTTCAAAAATATATTTAAAAGACATAATGTCAAAAAATCTGGTTACATGTCCTCCAGACTGTGATATTTCTGAAGCTGCGAGATTAATGTCAAAACATAAATATGAGAGAATTCCTGTTGTTTTCTTAGGTAAGCTGATTGGTGTCATTTCTGCAAGAGAGGTTGCAAAAGTTTGCCCAGCAGCTTTAGAGGTAATGACAGAGCACCTAAGGATAGAAGAACCGCTCCAAATTACAGAAGAAGCTAATTCTGGTGATTGTGAATTATGTGGAAATTATTCTGAAGATTTACATAATATTAATGATAGATGGGTTTGTGATTCTTGTTCCGAAGAAGCAGAAGAGTTATAAATTTAAATAGTTTTAAAATTAACTTATGAATACTCAAGAGATTGAAGAAGAGTTATTAAAATTACTCAAGGAAAACAAAGAAAAACAAGTTATAGTTGAAGGAAAAAGAGATAAAAAAGTTTTATGTTTATTAGGTTTCAAGAGAATAATTACCTTGAAAAAAGGGATATACGAAACAACAGAAGAACTGAAGAAAAAAGAAGTATTAATATTGACGGATTATGATCCTGAAGGAAAGAAAATAGCACATGAATTAAACCGAATTCTTCAATCTCTTAGTTATAAAGTAGATAGAGAAACCAGAAGAAAGATTGGTTTTATGTTTACAAGATTAAAGATTAGAAAAATCGAAGAATTAAGGGGTGTATTAAATGAGTAAATTAGCTCAAGCTACTTCTAAATACACAATTTATGCTAAATTTGAAGCTGATGGAACTGTTGAAAAACCAGATGTAATAGGAGCTGTTTTCGGGCAGACAGAAGGTTTGTTAGGACCCGACATGGAACTAAGGGAGTTACAAAAAACTGGTAGAGTTGGAAGAATTGATGTTGAAATGAAGACATATAATGGAAAAACATCCGGAATAATTACAATTCCTTCGTCTCTGGACAGTTCTGAAACAGCTTTAATAGCAGCATGTGTAGAAACAATAGAAAGAGTAGGACCATGTTTAGCTAAAATTAATGTTGAAAAAATAGAAGATGTTAGGGTAAATAAGAGAAAGTATGTTGTAGAAAGAGCAAAAGAGCTTTTGGGTAAAGTATTTCAAGAAGATTCACTTGATTCACAGCAAATATCAGAACAAATAAAAGAAGCTGTTCGAGGCGATGAAATATCAGAATTCAAAGGATTACCAACAGGACCAGATATAGAAAACTACGATGAAATTATAATTGTTGAGGGAAGAGCAGATGTTACTAATCTTCTCAAAAACGGTATAAAAAACGTTATTGCGATAGAAGGAACATCAATTCCCAAAGCTATTATTGATTTATCTAAAGAAAAAATAACAACAGCGTTTCTAGACGGTGATCGCGGTGGTGATTTGATATTAAAAGAATTGAAGTCAGTTTGTGAATTAGATTTTGTAATAAGAGCTCCAAGAGGAAAAGAAGTAGAAGAATTACGAAAAAAAGAAATATACAAACTGTTAAGAAGTAAGGTGCCAGCTGATCAGGTAAGCTCAGAGGCAAAAAACAATAATAAAAAACAAGAAAAAAGAAAAGAAAGAGTAGTTCATAAACCTGTAAGAGTTGAAGGAGATAAAATTGAAGCATTTAAAACAGTTTTAGATGATTTAATAGGAACAAGGGCGGCATGTTTTCTTGATGATGATCAAGAAATATTAGGAAGAGTTCCTGTAAAAGAAATGTTTTCAGCTATGCGCGGTCTGAATGCAAATTGTTTGATATTTGATGGTGACATCGATCAAAAACTGATTAATCATTGCTTGCATAATGGGATAAAATATATAGTAGGAATGAAAGTTGATAGAATAAGAACACCTGAAGGTGTAAATATTTTAACTATTCATGATTTGAAATAACGTTTGATAAAAATGCATGTAAAAGAAGCAATAGAAAAAAGAAGATCAATAAGAAAATTTGAGGAAAAACAAGTTTCAGATGAAATAATTAGAGAGATAATTGATTCTGCAAGAAGAGCTCCATCGGGGTGCAATGTTCAACCAACCAGATATATTATAATTAAAGATAAGAAAACAAAAGAAAAACTTAAGAAAAAAGGAGTGTTTAGACAAGATTTTGTTTATGAATCACCAATCATAGTTGTATTATGCGGCAATCCAAAAGAATATGAAAATTTTAAAGAGGTTAAATATCAACAAGAAGAAGGAACATTACCCAAAGATCTTACAGAAGTTAAGAAGGTATTAAGAGGAATAGAAGAGGAAAGAGCAAATAGGGACATTTCAATTGCTTCTTCCTTTTTTGTTCTTAGAGCAACGGAATTAGGTTTGGGAACGTGTTACATAGGATTAATTAATAGAGATGTTTTAAAAGAAGAGTTAAATATACCCAAAGATTGGTTTGTTCCATTTGTTATAATAATGGGATATCCATCAGAAAATCCACAACAGAGGCCAAGAAAAGATTTAAATGAACTTATCTTAAAATAATAAAATGAGGAGATTGAATGAAGAAAAAGAAAAAAACAGCTGAAGATGTTGCTGAGAAAACAGGCGAGGCAGTTGGTGAGAGTATTAGAAAGGGCTGGGGGATTACAAAAGCATTTGGAAAAGGAGTAAAAAAATCTTTTACTAAGAAGAAACGCAAAACAAAGAAAAATTTAATATAAACACAAAATAAATTATACAAATGCTTGATTTAGCTAAAAAAACATTAAGATATGCAGAAAAATTTTCGGATTATACAGAAGTTAGGTTTGAAAATTTAAAGACAAATAGAGTAATAGTAAAAAATGGAAACTTAGAAGCCACAGAAGTCAATAAAATTTTCGGAATTTCTATTAGAGTTTTAAAAAACGGATTTTTAGGGTTTGTTTCCACAAACAATCTAAAATTTTCTAATTTAAAGAAACAAGTAAATAAAGCACTAAAACTTGCAAATTATTCTAAAAATATTCTCAAAAAACCAGTAAAACTCTCTGAAGAGAAAGCATTTAAGGATAAATATAATGTTAAAGAAAAAATTAAACTTGAAAACATTAGTTTGGAAGAAAAGATCAATAAAGTCTTTGAAATAGAAAAAGCATTAATAAAAACAAAGATTAAGCTGCCAATAAGATTACTTGAATATTCTGATGAAATAAAAGAAAAAACATTCATAAACTCAGAGGGTTCTTTAATTCAATCAAAAGTACCTAGAATAAGTTTTGATTATGTTATAACCTTTATTTCTAATGGCTCTAGCGAGCAAAGGGTTTTTCAATTTGGAGGTGTAGGAAGCTGGGAACTATTAAGACAATGGAAATTAAAACAAAAGATTTTAGAAGAAGCGAAAACCTTACCTAAAATTGCCAAAGCAAAGAAATTACCAAAAGATAAGTATGATGTCATACTTTCACCAGAATTAACAGGAATAGCTTCTCATGAGAGCTGCGGACATCCTTATGAAGCAGATAGAATATTAGGAAGAGAAGCTGCCCAAGCTGGAAAATCCTTTGTAAAAAAAGATATGTTGGGACAAAAAATAGGATCAGAAGTTGTTTCTGTTGTAGACGATCCAACAATTCCCAATAGTTACGGATTTTATTTGTATGATGATGAAGGAATCAAAGCTAGAAGAAGATTTTTAATAAAGAATGGAATAATAAATGCTTTTTTACAAAACAGAGAAACAGCTGCAGAATTTGGAATAGCAAGTAATGGTTCATCAAGAGCAAAAGCATATTTTTCAGAACCAATAGTAAGAATGGCAAACACATTTGTTTTGCCAGGAGATTATAGTTTTGAAGAACTTTTAGAGACAATAAAGAAAGGAGTTTATATAAAATCTTACATGGAGTGGAATATAGATGATAAAAGGTACAATCAAAAGTACACTGGTTTGGAATCCTATTTAATAAAAAATGGAAAAATTACTAAATTAATAAAAGCACCAACCCTGGAGATAACAACACCTGCTTTCTGGAGTAGTATAGATGCCGTTGGTAAAAAATTAGATTTTGCAGCTGGAAGTTGTGGTAAAAGCGATCCCATGCAACCTATGCCTGTCTGGTTTGGAGGACCAGATATTAGACTAAGAAACATATTTTTGGTGTAAACATGAATTTTATAAAATTTGCATTAAAAAAAGGTGCAGATGATGTTATTATACAAAGAACTTTGAGCGAAGTAAAACAGGTTAGATTTGCAAATAATAATATTCAAATTTTCAAGAACTGGAACACTGAAACCGTTAGAATATTTTTAGCTTCTAAGAAAAGAATAGTAAGCACAATTGTTTTTGATGTTTCCGAAAAAAACATTAAAAATAATATTAACAATTTAATAAAATATACCAAAATTATAAAACCAAACCAAGACTATTCTGGAATATCTGAAGGACCATTTAGATATAAAAAAATTGCTAAAACATTTGATAGAAAAATTGTTAATGTAAATCTTTTAGACATAACAGAAAAAATGATTAATTCTGCATTAGAAAACAGTAAAAACACAGCTGGAATTGTTTGTACGGATGTTGATAAAATAAAATTAGAAACCTCTTCGAATGTTTCGGCGTCTGAAAAATCAACAGCAATCAAATTATCAATAAGGGCTTTTAATAAAGACGAAGAAACAGGACATGCTGCCTCTTGTTCCAGAACTTTAAATTCTCTTCAACCGGAAAAAATAGGAAGAAAAGCCGGAGAAATATCAAAATTAGCTAAAAACCCTGAAAAATTTAAATCAGGTAAATATGATTTGATGTTTGATCCACTTTCAGCAGCAAATTTATTAAGTGCTGTCGGTGGTTATTCCTCAGCATTTTTTATTGATAGTGGTATGTCTTTTTTAAGAGGAAAAATAGGGAAAAAAGTTGCAAACAAAAAGGTAACTCTAATTGATAGTGGAACAATAGCAAATGGTTACGATTCTTCTTCATTTGATGATGAAGGTGTTCCGACTAAAAACACAAAAATTATAGAAAAAGGTGTTCTAAAAAACTTTTTACACAATACAACAACTGCTAAAAAATATAAAACAAAGACAACTGCAAACGCAGGTCTAATCGTACCACAGCCACACAACATTATTTTACAAAAAGGTAAAGACTCAAAAGAAAAATTGTTTAAAGACTTCAATGGTCTGTATATAACAAATCTTTGGTACACAAGATTTCAGAACCATTTAAAAGGAGATTTTTCAACTATTCCCAGAGACGGAATATTTCTAATAAAAAACGGCGAGATCATCAAATCAATAAAAGACATAAGAATTTCTGATAATCTTCAAAGAATTCTAGAAAACATTGTTAATATTTCTAATAAACCAGAGTGGATAATTTGGTGGGGTCTTGATTTTCAGATACCAGTTTTTACACCTTATTTTTTAGTAAAAGATATTAACATAACACAGTCTACCATGTAGATAACAAATATTTATTAG
>WVXN01000008.1:21865-32391 GCA_011773475.1 Candidatus Aenigmatarchaeota archaeon
TAGGAATAACGGGATGCCAAGCAATGAATAAATTAGAAGAAGGATTGGGGGATCCTCTATGTTGGGGTGGCTGGATAGCATTTACTGTCTTACTTTTAGTAGCAGTTATGATACATCCACAACAAGACTAAATACCTCTTATTTTACAGACCTCAAAATAATGCTTTAATATATTACAAAACTTTGTAAGTTCTTCTTTAGAAAAGGATTTTTTACCAACAAAATTCTTGTCTAAAGTTTTAATTCCTCTGAATTGCTGTATAAAGAACCTTTTCGAGCCTTTAAGCCACTCACCAATTAATTTTGCTTGTTTTTCATCAAATAAATCAGGTACAACAGTGATTCTGAATTCATATTCTTTCATTTTTTTAATTAAATCAATGCTTTTTTGTACGTTTTCTTTGTTTACCTTAACGTTAGTGATATTTTCGTAGGATTCTAATGGTGCTTTGATATCCATAGCAACATAATCAACTAATTTTTTCTCAATTAGTTCTTTTAACATTTCTGGATTGCTGCCATTAGTGTCCAATTTAACTAGAAATCCCAATTTTTTGATTTTTGAGATGAAATCCGGAAGATCTTTGTTTAGAGTAGGCTCTCCACCCGTAATACAAACTGCGTCTAAGAAACCCTTTCTATTTTTCAGGAATTCTAAAATGTCTTCTTGTTTTATTTCAGGCCTTCCATCGTCAACAACAAGTTCAGGATTATGACAATAACTACAACGGAAATTACAGCCAAAGATAAATATTGTGCATGCTATTTTTTCAGGATAATCAATAACAGTTTGTTTTTGTAAACCTTTTATTATCATAATTATCTAGAATTTTTTAGGACTATATACTAATCTGTCTTTGAATTCTTCTTGTTTTCCTCTGTTCCAATGTTGAACAGGCCTTATATATCCTACAACCCTTGAAAAAACCTCTGCTCTTGCATTGCATGTAGGACAGTTGAAATGTTCACCTCTTATATAACCATGTGTTTCACAAACCGAGAACGTAGGTGTTATTGTGAAATAAGGCAAAGCAAAACTATTTGCAATTTTTTTAACAAGTAATTTTATTGTTTCTCCATTATTCGGGGATTCTCCTAGAAAACTATGGAATACTGTGCCACCTGTATACTTTCTCTGTAGTTCCTCTTGATGTTTCAATGCCCAAAAAACATCATCAGTATAATTTACTGGAAGGTGAGTTGAGTTTGTATAAAATGGAATTTTTTCTCCAGCAGTTATAATTTTCGGATTGCTTTTTCTATCTATTCTTGCCAATCTGTAGGAAGTTCCTTCTGCAGGTGTGGCTTCCAAATTAAAGATATGTCCTGTTTCCTCTTGATATTCTCTAAGTTTGTCTCTCATAAATTCTAGGATTTTAATTGAAAATTTCCTTCCTTCCTCACTTGCAATACCTTCATTTAAGAAATTAAGGCAAGCCTCATTCATACCAACCAATCCTATTGTTGAGAAATGGTGATCAAAATTATGAAGATATCTTTTTGAAAAAGGAAGCATTCCTATTTCCATCATTCTTGAAATCAGTTTTCTTTTTAATTCAAGAGAAACTTTTGCAAGATACATTAATCTTTCCAATCTTTCAAGAAAATCACTTTCATTTTTTGAGAAATAACCGATTCTAGGCATATTTATTGTTACAACGCCTATGCTGCCAGTAGACTCACCAAAACCAAACAGGCCTCCAGTCTTATGATTTAACTCCTTTAAGTTTAATTGCAATCTGCAGCACATTGCTCTAACATCAGAAGGCTTTAAATCACTTTTTATAAAGTTCTGGAAGTATGGCAAGCCATACTTCGATGTCATTTCGAACAATAAATTAAGATTTTCATTATCCCAGTCTAAGTCTTTGGTTATATTGTATGTAGGTATTGGCCATGTGAACACCCTACCTTTCATATCTCCTCCTGTCGTGACTTCAATAAAAGCCTTATTAATCAAGTCCATTTCTTCCTGGTAATCAGCATAAGTGGTGTCAAGAAGTTTCCCACCAACTATTGCAGGATCATTTTTTATATCTTCGGGGACTGTCCAATCTAAAGTTACATTAGAAAAAGGTGTCTGACCTCCCCAACGAGATGTAATATTCATGCCAAACATATATTCCTGTATGTTTTGTTTGATTTGTTTGTAAGTTAATTTGTCAGCTCTTACATAAGGAGCTAAATAAGTGTCAAAAGAACTAAAAGCTTGAGCTCCTGCCCATTCGTTCTGTAAAGTTCCAATAAAATTAATCATCTGACCTGTTACAGTTCTTAAATGTTTTGGAGGTTTTGATTCAACTTTTCCAGCTACACCATTAAATCCTTCAAAAAGTAATTGTTTTAGACTCCAGCCAGCACAATATCCGCATAAACTCATGCTTAGATTATGTAGATGAAAATCACCTTCTGTATGGGCCCTTGCTATCTCTCTAGGATAAACTTGATTTAAAGCATAATATGCCATGATAGTTCCAACACCATGCCATAGAAGACCAGAATATGAAAAATCAACATTAGCATTCTCTCTTATTCTCCACTCGTTTTGTCCTATATAATTTTCAATAACGTCTCCAACATTTAGAAGTAGAGCCTTCACATCTCTAAGCTTCTTGTGCTCCTCCCTATATAATATGTAAGCTTTAGCAGTTTTGTAATGTCCATTTTCCACCAATACTTTTTCCACAATATCTTGTATGTTCTCAACTGTTGCTGTTTTTCCATCATATTTTTTGTTAATAAGTTCAACTACTTGGTCTGATAGCTGTTTTGCCTTTTCCCTGTCAGTGCCGCCAACAGCTTGCGCAGCTTTCCAAATAGCAATTGTTATTTTTTCCTGTTCAAAAGGAACAATTCTTCCATCCCTTTTTCGAATTTTATTGACCATTTTATCACCTTAATGATTTTTTGAATGATGGCACGTCATTGAAATGCTTATAATAAGAAGCAAATCTTACAAAGGCCACTTTATCTGTCATTTTTAGTTTTTTCATTACAAGATCTCCAATTACTCTGCTTTTTATTTCTGTTTTATGTAGTTTCCTGAGTCCGGCTTCAACCTCATTTACAATTCTTTCAATTTTTCTAAGACTTACAGGTCTCTTTTCACAAGCTTTCATTATTCCTGTTTTGAGTTTTTCTCTATCAAACCTTTCCCTTTTACCACCTTTTTTAATGATTATCAGATCTAGAATAGCCCTCTCATATGTTGTAAAGCGGTTTTTACACTTCAAACATTGTCTCCTTCTTCGTATTATCTTGTCTTCCTCAGTATCTCTCTTGTCAATTACCCTACTTTTAGATTTTTTACAATGAGGACAAAGCATTAAAAAACCACAACATGTTGTATATCCTTAGATGGAAAACCACAATTTCCAAAAGGCTATGTTAATTGGCAATTGCTATTTATAAAACTTTAGATATTTCAAAATATATGTTTAAATTTTATCAACATAAAATAAGTTTATGCGTGCATTTTTGGGAATTTCAATATCAGATGAGTTAAAACCTAAGATTTTAGCTGTTCAAAAGAGATTTTCCAATTTTGATATAAAGTTTGTTGAGACAGACAATCTGCATTTTAACTTAAAATTCTTCAGAGAAATAGGAGATGAGGAAATAGACAAGTTAAAACAGATTCTTCAGGAAATTTCTGAAAAATTCGAGCCCTTTGAAATAGAAATTAAGGGAGTAGGAGCTTTTCCAAGCAAAAATTACATAAGAGTTCTATGGTTGGGAGTAAAAGAAGGATATAATATTATAACATCTTTGGCTGAAACCATACAAGATTCTATAGAAGTATTAGGTTTTATAAAAGAAGGAAGATTTAAACCGCACCTAACCTTAGGAAGGGTTAGAACAGCTAGAAACAAAGATAGTTTAAGATCTCTTATCGAAGAATTAAGTGATGTAGAAATAGGAAAAATGAATGTAGATAAGACAATATTATTCAAATCTAAACTCTCTCCTACAGGCCCAATTTACGAAGAAGTGTTTAATGTTAGAATCTGAGATTTAATCCCGCTTTTTTAAGTTCTTCAACTAATTTTCTTCCGGTTTCGGTTTTTGTGAGATCTTCTATACCTTTTGCAAGTGTCGCATAAGAACCTCCTAAATTTATCAAATCTAAATCTAATCCTTTTTTCTGAACAGCTGCAACAGTACGAATAGAATTTGTTACTGCTAGAACATCTTCCTTACCGTCCTTAACTTTCTGTTCTGCAGTTTCTTCTTCTCCCATTTCTGCATATACTGTAGCCTCTTCAAATTTTTCTAAACCTCTATTTAAGAGTTTTTCACAGTCTTTTCCATATTTTGCAAAACTTGGCATAACATAATTACCACATAGTAGTATATAAATTTATCATTTATAACCGAAGGTGGTAAAAAATATTGAAGATTATGCCCCACCAATTAAATTTATGAACATCTTGAAAATATCAATTGTAATAGCTATCCTAGGAATCATAGCTCTGTTCTTCATTACACAATTTAATAAAGAAAACATAGTAAAAGTAGAAGATCTAAAAATAGGTCAAGTCGAAAGGATAACTGGGATGGTAACCTCTGTTTACGTTAGTAAAAACGACCATGTTTTCCTAAAGGTTGCAGACAATACAGGAGAAGTTACTGTTGTAGCTTTTAAAAACTCTAATATTGATACTGCTTATGAGTTAGAGAACGGGGATCAGATTTCAGTTCTTGGTAGAACAGATGAATATAAGGGTGAATTAGAGATAATAGCTAAAGAAATACAAAAGATTTAAATATTACTAAAGAGTAGTAATTATTATGGAAACAAAAACTCCTAAAGATATAATAGAAGAAACTTTATCAGAACAAGGATCTGCAAATGTAAAGTATTTATCATCTATTTCTGGTGCAACAGAAGAAAAAGTTGTAAGTATTGTGAGATTATTAGTTAAAGAAGGTAAAGCAATATATCATGCTGATATGCAAGAGGGAGGAGCTCCTTTAGCCGAATGGAAAGGAACCTAACCTTAAACACCTCTTATCTGTTTCTTAACCTCAAGATACCTTTCCACATCCTCAATCTTTATGTCAGGATTCTTTAATCTTATGATCTTGGCTCTAAAACCAGGTACAACCTCTATATTGTCAATATCAAAGAAGTAATTTAGTCTACTAATAATGCTTGAAACAGTTGCTGGGTGTATGTTTGTAATTCTGGCAAGACCTCTTATATGTAGAGGTCCGTTAGTCTTTAGAGCATTAAAAATTTTTAATAATTTTATCTTAATTCTTCTTTGCAAATGCGACACCTGTATATATATGATTCGGATAAATATAAAAAGTTTTGTTTTTTGCGTTTTTTTCGTTCTGTGTCGATTGATTTGTTGAAAATTTTAATAATTTGTCGATTTTTTCTTCACGAAAATCTTCATAAAATCTTCACGCGACCACTACATCCGAATCACACTTATCTCACACTTTATACTCACCCTACTCAATATATTCACGTGAATACCCTGTAACATGTATAACATAAAATTTATTTCACATTAACTTCACACGTGAACATGTGAACTTCACATGAATATTACGTGAATACACGTGAAGATATTGTGAACTTCACGAAAACTTCATGTGATATATCTCACAAATGATTTCTAACATGAACTTCACATTAATTTCACAATAACATTCACGTAATGTTAATAAAAGATCATAAATCACTAAGGAACATTCACATTATCTTCACAAAACCTTCACGTTCCTTTTCACGTGAATAGAAAAGCTTAAATATGTTATTCACGTGAATATTTTATGAATAATATGGATAGTGATTTTACAAAATGGGGATGGAAAGAGAATCCTTTTGTTCTTAAAATTGATCCAAAGTTATTTGTTGGTTATAATGAACAAGTTAACGCTGTTTTGAATCATATCAAAAACAAGCACAGAGTAGCATTAATCACAGGCAGAACAGGAGCTGGAAAAAGCACTTTCCTAAAATGGTTAGAAACAAATTACGATACTTCAAAATTATACGTGAGTAAGCCACCAGAAAAATCAGAGGATTTTGTAAGAGTATTTACTGATATATTCGGTTTTAGTATATGGGAAAGAATTTTAAGAAAAAGACCATCGCTTTATAATTTACATGAATATATTAATAAAAAAATAAAAGGAGAACATCTTGTTTTTCTAGTTGATGAGGCCCATGAGACAAATAAGGAAGTTTTAGAATGGTTAAGGGTTTTAACAGATCAAATTGATAATGTGAGTTTGGTGATGGCCGGAATGCCTGTTTTGGAAGATAATATAAAAAAGGAACTGGAAACATTAGACCAGAGAATAACTACAAGAATAAACTTGATTTCTTTGGAAAAACACGAAATCAAGGAATTAATAAAAAAGAGAATAGAAGATGTTGGTGGCAAAGGAATTGAACCGTTTACTGAAGAAGCTTTAGAGAAAATATATGAAAGAACAGGAGGTTTTCCCAGGGAGGTTCTAAAATTTTGTAATAGATTAATTAATTCAGCCCTTGAAAAGAATTTAAATGTTGTTGACGAGAAACTAATAGAAGAACACAAGGAAATCAAACTTCCAAAAGTGAGACTTGAGGAGCCTGTAGTTACCTTTATGCCAAAACCACCCACAGATGAGCAATTTAGAGATCTGCCACTAAAACAAAAAATGATACTAGAACTGCTATCAAACAAAGACTGGTTAACACCAAGAGCTATTGTTGAGGATTTAGAGTTGAGGGGCTATAAAACTAAGGGACATGCTATAAGATCCATCAATAATATTCTTAAGAGATTAATGTTAGATGGATATGTTCAAAGAGAGGCTAGAGGAAAAGCTTTCATGTATGCATTAACGCCTAAAGTAAAGACACTGTTTGTTGAAAGCTAAAATAATTTGTTTTCTTTTTCAGCTTTAAAACCTAAAAGCTTTTCAGCTGCACTGGTTACAGGATTTTCATATGGTGATAAATTCAACGCACTGGCTACTACTCCCATTGGGAATTTATAAGGTGTTCCGTGATCGTATATAGTAACTCCACTCTCATAAACTCGTTTTTCACCGTCTCCATATGCAACCTTTTTCAAAAATTCATCTGTTTGGGTCATACTTCACCTATACTTACTTGGTAGTGGTAGTATATAAACCTATCGTTTCTATTACTACTTTTAAGAAGTAAATAAAACGATATCTTTATATATCGGTTATTATAATTACTTTATAGTGGTGATATAGTAAGAGGTGATTATATGGGTGGAAGACAAAGAGGAAAATCAGTTGAATATGCTACAAGTCCACATACAGAAACCCCCAACGAGTCTACGGGGTTAGAAAGGTTGTGGGTTCCAGAAGAAAGTGGAAAAGAATTTGAGTTTTATAAAAATAAGTGATACAAGTGAAAAAATTTAAAATAAATTTTAGAAAAATTAAACAGCTTGATGTATTTTTACTTATTTTTATGTTTCTAGGCTTAATAACTCTAAGTTTATGGTTGGTTTGGTTAGTTTTTTGGATGATATTCTTTTTAAAGATCGAGCAAATTATTAAAATTTTCGATAAAATAGAATTACTATTAACTTAAGAATAAACTTGAAGTATGTGATTGAACAATTATTTCTATGCCTAAAAAACTGGTTGTGATAGTAGGCTTACCAGGATCAGGAAAATCTACAGTAGCTGAATTCATAAAAAAAGAATTTAATGCTGATACAGTTCATAGCGGAGATGTTATAAGAGAAGAAGTTAAAAACAGAGGCTTGGAATATACACCGGAAAATGATGCTTTAATTGCTGATTGGTTCAATGAAACTGAAGAAGGAGAAAGATCGCTTGTTCAAAGAGTTTGGGACAAAGTTAAAGATTCTGAAAAAGATTTAATTCTTGTAGAAGGATTCAGAGCTACAGGAAATATAGAATTTCTAGAAGAAGTTGCTAAAATAAAACCAATTGTAATAGCCATTACTGCTTCTTTTAATGTGAGAGTTCAGAGAGAATTGAAAAGAGGAAGATTTGGTAAAGAAGAGGGCATAAATTATCTGAAATTAAGGGAAAAACAGGAAAAGAAACATGGCATCGAGAATTTAATAAACAATGCGGATTATACAATCGATAATTCTGGATTAAATAAAGAAGAAACTAATGCAAAAATATCTGAAATAATAAAAGAAGTTCTAAAGTAGCATTTATATTAACCATAATCTGAGTAATGTTAAAGGTTTTGAAAATAGACCTTTGCCGTCATCTGTTAATTCGTAATAAGGAACGTTTTTTATTTCTTGTTTTCTTATAAATTTGGGGTTTTTTTGCGCCATTTCATCAAATCTTTCATAATTAAAAAATTTTACACTTAGTTTTAATTCTCGCGGGCAAACAGGCATTTTAATACCCCCCATATATTTCAAAGCACCTAGCGAACCAATATAATTCATTCTACCACATATTCTATTTAAGCAAAATATACTTAAATATTTAAAGCTAAAACTATACTAAGGTGATTTTTATGGTAAAAGCCAAAGATCTAATTGGAAAAACAATTGTTTCTGAAGAGAGTGGAAAAAAGTTTGGTGTTGTTGGTGATGTTAATTTTATAACAGAATCCGGAGAATTGATGAATATTGTTATTACTGAACCAACAAAACAATCTACTGAATTAAAGCTTTCAGAAGATGAAAAGGGAAGATTGTTAATTCCATTTTCTGCAGTAAAATCCGTTGGAGATTTCATAATCATATCAGAGAGAAGCATTGTTTAATTTTTAAAGCGATGTAAATTCCATTTGAGGATGATTGCTACAACCTAATTATTCTTCTGGGTCTTTTATTCCTTCAGGTGTTATAAAGAATACAGTTTCAGCTTCAGGAAGATTTGGCGAATCAATAACTCTTGCAATTCTTCTATTAGCTTTTGATTTTCTTAGATATACTCTGTGAGTGCTAAAGTGTCCTAATATATGACCACCAATCGGAGCAGTGGGATCCCCGAATAAAATATCAGGCCTTGCCATAACCTGGTTTGTTATATAAACAGCAACATTGTGAACATCTGCTATTCTTTGCAAAGTGTGTAAATGTCTGTTTAATTTTTGTTGCCTTCTTGCTAGTGTTCCCCTTCCTATAAAATCTGCCCTAAAAGCAGAAGTCACACTATCAACAATAATAAGCTTTACGTTCTTCTCTTTTATCATTTCCCCAATTTTTTGAGCAAGAACCATCTGATGGTCAGAATTATAACACCTGGCAACATAAATATTTCCTAATATTTTTTTTGCATCCAAACCACGTCCTTCAGCTATTTGTTTTACTCTGCTTGGTCTGAATGTGCCTTCTACATCAAGAAATATACAAGAAGCATTCAATCCCCCTTCTTCTACAGGTAATTGAACATTAACAGCTAACTGAAAACCCACTTGTGTTTTACCTGATCCAAATGCTCCATGTAATTCTGTAACAGCCTGTGTTTCTATTCCGCCACCTAATAAATTATCAAGGTTTTCGCTACCAGTTTTTATTTTTCCTATTTGCTTTCTTCTTTCATAAACATCTGTTGCTGTTTCAAATCCAATATTTAAGGCCTTTCTGGCACTTTTGATTACTTTATCAGCTGTTGCCTCTCCTATTGATGCAGCTTCAGAAACTTCTAATGTTCCGGCAGCAGCCAAACTCATTAAATCAATATACCCAGCCTTTTTTAGTTTATCGCCTATTTTCTCGCCTACACCAGGTATGTCTGATATGTCCTCAATTTTTTTAGCCATAGAATCATCGTGTTAAAACATTCGTAGTTAAATTATTTATAACTTTATTTATCTCTTTTTCCATATCAATTTCCCTAATATTATTTACAACGAATTCCAGTCTTCCAAACAACTTATTCTTCCTTACCCTTCCGAACATTATGAATTCCTTGCCAAGAACATCCAAGTTGTCAAAAAACGAGTCTTTTATTTTTAAAACTTGGTCAATATCCATTCCTATTAATTTCAGAGCGTTTTCCCTGAAGAACACGGCCCTTATATTTCCTGTTCCATCGTCAATAACTCCGGATAATACAATTGTTTTTTTAGGTTCAACCTTGCCATGTTCCTCGCATGTGAATTTATTATCATTCATTTTTACTCTTCTTCCGCATGTTGGGCATACTTCAAAAAATATATTAGTTTCAAACAACTGAACCAAAGCAGCCTTTATCTCACTCATACTTCCTTCCTTTAGGCTAGCAATATGTTGACGTGCTATTTCCCTTTTTGCAAGTTTTTCTATGGGAGGAATGTCAGAATCCTCTAAGATTTTTATTCCGCCTTTTGTTCCAAGTCTCACTTCAGCCCCACCCAACCCATTTTCTCTTGTATAGGCACCGAACAATTCTACAGACATTCCAGGTTTTAATTTTTCTGCAATTTCTGTCTGACGGTCCCATAAAGACAGTCTTATTGTTCCTGAAGAATCACCAAGAATCACATTCGCCACTTTACCGATTTTATCTTTTCTTTTAAATTCCTTAGCCTCAAAAACTTTGACAATTCTAGCAGTTAG
>WVXN01000030.1 GCA_011773475.1 Candidatus Aenigmatarchaeota archaeon
TTTTTGCTACGAGATCAAGAACTTGTTGGGAACCTGTTGTTATTATGATTTCATCCATTTTAAATTTTATTCCTTTTTTCTTCATTCTTTTTATTAAGAGTTCTCTTAGTTCTTTCAAACCTTCTGTAGGACTATATTGTAATGCCTGTGCTCCATGTCTTTCCAAAACTCTATCAGTAATTTTTTCAATCATTTTAACAGGAAAAGAATGAGGGCTTGGCAATCCACCTGCAAATGAAATTATTTCTGGATTTTGACTTATTTTTAATATTTCTCTTATTTCAGAAGCTTTCATTTTTTTGGTTCTATCTGCATATTCCATAATTATAGTTTAATGAATTCTATTAAAAAGATATCTGCACAAAACTGGTAAGCAATTATTTTAAAAATGAAATAAATAAAATAATATGAAAAAATGTGTAAACCTAAAAGAAAATCTAGCAGATTGTCCATGCACATATCCTTCTTGCCCTAGAAAAGGAATGTGCTGTGAATGCTTAAGGCATCATTTAAAAGCAGAGGAATTACCAGCTTGTTGTTTTCCTCTTGAAATAGAAAAAACTTTTGATAGGTCAATAGAAAAATTCATAGAAATTCACAAAGCTTAAATAAGTTAAAACTATGTAAATCTTCTTATGAAAAATAGAGCTGTTGGTATTTTGATAATAGTCATTGCTGTTTTGATAGGATATATAATATTTTCTTTTAACCAAGCAATGGTCGACATCGTGGACACGGCTTGTTCACATGGTTTTAGTTGTCCTATGTGGGGCACAATTGAATTTCAAACAAATGTCAGTATTGGAATAATGATTTTTATTATTGCAATAGGGTTATATTTAATCTTTTTCGGAAAAGAAGAGAAGATAGTAACAAAGATTAAAACTATAAAACCACAAGTTGAACCAAAGAAATTTACAAAAAAAAGCTATCAAAAAGTTATGAGTAACTTGAATAAAGATGAAAAGTTTATTCTTGAAAAAATTATTGAAGCAGAAGGAACTATTTTTCAATCAGACTTAGTAGATAAGACAAAATTTACAAAAGTTAAGGTCTCGAGAATTCTAGATAGATTAGAGGGGAAAAGGTTAATAGAAAAAAGGAGACGTGGAATGGCTAATGTAATAATTTTAAAACACTGAAACTAGTTTCATACTTTGGTTAATAAGGTGTTTCATTTTATTTTTGAATATGAAAATGACAATTCCAATATGCCCAATCTGTCTTAAGGCAATAACAAGTGATGCAACATTACCAAATTACTGTAGATTTTGTGGAATGGTTATAGAAGAAAATAACCAGAAATTTTGTTGTAAAGAATGTAAGTTTAGATTAAAAAGAATTTTGAAGGGGAAAAAAATTATAGGTGAAATGTATGGAAGAAATAATAAATATAAGAGGTATGCGTTGTGATAGTTGTGTAAAGTTAATAGAAGATAAAATAAGCTCATTAAAAGGAATAGAAAAAATTAAAGTAAGTTTAATTGAAAATAAAGTCTTTGTAAGATTCGATCCTGAAACTATTGATTTAAATAAAATTAAATTAGAAATACAAAATTTAGGTTATTCTACAGATGGTGACAGTAAAAAAAAGCTTAGTAGAAAAGGTATCCTTCAAGGAATAGCTTATGGTTTAGTTCCTCACATAGGATGCATAGCCTTTATTACAGCTTCTATACTTGGAGTAACTGTGGCTGTTAATTTTTTCAAACCATTATTGATGAATCCATGGTTCTTCCATATACTTGTTTTGATTTCAGTTGGGTTCGCAACTTTGTCTTCTGTTATATATCTACGAAAGAACGGTTTGTTATCATTTCCTGGAGCAAAAAGAAAATGGAAGTATCTTTCAACAATGTATGGTTCAACAATAGGAATAAATCTAGTGCTCTTTATGGTGATATTTCCACTTCTTGCAAACGTATCTGTGGCATCACCAACAGGTGATTTCATTGCTGAAGATCTTGATGG
>WVXN01000037.1 GCA_011773475.1 Candidatus Aenigmatarchaeota archaeon
TTTCAAGAGGACCAGAAAATGTGCATGAAAAACCTCTTGTAAGCATTCCTCCTAACCTACCCCCCTTAAATCTAATACCATCTTTTCTAAAAGCAGCATGACCTAAACTGGGATCTCTCGTATCTTTTAAACCATATTTATCAGTAAGTATAGAATCAATAATTCTTGTTATTTCTCCTACGTTTTTTTCAGAACCTTTAATTGTAACTATATATTTTGCATTTTCAAATAACTTTTCTTTGATTTCATCTTCTTCCATGAATATTGGTAGGTTAGAAAAAGATTTAAACACTAATTCCGCATCCAACATCTAATTACCACCATCGGTGGTGACAAATCATTATGCTCTTTTCTAAACATTTAGAATCATGAAAATCATGTTTGAAAACAAACATGATGAGAAACTTTTTCTGGAGATGTGTAAGATTATAACTAAAGTTATGGAAGAGACTGAAAAGTATAAAAAGATTTCTGTTTAATTTTAATTAGTGATAAAATGTCAGCAATACTAAAAGAATATGGGATAAGTCTCTCAAAAGAAGAAGGGAAAATAGTAGATGATTTACACGAAAGATTAATGAAAATGCCAGGTTATAAGAATTCAATCACACATGCTTTTATAGCTTATGTACTCTCTCCACTTGTTTCACTTAAACTTCCAGAAATAAACCCATTAATGAAAAAAGAAAAAGTATTAGATCTGCATGAAAATGCAAGTAAAGAATTAATCAGTAGATTAGAAAAAGTAAGTGAAAGATGTGATGGAATAAAAAAAGTTTTTGAAAAGTAAAACAATAAAATAACCCTTAAATCCTGATTTTTCTATATTCTATCTATGAAGAATGTAATAGAGATTAAAAAATTGACCAAAAAGTTTGGAGATTTGAAAGCTGTTGATAATTTTTCGCTTTCTATTAAAGGAGGAGAGCTGTTCGGATTGCTTGGGCCAAACGGATCAGGAAAAACAACAACTGTGAAATTGTTAACAGGTCAAATTAAACCAACAAAAGGTTC
>WVXN01000057.1 GCA_011773475.1 Candidatus Aenigmatarchaeota archaeon
CCAACCTTGTTCATCAACTTTATAAATACTTTTTTTATTCATCTTTGTTTTGGTTTAATATATTAATTAGTTCAGTTAATGATTTAATATCCTTAAATTTAATTTCAGATGACTCAAAAATTTCTACAACCCACTCACCATTTTCTATCTCATCATTTGCTTGAGTAATAAAAGATAGTCCACTTGTTATATATAACGTATAGTAATAGTATGTACATCCAGTTCCACCTTCTACTTGCTTATCAAAACCTAATTTTATTAATTCTTCTTCACTCATTTTTGTTTTGGTTTAATCTAAACTTAAATTATTATCATTTATGATTTCACGCAGTTTTTCTCTACACTCCTCAAACGCATTATAGGTATCATCACTAATTTCATCATCTGCATATTTAGTTTGAGATATCAACCATTGATTAAGTTCCCACAACGAATGTTTCCATTGCAAACCATCTAATGCTGCTCTAGCATCATCTGCTTCTTCTATACCATCAAATTCTATTATTATCTTACTCATCTTTGTTTTGGTTTAAATAAAAATTGATAGTCTTTCCTATCAGTCATCTTGTTTAGTGGCGTGTGTGTTATATTGTAGCGACCACTTACTCAACATTGAGCCAAGAAATTAATCGTTTTTATTCTTTAAAATATAACCGACATAAAATAATACTACTGCCGTAAATAGTAACGCCAAAGGTAAGTATTTGATTGTCGGTAAATCCATATCAGTATATTTATCTATCTCCCAGTGCATTCTCTAATTTAAGCGTTTTAGTGGCTTCTAACATACCCAAAAGGATTCTTGAATAGTCGTGTCCTTTTTCTTGATATCGTTTGTTAAATTGCTTAATAAGTACCTCACAGGCTTCAACGTGATGGTAATTAGTAATTGAATAAATTACTTTTTCGATTTTGTTAAATTGTTCTTCCATTGTTCTTTGTTTTTTGTTGTTCTTATCTGTTAGCTAAATTAAACTATTACTTAATACAAACCAAATTTTTAAGAACTTTTTTTTGTTTTATTTGA
>WVXN01000021.1 GCA_011773475.1 Candidatus Aenigmatarchaeota archaeon
CCTCAGATATAACCTATAACCAGGCAAACCAGATGCTGACTTTCACCCCGAATATTGACACACCAAAGAGTATGACATATGATGAGAATGGTAATATGACAAGTATGACAAATGGATGTGGGACAACGACTTACACATGGGATGCAAGAAACAGACTGACAGAAATCTTTGGATATGATGCTCAATGTTCTCCTCTTTCTGCTTCATTTAAGTATGATGCACTTGGAAGAAGGATAGAAAAAACGATTAATGGTAGAACAATTAATTATCTATATGACGGACTGGATATAGTGCAGGAGATAGAGGGTGGGATGGTGACGGTGAATTATATAAGGACATTGAATATAGATGAACCTTTAGCACGGATAAAGTCAGATGGAACAGTAAGATATTATCAGACAGATGCATTGGGCTCAGTCATAGCTTTGACAGATGAAACAGGCAATGTAAAGACAACGTATAACTATGATCCATTTGGGAATACTTCTGTATCAGGTGAACCCTCCGATAACCCCTTCCAATATACAGGTCGAGAGAATGATAACCCTGTCCTGAGCGAGGTCGAAGGGGGATTATATTATTATCGGGCACGTTATTACAGCCCTGAATTGCAAAGGTTCATTTCAGAGGATCCGATTAGATTAGATAGCGATGATATCAATTTTTATGCTTACGTTGGAAATTCACCGGTGAATTGGGTGGATCCGTGGGGATTAATTGTAATTGTTTCAGATAATCCTTCTAGAGGATGCCCTCCTGGAGTAATTTGCTTAGATCCAGGACAAGTTGACCCAAATAACCCAGGTTTCTTCGGTCAATCATCAGGTCCTACTAATAATTTTGAAGGACTATGCATAATAATTTCTAAACACTTACTTGATTATCTAATAGGATTGCCTATAAAGCTTCAGCCTGCTTATATCAATCTCGAATGTTATCCTATTGATCCTATTGATCCCTATGATTCCTGCGATGATCTAGGGTCATAAATTAACAAAAGTGAATTCATTGGGTGGGGAAATGAGGAGTCAGCCTTGGTAGACAGAAATGTGAGGATGCATATGGAGAAATGAAAAATTTAATAACATCCTTTGTTTTGCAACTTATTCTTCTCTTTTTACTCCTTAAAGAGGATAGAAATGATGGAGAGAAGGAATTATTCAAAAAACAGAAATGGGATGCTTCTGATGTTGTTATTGTAGTATTGTCTATAGGAATTTTAAATTTTTTAATAGTTAGCTTATTTAAATTCCAATTTTTAGGAGAATTTCTAAGAAAAAGCTATCTGTTTTATGTTCCTCTATTTCTATTTTTTTTAATAGTCATCTTATTTCGATTCAAATTCAGGCAAAATATTAGAGTTTTAGGTTTTACAAAGACAAATTTAAAAAGGAACATTTTCTTAGGAATATTAGTAGCAGCTATTAATCTTGCGATATCTAGTATATTTTACTTCTTATTTGCTAAGCCTGGTACTCATGCGCTACCCGTTATCGGAGTGCTCAGAAATTTTAAAAATATATCATATTATTTGCCTTATTTTTTTGTCTTATTTAGTACTATCCTTGCCCCTGTTGTAGAGGAAAGTATTTTCAGAGGGATTTTATATTCACCGTATAGAAAAAAATACGGACCAACTTGTGCAATTATTATTACCTCGCTTTTTTTTGCTACATTTCATCATAGAGGTATTCTTCACTATTTTATTAATGGTTTTTTTTGGGGAATACTTTACGAAAAGACGGAATCTATTGTTTCATCTATAGTTGCACACAGCATTTATAATTTAATCTTTTTTATAGTTATGCTATATTTTGCGGGATTTATGGGATAAATTAGGGGACCTTGATTCTTAGAGTGCATTAAACTTGATAGGAATGATGGATATTCGATAATATCCTTTCAGGTATGTTTTTTGGGGACGTTCTTGACTACATTGACTTATTATATTTTTGAAATATCTCCAAATGAACTACCTGCCCCAGCCTCAGACATAACATACAATCAGGCTAATCAGATGCTGACATTTACCCCGTTAGAAAGCTCGTCTTTTCTAATGGGGTTTACTCCATCAGTTGACACACCTAAGAGTATGACATATGATGAGAATGGTAATATGACATC
>WVXN01000055.1:0-143 GCA_011773475.1 Candidatus Aenigmatarchaeota archaeon
ATTCTTCTATATTGGTCTTGCCTAGTATCCTTAACAAAAAATTTCATCTTTGGCACTAGAGTCTCTTTTCTATTAGTACGGTAGCCCCATGATCTATTTCTTTTCAGTATTGCCATCTTATTTTTATGTTTTTTCACAGCCTG
>WVXN01000055.1:231-573 GCA_011773475.1 Candidatus Aenigmatarchaeota archaeon
ATGTCAATTGTTCTTTTAGTGCATCACGTCTATATATTGCATCTTTGTATTCTTGCAGTAGGTGTTCTACTATAAAATCTGCATTATTCATGTTGGAATCTATTTGAAAAATAGTTTGCTGAATTTCGTTAATTTCTATCATTTTCATTCTTTCCACTTCTCGTTGAACACGGAGGTCAACTTTAAGTTGTGCTAGATTGCCATAGAGTATACAAAAAAAAGGATTTTTCTTCTTTCCCATTACACCTCTTTTTCTTCGATGGTGATCCATTATGGAAGAAGCCTACAAATGTAGTATAGTCGATGTATCCAATAAATAAAAATCATTACAATAAATAAAAT
>WVXN01000055.1:583-1068 GCA_011773475.1 Candidatus Aenigmatarchaeota archaeon
TAAATAAAATAATCAATTTTTTATTAATTATTTTATTTATCTATTTGAGAATCATCCCAAATTCCTGTAGTCCTGTTCTCACCACGGCTTAAATTTAGAATGGGAGGGTCACTTATTCCACACATTTCTAGATTTAAGGGTAAAAATTATTTTTGCCCTTAAATTGAAATAATGCCGTCTGTTATATATATACGACCGGTTAAACCATACTCTTCAGATTTTCTGAAGAGTAAACATTGCCCACAGGAGGATTGGGATAGATTCCCAATTTATTAATAATTGGATTGATATTCCCAAAGATTTTTTTTTTCAATTTTTTTGTTTTGAATATAATGAGAGACAAAAAAATTGGTTGAGTAAATATGAATATTTACGATTAATCCAATTTTTTTGTTTTGAATATAATGAGAGACAAAAAAATTGGTTGAGTAAATATGAATATTTATGATTAATCCAATTTTTTAGTTTTGAATATAATGAGAGAA
>WVXN01000055.1:1210-1424 GCA_011773475.1 Candidatus Aenigmatarchaeota archaeon
TGTTTGTGCCGCGGATATTACTGGTCCTGTTTTTGGAAAAACTTGTGGAAAGTCTGAATAAGTTGCTACTTCTGCTACTGCTGTTGGTTTTGGTGTTACTACTTCTACTTCAGCTTCTTCAATAACTATTGGTTTTACTGGTACTGTTTCAAGTATACCTTGTATTTCATTAACATCCATTGCTAAATTGTCTCCAAAATATTCTTTTTGTATA
>WVXN01000062.1 GCA_011773475.1 Candidatus Aenigmatarchaeota archaeon
TATACTAACACTATCCTCTATCTTACGCCTCTTCGCTGCTGGTAGGTCTGAATCTCCACGACGCTTGATACCACGCTTTGTACCACGCTTGATACCACGCCTGGCACCACGCTTAGAGTCTACCAAATTGCCATCAGCATCAATAATCCAACGACCTATCTGAACCAGGAAACAGCACGCAGCACACTTCTTCCACTTACCCTTAACACAGTGGGACTTGTGCTTCACTATTGAATGTTCGTGGTTTGATACACTCTGTCTCTTAGAAGCCATTGATGATGCGTTACTTGTAAAAGTGCAACCGTGGTGCCAACACTTTAAAAAATCCACACGCATGGGTTCCATTGTCTCTTCGCAATGATGCATACAAAGCTCGGACATTTTTGGGAGTCGCTTGATAATCCAAAAAATCTTAACAATGTTTGATCTAATTAAATTATTTGACCGATTAGTCGGTTTTTTAAGATCTGATAATATCAATATATAATAGATTTTGTTGATATATTAGTTTTCAATTTTTTATAATTAGCGACTATTATGAGTTAATCATAAAAAATTCATTGATTGAATAGTGTAATCTATTCAATAACAATCAATTTTTTCTATTTATAAGCGACTTAGCGAGAAAATAGAAAAAATTAGTTGAATAAATACGAAGAGAATAAGTATTTATTGCCTCCACACAGACACCCTTATCGAAACAGATTCTGGAATTAAAAAAATCTCAGAAATTATTGTCGGTGATAAGATCAAACACATGAATGGCAAACTTATGACTGTTAAATTTAACCTCAAATTCTGCAAAACAAACAAATTTATCAAACTCCCAACTAACTGCTTCGGAGAAAACACACCAAACAAAGATACATACATTGTTGATGGACATCCAATTTTTGTGGATGGAAAAGAAGTTCAGCCAAGAGATTTTATTGGTAAAAATGGTGTCGAAGAAGTTGCTCTTGACGACTATGTTAGCGTTTATTCTCTATGCACAGATGAAAGAACATTCTTCAAGGTTAATGGCGATTTAGCTGTTTGCACATGGGAAGAGAATGAGTGGAATGAATGTGCTGAAAAATACGGGTACCATTATTGGAAACAGTAAATAATCAATTTATTGTTGAGAATTGTGGATTCCCACTATTGGAAGCAATAAATTTATTTATTGTTGAGAATTGTGGATTCCCATTATTGGAAACAGTAAATAATCTATTTATTGTTGAGAATTGTGGATTCCCATTATTGGAAACAGTAAATAATCTATTTATTGTTGGGAATTGTGGATCCCCACTATTGGAAACAGTAAATTTATTTATTGTTGAGAATTGTGGATTCCCATTATTGGAAACAGTAAATAATCTAATAAATTTTAATATTTGCATTAAAAATATTAAAATATAAAATATATACAAATAATATTATGCCAAAAATATTCCTATCACTACTTGCAATTATTATTGGTATCATACTTACATGTCTCAAAATATTCCTGACTAATGATAAACGAGAGGTTAGCCCAACTGAAGCCAAAGAAAACATATCTAATGACTACTATGATTACATATTGGATGTTCGCAGTTCCAATGAGTGGAATAGTGGACATCTTCAACAAGCAAAATTCGTACCTGTTACCGAATTAGAGGCTGAAAACTACTCAAGATTAGAAAACATACCAAAAAATTCAAGAATTCTTGTCCATTGCAGAAGTGGCGTTAGAGCAAAAAGAGCTGCCAATATACTCAATAAACTAGGGTATAAATACGTGGATTATCTCAAAGGCGGATACGAAGATCTAGCATGAATAAGTTTGAACAATTCGACTACCTTTTGGAAGTTTTGAATAACGTTTGAAAACTTCTGATTTGATGTACTCTTTTGGTGTTTTGACCAATTTTTGCATAAACTTATAATCTGAAATGTTCCACATACCATCCATTCTTCTAAGATCCACATTCATCATTTTACTAAGTTCCTTTATTTTAATAAAATTGTTAAATATCTTCTGTAATTTCCTAATATATACTTTAGGCATTCTGTTATCTACAAAAATTCTCATGGTACTAAAGGCGCCAAGATTTTCACCATTATAAAAATCATAAAAGAAATTGTAGATATCTGATTTTTCATCATCTTTCTTCCATGGTTGTCGCGACAATGGACCAGAAGTTTCATCAACAAAATTTGGTTTGATTGTTGGATAGATAACTGTAAAACCAAAATCGTTTATTTTAGAATAGAATCCATTAGCTGATAGATAGAATGATTTATTAAAAATTTTATACTCAACATAATCATTATTTCCATATGAAGTTTCATAAGTTCCGAGGATATTTCTTAAGAAGAAATCATTATGAGTGAAGTTCTTTTCGTTCTTATATAAGCACGCCAGTGTATAGATTATTTGAAAACTAGCCCGATAGATGAAATTTTCAATGGCCAGAAATTTTATTTTTTTTGTCTTGAATTCATGAACCAATAATTGCATCTCATAATCAATTGAAG
>WVXN01000042.1 GCA_011773475.1 Candidatus Aenigmatarchaeota archaeon
CTTAACCATTTTACCTTCTTTTTCAAATCATCTATAGAAAATATGTCAGGATGTGCTGGAGGTGAATGAATATCTTTTCCTTTTGGAACATTCCTAACTCTTGCAATTTCTTCTGTTACTTTGTTTTCTGGTAATAGTCCTCCTTGTCCAGGCTTTGCTCCTTGTCCAATTTTTATTTCAACTGCATCTGCAGTTCTAATATATTCTTCATTTACTCCAAATCTTCCAGTTGAATACTGGGCAATTAATAGTTTTGCATTTGCTCTTTCTTCTGGAAGCATTCCACCCTCTCCTGTATTTGTTGCTGTTCCAGCTATTGTANNTCCTTACTCAAAGCTCCAAAACTCATTGCAGGAATTAATATTGGCATAGATATTTTCAGAGGTTGTTTAGAGTTTTTTCCTATAATTGTTTCAGTTATAATTTCTTTTCTATAATAATCTATTGGTCTTTTTTTAAGTTGAGCAGGAATAAAAACTAAATCATCAAAATTAATTTTGCCTAGTTTGTTTGATCTTCCTCCAGAAACAAGAGGTTTTCCTCTTGCTGCTCTCAACTTTATTTCAGCTACCCATTTCTCCATAAAATCACCAATATAATATAATATTAAGAATTTAAAAATTATATAATATAAGTGGTTTCATGGAAACATATGATATTATTATTGTTGGTGGAGGTCCAGCAGCCTTAACTGCTGGTTTGTATGCTGCTAGAAGAAATCTTAAAACTTTGATTCTCAGTGAAACTTTAGGAGGTCAAATGGCACTAGCACATGTAGTAGAGAATTATCCAGGAGTAGAGGCAATATCAGGAATGGAATTAGCTGAAAAAATGAAAAAACAAGCAGAAAAATTTGGTTGTGAATTCAAACTAGCAAAAGTAGGTGGTTTGGAATTAAAGGGCGAAATAAAAAAAGTGAAAACACCCGAAAAAGAGTATTCATCTAAAATTGTTATAATTGCAACAGGAAGTCACTATAGAAGGTTAAAGGTTGAAGGTGAGGACAAATTCATAGGAAAAGGAGTTTCTTATTGTGCAACATGTGATTTGCCATTATTTAAAGATAAAAAGGTCGCTATTATTGGAGGTTCTGATTCTGCTGTTACTGCTGCTATGTATGCAAGTGAAATTGCTTCTGAAACATTCCTTATACATAGAAGAGATAAACTAAGAGCTGAAGAAGTAACTCAAGAAAAACTTAAAAAGACTCCAGTTAAAATCATATGGAATTCTGTTATTGAAAAAGTAGAAGGAGATAAGTTTGTTAATAAAGTTATAATTAAAAATGTGAAAACAAATGAAACTCAAGAACTACAACTAGACGGAATTTTCATAGAAATAGGAGAAATACCAACAACAGAAATTGTTAAAGCTGCTGGAGTAGAAGTTAATGAAAAGAATTTTGTAATAGTTAATGATAAATTTGAAACTAATATACCTGGAGTTTATGCTGTCGGAGATGTTACTGGTTCTTTTGCACAAATAATTGTTGCTGCTGCAGAGGGTGCTGAAGCTGCTACTAATGCTTATTTATATCTTAAAGGAGGATTTTACGGAGAAAGAAAGCCAGCTGATTACGGAGAGAAGAAAAAATGAAGAAAACAACTAAAAAACAGATTTTTGCTATTTTCATAATACTTGCTTTTTTAGGAAGTGGTTTAATTGGTGCAGTATTATATACGAATCCTTCTCAAAATCAAGTACAAGCTGATTGGGCAGTAGTATTAGGTATAGTTATATTTAATGAATTACAACCTATACCAGCTGGTGTTGGTATTACAAATGAAACAAGAGCTAAGTTATTTACACTTAATTCTGATGGTGTAATTTTTAAAACTGGAGAAGAATCTGCCACTTTAGGAGAATTCTTTGAAATATGGGATGAGAATTTTAATAATACTTGCATATTAGAATATTGTAACAATGAAAATCATTCTATGAGAATGTATGTTAATGATGTAGAGAATTTTCAATATGAACTTTATACAATTAAGAATAGAGACAGAATACTGATTGATTACAGATGATGCGGTAGTTCGAATCCCGGTCGGCGCATCATATCTCGCTACATCCGATCGGGAGAGAAGATAATTTAAGAGGGTAATTCTAAATTCTAGATATGAACCTAAAACAATTCCTGAAGCCAGACTGGAGAAAGATTGTCTTATTCTTAATCTTTATGTTTTTATTCACATTAATTAGTGTTTTCACTAATCCAGAAGACATATTATCTTTTATCCTAAGTTGGATACTTGGTCAACCTATGGTAACAATCTTTTTTGTTCAAGCACTATTATTTGGAGGTATACCTCAATATTTAATTACAGATAATTTTTGGATATTAGTGGGTGGCATTTCTACACAAATTTATCATTACATCCTCTCCTGCCTCATAGTCTGGATTTATGATAAGATGAAAAAGAGAAAACGATAATTATGATATTCGAATCCCGGTCGGCGCATCATCTTCTTGACCGGGATGAGGGAATAATTTAAAAAGTTTTCTTACCAAAGAAGAAATATGAAATTAACAAAAGATGTAAAATTTCATCAGGAAAGAAAACCTCATGGTTATTCTGCATTAACCTCTTTACTGAATTATAATTCTGTTGATTTGACTCCCGAAGATATTCATTCCTTATTAACTCCTGAAGAAAAGAAAGCTAATTTATTGACACCTGAAGAAATCGCAAACATTACTTTACGGATTTTGAGAAAGCAGCAGAAAGAAATGAACACACTTTTAGTTTATGAACCGTCACATTTGTTAGATGCAGTTGTAAGCGGCTATGCACCACCGAGCAATAAACTTAGAAAGAAATATGAGGATGTTGGTTATAATTTCGTTATTGAGGCTAATATTCGAGCAGTTACAGCTTTTAACCCCCCTGCTGAAAAAATGGGATTACCTAAACATATTACTGACAATGAATATTTGAAAATCTCTGAAAATAAGATATTAGAAACTCGTAGAGAAATTAAAGAAGATAGAAGGTCTAGAGAAAAAATCTATTTTGGAGAAGCTTGGGTTGAAAAGTTATTAACTGATATAGAGGAGATTAGGTCTTTACGTTTAGGCAGAGTTTTGGCATTTCGTTCCCATAATGAATTTTTAGATGCTTTAGGTGGTGTTAAGCATGAAGTGTCGAAACTTAAAGAATTTGTTGAAAATGGTGGAGAATGGTGGAGAGGTACTGTGGAGTATGAAGATTTAAGAGATTTTATAAATTTTGATAGAATGGCTTTGACATTTTCTCCTCCTTTCATAGACATACCTTTCGAAGCTAAAGATGGTATTATTCGTTCTTATGAACTTTTAAGTAGATTCGAATCATTTGAAAGAGATTTAGTGCCAAATAAAGAGTTAACTACAAGAGAATTTTCATGGGATTTTTATAGAGGTATAGGAGTTCATACCCTTTCATTAAAAGATTCTAGAGATAAGAGAGGTTGGGTATGGTCTCCATGAAAGGAAGAGGGTTAAGGGAGAAAACGAATTATCTATAAGGAGTAGGATAATATCCTACAGACTCATAAGGAAGCTCTATTTTATTAATCTCATCTAAATCATCCAAATCATTCATTTTTATCATTTTTTTAGATATTGTATAAAGTATATCATCCATGTACAATGATCTTTCTACAGCATAAGGAGAAGAATAATAATAACCGCTTTTCAAAAGACCTTCTTCATCTGCATGACCTACTCTACCTTTAACTACAAGCCCATTTTCTAATGAAATATCAATTACATAAGCTCCTTGCCAAACAAACTGTCCACTCATGCTAGGTGGAATACCTTGTGGATATTGTTCTTCATTAATTTCTGCAAGTTTGATTGGTATAACAAGCAGATTCTTAGACCTGCTGAACAAGAATGCTTTATGATCTCTTAATACATATGAATCAGTTCCTCTATCACCTATTTCAAGTTTTGATACTTCTTTTGGCATTGTAACATCACTAACATCAAACAAAGATAATTTTATTCCTTGATACCAAGAAAAGTCTCCACTTTCAGCTGCTATAGTTTCCTTACCCACACCTATTATGTGGTCTTCATCATAAGGATGAAGATAATCTGAGTATCCTGGTATTTTTAGTTTTCCAAGAACTTTTGGATTAAAAGGATCTGCTAGATCTATCACAAACAAAGGATCAACTTTTCTAAATGTAACAAGATAACATCTATCACCCATGAATCTTGCAGAATATATTCTTTCTCCAGGAGCTAAATCTTCTAGTCTACCAACAGTATTAAGATTACTATCAAGAACATAAACATTGTTTGTGGATGTTGCCTGACTTGCAGTTCTTGCCACACGTCCGATTGTTGTTGCAATTCTGAAGTATCCATTAAATTCGTCCATTGAGAATTGATTCAAAACATTTCCTGGAACTTTTCCTTCAGCTTTATATTCCACATTTCCATCCTTTACAGCAATTTTATGAACAATAGTTTTTTCACTTGTTTCTATTTCAGGTATGTAACTGTATGTAGTTTGAGTAAGATAAATGTTATTTAGAGAAACAAATATGTTTTGTGTATCTCCTGTAAGAAATGTTTTACTTTTTATATCTTCGTTGTCATTTTGTGTGTTTACTGATGTTATTATTGTCATTCTGTAAGATCGGTCAGGAATATCAAAATAATATATATCATCACAATCACAAACAGGCTCGATTTGAGTTCCGACTTTCATTTCAGGGATTTTTATATCCTCTTCTACTTGATAGTAAACCGGTTGATTCACTATAACATAAACATAATCTCCTATCATTCTTGAATTAAAGTAACTACCATCTAAAGAAACATCTCTCTTTATTTGTGGATTTCCTCTGTCAGAGATATCATAAACCTTAATAAATGTTCCTGAACTATAATAACTTCCACCTGTAGAACCAAAAACAACTAATTTGTCTTTATTTATGAATATTTCTGTTGGATAGCCACTTAACTGAATTTCAGATAATATTTCAGCATTTTCAGGTGGAAATGCATCAACAATAACAATTTTTTTTCCAGAAACCACATATATATATTTTCCATCGTTTTTTACAATATCAGCCTCATCAACACCCTCTACTTGAATGTTTGTTGTTGAATATTCACCAGCCTCTAAAGACTTTCCAGCAAGTCCAGTTGTTGCTATAGCTGCTTGACTTTCCATTGCCATTGATGGTGCAGCAGCACTTCCAACAGCAGCCAGAGGTGCCATAAATGGTACAGCTAAAACATCTTCCCATCCCATCTCCTCAGTACTCTTCCGAGATGCTTCAATATTTGTTTTTACAAAAGTCTTTAATTCATCACACGAGGAGAATTTTTCTAATTCACCAGCTCCAATTTCTTGTCCCATTGCAGCATACACAATTTCAGGTTCCTCAATAATAATAAAAATACCAATAAAGGAAAGCGTCATTATTACTAAAACCGAAATTGCCACATATCTGTTTCTTATTTCCATAAAGAAACTTTAATAAAACCTACTTAAATATATAGTTGATTATTTTCGGTTTTCACCTAAGATTTTTTATTTTTCCAAAATTGCCCTTATTCTTCTTACACCTGAAGAAATACTCTTTTCTTTAACTATTTTAAATTTACCAAGTTCTTTTGTATTCTTTACATGCGGTCCACTACATATTTCTAAAGAAAAATCTCCTATAGAATAAACAAAAATCTTTTCTCCATATTTTTGCTCGAAAACAGCCTGAGCTCCCATTTTTTTTGCTTCATCAAGTGTTGTTTCCTTTCTCTTAACAGGAAGAGCTTTCTTTATTTGTTCGTTAACTAGATCCTCAACATCTTTTATTTCTTTATCTGTCAATCCTCTATCAAAATTGAAATCAAATCTTAATCTCTCCGGTGTTATGTTAGAACCTTTTTGTATAATATCTCTTTTTTTCAGAACTCTTCTCAATGCTTCGTTAAGTAAATGTGTTGCAGTATGTAATTTTACTGTCTGTTCTGAGGTGTCAGCCAATCCACTACCGAATTTTTTTTCAGCGCCGACCCTAGATATCTTCTGATGTTTTTTAAATTCCTCTTCGAATCCATTTTCATCAACATCAATACCAATTTCTTTTCCAAGCTCCTTTGTCATTTCTATGGGGAATCCATAACTCTGAAATAGTAGAAATGCATTCTTACCATCGATATTTTTCAAATTTTTAGCAATCTCATTGAATTTTCTTAAACCTTTTGCTAGTGTTTTTCTAAATCTCATTTCTTCTTTTTTCATTTCATTAAGAATGAACTCTTCGTTTTCTTTCAGATATGAATAATCTTTAGAATGAATTTTTATAATGATTTTTGAAAGCTCACTGAGAAAATCTTTTTCTATTCCTAAACTTTTTCCATGTCTTATTGCCCTTCTTATTAATCTCCTGAGAATATAACCTTGTTCTACATTCTTTGGTACTATTTTTTCAGCTAGAATAAAAGTTGCAGCACGTATATGATCTGCAATAATCCTTATGGATTTTTCCTGTTTTTCATTTGTTATTTTTGAAATTTTCTTTAACATATCAACAATTGGTTTGAATTCTTCTATTTCATAGACACTATTTTTTCCTTGTAGGACAGCAATTGTTCTTTCAACTCCCATTCCAGTATCAACATTCTTTTGATCTAACAATTCGTATTTACCTTCTGCTGTTTTGTTATACTCCATGAAAACATCGTTCCATATTTCAAAATATTTTCCACAAGGACAACTTGGTTTACAATCTTTTTCACAAGATTTTTTTCCAGTATCATAAAACATTTCAGTATCAGGCCCACAAGGTCCTGTTTCACCAGCAGGTCCCCACCAATTCTCCTTTTTTGATAAATAGAAAATTCTTTCTTTCGGAATACCGAGACTCTGCCAAATTCTAGCACTCTCTTCATCTCTAGGAACATTCTCATCACCTTCAAAAACACTAACATATATTCTATTTTTGTCCAAACCAAGCCAATTCTTACTTGTTAAGAATTCAAGACTCCAAGTGATAGCCTCTTTTTTAAAATAATCTCCCAAGGACCAATTACCGAGCATTTCAAAAAAACTTAAATGAAAATTATTACCAACTTCATCTATATCACTAGTCCTAAAACATTTTTGTAAATTCACAAGCCTTTTTCCTTGGGGATGTGGCTGACCTAATAAAAAAGGAACTAAAGGATGCATACCAGCTGTTGTGAACAGAACAGTGGGATCATTCTCTGGAATAAGTGAAACATTCGGAATGAATTTGTGTCCCTTTTGTTTGAAAAATTCTATGTATAGCTTTTTTAAATTATCTGAATTTAAAACCATTACAACACTTTTATCTAATGATTATCAATTTATTATATATTGTTCTTTAGTATAAGAACTAAATAGAATTAAAACTACAAAAAATTATCTATTAAAAATAAAAAATGAAAAAACTACTTTCTAAACCATAGTTCCCAAGCTATTAGCACTAAAGCTGCAACTGCTATTATGACAATTCCAAGATTCAATAGATTCTTTGATATTCCTACAAAACCTGTTGGAGGTGCTCCAAGATTTAGATCAATATTTCTTGATGTTGTTATCCCTTCAGTTGAAGTTGCTATCAAATCTATTTTTCTTGATTCAGTTTCGTTTTCAGGAACACTCAATACTATTAAGAAGTCTCTTGAAGTTCCTGCTTCAAGTGTAATTTTAAATGGATAAATCGTTATCCACTCACTTGGAATTCCCATTGTCGATAAACTCACATCAGTTAAATCTGTTGTTCCAACATTGTTTAATGTTACTATAAATGTTTCATTTGAACCAGGAGCCATTGTTACAATATCTTCACATTCTATGTTCATTTCTTCTAAAGGAGCTGTTGGTTCAACTGGTATGACTTCCTCTTCCTCCTCTTCAGGAACCTCTTCTGGTACTTCTTCAGGAACTTCCTCTTCCTCTTCTTCCGGTGGTGTGACAGGAGGTACACCAGATTTTACATTTAAAGTTGTTCCATCAACTACTGAGTTATAAATTCCAGTTACAGTCCATATTCCTTCTTTTTCAGTTGTATAAACATTTTTATCCCAACTTCCACCAGCTTCTGAATCTATACCCCATGTTGTCATTCCTGTAACATCAAATTTATTATCAAATTTGTCTTTTCCTTCTGCTTCAAATGTTATTGAACTTCCTGGACTTACTTCAGAACCTTCAGGACTTATGGTTATTGATATTGCAGACCCAGGTTCAACATTTGTTATAATTGATTGTTTTGTAATTTTGGAAGTCCAATCAGTAACAGTGAATGTTTGATCTCCTATTGTTTTGTAAGTTACTAAGAATTCTCTAGAACCTTTGTCTAAACTGGTGAATATGTAATCAGAAGGCAATATTGCTCTTGGATCTGTTGAAGTAAAACTAACTATTCCACTATAATCTGTTTTTACTGTATCATCTTCTGCATATGCTTTAACTGTTATTCTAAGAAGATTTCCGGCTTTTGTTTTTTCTGGAACACCAAATATATTGAAATAAGATATTGGAGCTGCTGAAACCCTTGTTGTAGATTCTCCTGGAAACTCTCCATCATTTACATCAGTTGTTTTCCAACTCCATTCATATTCTCCTGATTCTGGCGATAAAGCTGTAAAGCCAAACTCTACAGTTTCTCCAACTCCGATTCCAACACCATCTGTTCTCCATACCATCTTATATGTTTGACCCTCTTTTGTCCATTCTTCGGCTTTCCAACCACTTGGTTTAGCTATTGCTATAATATTATAAATTGGTTTTCCATCTGAAGCTTCCGGAACCATTATCTCTACTTTTACAATGTTTTCCCCTTTTGAATTTTTTACTGACAAATAAAGATCTTTTTCAGTGTTAGCAGTCCATTCAGAAGGATTTAATAGAACTTCTGGTACATGGGCAGCTCTAACTAGTGTTGCTGCAAGAACTAATGCTAAAAGTGTTATTGGTAATAATTTCATTAATCCCATACTAACTATTAATATACTAAAAAGATTTAAGCTTTGTTGAATTTTACTGTGTAATTGCTACGCATTACAAATTTAGAAAAAATTTTAAGCAATTGCCGTATAAGTTGGCTGATTTATAAAATTAAAACATTAACCAAACAAACCAGCCAAACCTTCTACAGCCTGTTCTGCTCTTTTTTCAACATCTTCT
>WVXN01000043.1:0-31502 GCA_011773475.1 Candidatus Aenigmatarchaeota archaeon
TCGTTTTAGGGTACTAATACATAGCCATGTGTAGAAAATTAAAAATATTTTTTTAGTAGCTCACGAGTATGTTTTCCTCGATTACAAAACCGCATTTCCTGCAACTGACCTCTCCTAAACTTTTTGCAATCTTTATTGATCCGCACTCAGGGCATCTTATTTTCATATTAATTCTTAAATTATAAAACTTTTTAAGCTTTATTCTTTTTGAAAGCATATTTTAAAAAAATTATACACGGATATGTGAGTTAAGAAACATTTATATAGTGTTTTAAATATTTCACGAAATAAGTGATTTTATGAAAAGAAGAAGAAAAATTGAGGAAAAAGATGTAAAATTGAACAGAATATGTGTAGATACATCTGCATTAATTCACGGAAAAATCACTGATTTGATTAGATCAAAAAAGCTAGAAAAATCCGAGATTTTGATTCCCGAACTTGTTATAGGAGAATTGCAAGCACAAGCATCTAGAGGAAGAGAAATAGGATTCATAGGTCTAGAGGAAATAAAGAAAATAAGAAAATTAAAGGACGAGCACAAATTAAATCTGATTTTTGTTGGTGAAAGACCAGGCTATGAAGATATATTATTAGCTAAGTCAGGAAGAATAGACGCATTAATACAAGATGTTGCAAAACAAAATAATGCTGTTCTAGTTACTTGCGATCTTTTACAAGGTTTGGTTGCGCAAGTCCAAGGAATAAGAGTAAAATATTTCGAATCTTATAAGAAAAAGAAAAAAATTAAAATAGAAGATTTCCTTTCTCATGATACCATGTCTATTCATTTGAAAGAAGGGGCTATTCCTTATGCAAAAAGAGGAAAGCCCGGAAAAATAAAATTTGTTGCATTAAAAAAGAGACCAATGAAATATGAAGAATTAGAAGCAATAGCTACAGAAATTCTTGATACAGCAAGATATGAGGAAGACTCTTTTGTAGAATTGGGATTACATGGAGCAACAGTTATTCAATTAAAGGAAAAAAGAATTTCAATAGCGAGAAGACCCTTTTCTGATGGACTAGAAATAACTTTAGTTAGACCAATAATCAAATTAACTTTAGATGATTACAAACTTTCTGGTAAATTAAAAAACAGATTGTCAGAAAAAGCAGAAGGAATAATTGTAGCAGGGCCTCCAGGAAGTGGAAAATCAACTTTCTCTGCTTCCTTAGCAGAATTTTACTTCAAACAAGGCAAGGTTGTTAAAACCTTGGAGCAGCCAAGAGATTTACAAGTTCCACCAGAAATAACTCAATATGCTCCTTTGAATGGAAGCTTTGTAAAATCAGCTAATATACTACTTTTGGTAAGGCCAGATTACACTATATTTGATGATGTGAGAAATCCAAAAGAGTTCGATATATTCTCTGATATGAGACTTGCTGGAATAGGAATGATAGGTGTTGTTCATGCTACTGATCCTGTAGACGCTGTTCAAAGATTTATAGGAAAAATAGAATTAGGAGTTATACCACACGTTATTGACACTATAATATATGTCAAAGATGGAAAAATCGAGAGAGTTTATTCTTTAAATTTAACAGTCAGAGTTCCTAGTGGAATGACAGAGGCAGACTTAGCAAGGCCAATTGTAGAAGTCAGAGATTTTGAAACAAAAAGTTTGGAATATGAAATATACACTTATGGAGAACAAACAACAGTTATTCCGATTAAAAAAGAGAAAAAATCTGCTCTACAAAAACTAGCAGGAGACAGAATAAAAACTGAAATAAGAAGATTTGATCCTTCAGCAAAAATAGAATTTTTATCAGATAACAATGTTATTGTAAAGGTTGGTAACAAAGTAATACCAATGTTAATAGGAAAAGAAGGAAAAACAATAAAATCAATAGAAGACAAACTTGGAATCTCAATAGAGGTACAACCTTTTGTTGAATCTCTAGGAAAACAAGTGAAATTTGATATTCATGAAACAGGAGCTTATATTGTTTTTTCATTTGGTAAAAAAATTCCTGGTAAAAATGCAAATATTTATGTTGATAATGAATATTTGTTTTCTGCAACAATTGGTAGGTCCGGACAAATAAAAATTTCTAAAGGCTCAGATTTAGGGAAGTCGTTATTGAGAGCAATAACGAACAAGAAAGAAATTAAAGTTTTTATATGAAATTTTTATACTATAAATTTCTATTAATCAATATGCTCCTGTAGCTCAGTTTGGATAGAGCGACTGCCTCCTAAGCAGTAGGTCGTGCGTTCAAATCGCACCAGGAGCATTATTTTTATAATAAAAGAACTACAGATATAATTTATGAAAAAAGAAAGAATAGAAACTGGTGTTCCAGGATTAGATGAATTAATAGGGGGAGGCCTATTACCTCATTCTTTAACTTTGTTGACAGGAACAACAGGAACAGGAAAAACAATATCATCTTCACAATTCATTTATTCAGGAGTTAAAGAACATAATCATCCTGGGGTTTATGTTAGTTTTGAAGAACCTGTAGATAATATAAAAAATAATTGTTTGGATTTTGGTTGGGATTTCGAACCTTTAGAAAGGAAAGGCAAGATTATTTTTGTTAGATATGATCCATTTCATGTTGAAGATATTTATGAGTTAATAGAGACCAACATTAAAAAGATAGATGCCAAAAGAGTTGTTATAGATTCTATATCTGCTCTAGGGTTGTATGTAAGAGATGTTCCGGATATAAGAAGAATGGTATTCAATATATCTCTACTACTAAGAAAATTGGGTTGTACATCAATTTTGATTTCAGAAACCCTGCCAGAACAACATTCGTTATCAAGATTTGGAGTAGAAGAATTTGTAACAGATAATGTTATTGTGTTATACTATAGCAGAACAGGTTCTCAATTTTCCAGAGCATTGACGGTCTGGAAAATGAGAGGCTCTGAGCACTCAAATAAACTTCACCCATACAGAATATCAAACAAAGGCGTTACAGTCTATCATAAAGAAGAAGCCTTTTCGAAGCTTTAAATTTCTGAAATATCGAAAACCAGTTATTTTAATTAATAAAAGAATTCTAAATTTATCTTATGCCTAAAAAATCTAAGAAACGTAGAGTTAAAAAACAGACTAAGGAAATTAAAAAAGAAAAAGTAAGAGATTATCATTTCTTAAAAGCTCCAGCAATAAAGCTTTTTGGAAGGCGGGCAGACAAATATTCTGATTATTTCAAGATATTAAAAATATCACTCTACAGAGCTGATGCAAAAATTTTGTTTAGAACTTATTTAGCAATTGTATTCTTTCTCACAACATTTGTTTACATCGTGTCATTTCTTATTACTTTGGCATTTTCAATGTTTTTAGGTTTGGGTATTTTACAAATCATTTTCGGTTTGCTAGTTCTACCAACTTTATTTTCTCTTATTACATTTTCTTCATATTATATTTATCCAATATCCTCAGCACAAAGAAGAAAAAGTGATATAGAGTCAAATTTACCATTTGCATTAAACCATATGTCAGCCATTGCAGGTTCTGGAGTTCCACCAAGAGTAATGTTTAGGGTTATTTCAAGATTTAAAGAATACGGCGAAATTTCTAGAGAGGCAAACAAGATAAGAAGAAATGTTGAAGTTTTTGGAATGGATGAGATGACATCTATAAAAGAGGTTGCATCAAAATCTCCGTCACCCATCTTTAAAGACTTTTTACAAGGAATTCTGACAACAATCCAGACTGGAGGCAATCTCAATAATTTCTTAAAAGAAGAGGCTGAAAAAGCAATGTTTGATTATAGGATTAGAAGAAACAAATACGTACAGCAACTAACAATTTATGCAGATTTTTATACAGCTTTGCTAATTGCAGCTCCTCTGGTATTCATAATAATGCTACCTGTTTTAAGTATAATGCAAGGAGAACTATTTGGATTTGGAATAAATGAATTGATAAACATTGGTTTGATTTCACTTACAGGTTTAAACATAATATTTTTAACATTCCTTCAATTAACTCAACCTAAAATGTGATTTAATGAAAAAAATGGATATATTACTAAAAATAACTTTGATAACAACTTTGGTAGGAATAACACTTGCTATTTTTAACTTGGTTTTTTTATCATCACTTAGTTTAAGCATCATTTCTATCCTCATCATACCAGTAGGTCCATTTATCTTTCAATATAGAAAATATAGGGAGCGTAAAGAAGTAGAAGAAAGATTTCCAGATTTTTTAAGAGACGTAGCACAAAATATAAGAACAGGAATGACAATACCGCAGGCAATAAAATCAACAAAAGATACTTATTATGGAGCACTAACTCCCTACATTAAGAAAATGATTGTTCAAGTAGACTGGGGTGTACCTCTTGATAAGATTCTTACAAGATTTGCAAATCGTACTACCAAACCTTTAAGGAGAACAGTTTTAACGATTATCGACACCCATAAAGGTGGAGGAGATATTGCTGATATTTTTGATTCTGTTGGTAAAAGTATTGTGGAGGTTAATAGAATAAACAAAGAACGCTCTTCTATAGTTCATAATCAAATGCTGACAGGATACATAATTTTCTTTGTTTTCATAGGAGTCTTAATTATGATGCAGATATATTTGATTCCAAGCTTACAAGGTATTTCTTCTCCTGAACTCGGGCTTTCAGATTTTGAAGAGCTTAACAGATTTTATAATGATATTTTTAGAATACTCATAGTACTGCAAGGGTTTTTTTCAGGTTTGGTTATAGGCAAATTGTCTGAAGGCAGTATAATATCAGGTCTAAAGCATTCCATGATTTTAGTTATTATAGGTTCTCTTGCACTTTTGATTTTCATATAAATTTTTAATTTTTTATTAATTCATTATGAAAGAAAAGACATATTACCTGAGAAAAGGCGGTGGTTATTTTATTTCACCAGCTTCAGGAAATATGTTTAAAGCTCCTAAAAGACATATTTTTTATCTTCCTGAAAGAAACATTGAAATTTCTGGAATTTTATATCTTTTGCCAGCTTATTTTGAATTTAAAGAACTTGAAGATGGAAGATTGAAAGTAGAAACAACACTCCAATTGACTAAAGAAGCTTTAAAAAAACCCCATAGCTATTGGGATTTTTTTACAAAACCCTATTTTTTTAAAGAAATACCGAAAGATGCAGAATTAATAGAAATTGAAAAAGAAAAAATAGAAAATGTTATGAAGCGTCATGAAGAAAGAAAAAAAGCCGGCGACGAATTTTTAAACGAATTTCTCGATTATAAGAAAAAACACCCCAATTTGCCAAGGTCTTTTACATATAAACCTAAAATAGATCCATTTGAATATGATGATAAGTTTTATTTAGAATGCGAAAAAACATTTGTACCTTTTATAATATTCGATAAACATAATAAAGAAGATTCATCTGAAGAACCAGGAATGATTTTGTTTGTAACATCTTAAAATGTTAGATTTTTATGGTGGATTAATCTACCATTTATTATGAAAGCACTTTATCCACCATTATCATACACACTTTTTATTGTAATCAGTATAGTTGTTTTATCTATTATTTTAGTGGCAGTAAACACTTTTTCAGAAGATATACAAAGAAATTATGCTCGCAGTCAATTAAATTATGTAGCAGAAGTTATAAGACAAGATATTTTAAGATTATATTCTACAGATGCCGAAGGAAGATTACAGCTACCAATTCCTAAAGACGTTATTGGTAAACAATATTCAATAGAATTAAATCAAAAAAATTTAAAATTAGTTCTCCCCTTTAGAGGCAGAGAAATAGAGGTACAGCGATTTATAAATACCAGTGCTTCTTTAACTGGAAAATCCTTTGCACCGATCTCGATTGAA
Organism: Candidatus Aenigmatarchaeota archaeon; assembly: GCA_011773475.1. Lineage (GTDB taxonomy): Archaea > Aenigmatarchaeota > Aenigmatarchaeia > Aenigmatarchaeales > Aenigmatarchaeaceae > CS1-C013. The sequence goes on from WVXN01000043.1 coordinate 5,800, forward strand.
ATGAATAAAACAAATGGAGATATTTCCATAAGGCTGGTTTAATGAGTAATGTAGATTTTACAATAGGTTTTGTTTTAATAATCTCAGCAATATTTCTAATAATCTATTTCACTTCAAATTCAATATCAAATAACGTTGTTGACTTAAGTATAAACGAGATTGAAGAGTCTTCTATATCTTTAGAAAAATATTTATTTGAAATAAATGATGAAAAAAGTTTGATTTCAACTATCAGAGGACTTCAAGCAACTCTAACCGAAGTTAATAATACAGATCATGCTGAAGAAATAAGAATATCAATAAAACCACAAATTAGCAAAGTTAAGGTTTATGACAATCTCACTAATGAAATACCTTCAACCTCCTCTCATCCACCAGGAGAAACCATTTTATCCTTTTTGCAAGATTTTAAAGCAAATGAAAAGAAAAGAGTTAATGTATTTTATTTTGGTAGCAAAATTACTGATATTGATTATATTTCTACTGAAAATAACATATCTCTGAGAATACTTTCTGATAAAGAATTAAATGTTGTTTCTCAGGAAAAATGTTCTAATCTAAAAACTAGGCCTTATGAAGATACTAGGGCAGATTTTGGTTTTCAGAACTACTTTAGATTAGATTTAGCTGACTGTAGTTATGGTCCAGAACCATCAATAACAGCAAATATAATATTAAAAAATATTCCTGTGCTTTTCGAAGATTCTGATGGTGTGTTAGAAGCTAAAATTGCTAGGTTGAGAACATGGTAAAAAAGGGTTTTGTTAAAACATTGGAAGCAGGAATTGCAATTGCCCTAATTTTAGTTTCAATGGTATTTTTATTTCCTGGGGAAACAGAAACTGAACCTCAAATTTCAGATACTGGTTATAATTGTCTAAGATATCTAGACTATGAGGGAGTTTTAAGAAATTATGCTGCAAATAGTCTAGAATCAGATTTAATTTCAGATCTTAGAAAGTGTGTGCCTCCAATTTTAAATTATACAGCAAGGATATGCACCTCTACGTCTTGCAACACTGAACTTCCAACAGATAAAACAATCTTTTTATCAAGCTATTTGATTGCTGGAGAAGCTCAAATTGATAGAACTTTAATTAATCTTTGGGTTTGGTCAAAATGAAAGGACAGATTTTTATAATGACTGCAGTATTGGTTTTAATAGCTTTAATTCTTCTAAAAAATGCAATACAGCCATTTGAAATCCAACCAAAGGATTTTCTTTATGAGAATTTCGTTAATTTAAAGAATGAATTAATAAAAACAGTAGATATATCCCTTTTAAATCAAGAAGATGTTACAACAAACTTGAATGATTTTATTGGCTTTTCTAATAATATTTTTGAGCAAAGAGGCTACGATGAAAATGTTGTTTTTGAAATTATTACTTACGGCAACACAACTGAAGTTTATATGAATGTTACCTTAAAACTAGAAAATTCATTTATAGAAGACAAGTTTATAATTAATAGAACGGTATATCCATGAAAGGCATTGATACTTTAATGGCAGCAGTTTTTATTATTTTAATTTCTGTAGCAGGAATTGCAATTGTTTTAGAAACTAGTCAGCCTTCTGTTGGAAGATTAGAAGAAATAAGTTTAATGAAAGAAAGTAAGAATATTCTAACTAAAATAGATGATGCTGTTAAAGATGTTGCACAACAAGGCGAAGGATCGACCAGAGTATTGACATTTAGTGTCGGTGGCGGGGAATATTTTATAGATGCAGAAAAAGAGGCTCTTATCTTTTTTATGACTAGCCGTTCTCAAATAATTGGTGTAGGCATTTCTACAACTGAAGGAAATATAAACATGTTCGGGGAACCAAATAGAGTTCTCTTGAACATATCATATTCTAAAATCAATGTTACCGAAGGAGGCAGATTTGGAAAAGGATACCGTAATTTATTTATAAGAAATAATGGTTATGATTTTGCAAATCAAAAACAGATAATTAGTATATCACTAGTACCAGTCTTACCTCCAACCGCCTTGGCAGTCCAATTCAATCAGGATGACTCACCATACATAGTTTCTGGAACAAATGTAGGAGGAATTCCACTTGATCTTAATAATCTAGGTGAAGGATCAACTTATGATGTTGAAGAAGAAGGCTTTGGTGTAGGAGGTGAAAAAACAGATACTTTAGATGAATATGGGACTTTTAATACTTCCACTCAATTAAATGGATGGAATGAGAATGAAGTTGATATTGATGGAGATTTAATGGATAACTCTCCAGATACTTCTGTTTATAGGATCGGTGGAGGCTCTTTAATTGGATTAACTTTTGTAGGAAGAAACAAGGATTGGTCTGGAGAATATGTTTATAGGAATACCACTTTAATAAATAGTGGTTTAACAGTTCAATTGAACCTTTCATGGAGAAAGAGTTATTCTTCTATAACTCCAACAAGATATGATATGTATGTAAGAATTATGCATCCCAATGGAACTGTTTTTACAGTTTGGAGTGATTCTTCTGCTACTTGGAACACATGGAAAGATGTTTTCCAAGACGTTTCAAGTTATTTTGACGCTAGTGGGGAATATGAAATAAGACTGGAATGTGATTTAAGAAATGGAAATGATAAGAATGCACAAACAATGTGTTGGTTTGATGAAGTATTTTTAGAGGTATCAACACCATTTACATATCGGATAGAAATTTTGCACAACTCTACTCCTATTAGCTATTCAGGAACTTTATATAGTATTAATGCCACTCTCAACTTTACAACTAATGTTTTTGACACATATTCTTTACAAATATATGATTGGCAAAATTCACAATGGAAGTCTACAGGTTGTGGTTCAGGCGATGTTCAACCAGATATACCGACCCAATTGTGGTGTAATGAAAATATCGATCCTTTGAATTATAATTCCTCTGACAATATAGTAAGGATTAGGATTAAATCAACAACTGATTCAGATCAAGGAATTTTAAAAGAAGACTATGTTCAATACTATGTCAATTACATACCATAGAAACCTTTATATGCAAACTTTTGCAATTCTTATAACATGAAAGGAATATCTCCAATTATAGCATCGGTTTTGTTAATTGCAATAACTATGAGTATTGCTGTTGTTTTGGCAGCTTATGTTACTAGTTATACTAGAGAGGCCACAGAGGCCATACCATCAGCTTGCATTGGCGGAGCATTGTTTGTTGAAGGAACACCAGATTGTACTGGAACTACATTGACTGTTGTTTTAAGAGCAGAATATGTTGAATTAAGTAGTTTTACGGCAGATACTAGAGATTCTGCCGGAGATGTAATACAAACAGGTTTAACAATGTCACCAAGTTCATCAATTCTTCCAGGTCAAATAGGAACATACACAGCAACTGTAACCGACTGTACATCTGTAAGTGACTTCAGAATTACAACAAACTGTTTCAATATTTACACAGGTTGGACAGCAGTATAGTTATTTTTATTTTTAGAAGATTTATTTAGTTTAGAGAGGTGATAAAGTGGCATTTAGTCATAAAAATAGCAGAGGAGACACTTATTGGCTGCATCAAAAAGGAAAGTTATTTTTCTTTTCCAGAAATCCAGAAGGTGCTATAGACTTACCTCCACATTTGGAGGTTTTTGAAAATTCGAGAACTGGTTTGCCAATGGTAAGAAAAAAGAAAGAGTAATTCTTTCTAACAAATGTATTAATAGTTTAAAATAATAAATAGATTAATATGCCTAAGAGAAAAAAATCTTCTAAAAGAAGAATTTCAACAAGAGAAAAAGCATCTAGACTGCCATTAATAGTTTTTCTAATAGTTATTTTGTTATCATTTGTATCAATAGCATTAGTTAATTTAATAGACTTTGAAGATTATCTAATCGCAAATGTTCTAGAGGTTTCAGGAAATACAGTAGTGATAGGAAACAATTGTACAGCTATAGTTGCTCAAACCTCTCCTGAAAGGGCGCATTCTATTGAAATTGGTGTAGAAGGCATCATAGAGCAAAGACCCAATACCCATGATATATTTGCACAGACCTTAAGGAGTTTTAACATAACGTTGGAACAAGTTACAATGGATAATTTTAAGGATGGAATTTATTATGCAAATTTACATTTAAGATCAGGAAATAAATTTTTAGAATTAGATGCAAAACCTTCTGATGCTATTGCTTTAGCTTTGAGGATGAATTCTTCAGTTTATATTAACAAAACCTTACTACAAGAGATTGGTAAGAACATCTGTGAAGATTAGTTACTCTAAACAAATTCTACAATCTTTTATATCAGGAAAAACCTTTGTATGAATATCACATAACAATTTTCTTTTTCTAATTGTTTTACAGATATTACAAAAAGAACCTAGTGTCGTTAATGAGTTTAATTCACCAGAAGCTATTCTATCAACAAAAATTTCAATTTCTTTTTTGATGTTTTCATCCTTTTCTATGCTTTTAATTTTAGAACCCCTTAGGTTTCTCATATATTGTGATATTGCAGATTGTGTTAAACCTAGTTTTAGAGCAGCATTTTGTTGGGTTAGTTTATATTTTTCCATTAATTTTTTTGCTATTAAAGCCCTCATTGTAGGAAGAACATATTGTGCAACAATTTCACAGTAGGGTTTCATTATAACACTGTTATAAAATAGCATTATAAATTTAAATTTTTAACCCAAATCAATGAGTTAAGCTGAAATAAGTTTTATAACTGTTCAGTAGTATGTATTTAAATATCTTTCTATTATAATATTAATTACAAAACAGTAGCAAAGTTTATATATGGAAATCATTTAATAAATAAGAGTGATGAAATGATAGTTTCGCAAGACGTTTTAGATGCATTAAAGCAGATAGGTTTGAATCTTTATGAGAGAAAGCTTTGGGTTGCTTTGCTTTCAAGAGGAACATCTACAGCTGGTGAATTATCAACATTAGCTAAAGTTCCGCACAGCAGAACATATGATGTCTTAGAATCTTTAGCAGAGAAAGGTTTTGTAATGATACAGTCAACAAAACCTTTAAAGTACATAGCAATTCCTCCAAAAGAAGCTTTAGAGAGAGCAAAGAAAAAATTAAAGGAAAATATGGAAGTTACAATAGAAAGAATTGCAAAATTTCAAAAATCTTCAGCGGTAAAAGATTTAGACAGAGTGTACAAGAAAGGAGTTAAGATTGTTGAACCTGGAGAAATGACAGGATCCTTAAAAGGAAGAGACGCTTTGCACAGACAGCTTGAAACCGTGTTTAAAAATGCTAAGAATGAAGTGTCAATCTTTACGACAATAAAAGGTTTAACAGAACTAAACTCAAATCATAGTGATATTCTAAAGAAAGCAGCTAAAAGGGGAGTAAAAATAAGAATAGCAACTCCTTTTGGGAAGAATACAACTAACATTATAAAGAATTTGAAACAGTTTGCTGAAATAAGAAAAATTGAGAAACCAGATATTGCAGGAAGATTTGTTGTTGCAGATGGTAGTCATGTTGTCATGGCATTAACAGGCGAAGAAGTTCACCCAACACAAGATTTTGCAATGTGGAGCCAAAGCGAACATGCAGCAGGCGATCTATTAGGCCCAATGTTCAATTTCATTTGGAAAAACTTAGAATCAGCTTAATAATTTAAATTATAATTCTACTTTGTGTAAGGGGTAATACCCTTTATCAGATTTTTGTTTTAAATTTTACTAACTTGCTTATCAACTTCAATTCTACCTATACCTAAACAAAGATATTTTCTCTCAAGATTACACTCTTCTCCTACTTTTAAATCATCAGCAGGAATTTCACTTCTAGTGAAAAGCTCTTCTCCTTTTTTTGTGCGAAAGACATGTCTTGTAAGAGTAATTGGAAAACCTAAACCTATTTGAGGAGGTCCAGCATCAATATCCCGGTTTTGATTTAAATCGACTAGATATCGAGTCTCCTCACTACCAAGATATGTAGCTCTCTCAGTTTCGGTCTTAATAAAAAGATTTTTTAATATGACCATATGATTACCATTCTATAATAAAATAGAAAATCTTTTTAAGTCTTTCTATCACTTCTTATTTTTTATACAAATTTTGGTCTTTTTGTTAAGAATTTAGCTAATGGTAGAGGTTTAAATGGGTAATCTTTTGTTAATTTTTTGATTTTTTCTATTAAACTTTCTAAAGAAATATTTTCTACTTTTCCTGTTTCTCTAAATCTGACAGCCAATTTTTTAGATTCCTTTTCCTTCTTTCCTATAACTACTATAAAAGGTATCCATTCCATTTCAGAATCTCTCACTTTCTTTTCTACCCTCTCTGTTCTATCATCAATATCTACTCTTATCTTGTTTTCTTCTAGTTCTTTCATGATTTCTTCAGAATATTTTATATAATTATCATTCACAGGACACAATCTAACTTGTGTTGGAGATAGCCAAAGTGAAAATGTTGGGTTTTTTCCTGATTTTGAATTTGTATAAGCTTTCTCAAGTAAAGAGTACATAACTCTTTCTATAGCTCCAGATGGAGAACAGTGTAAAATTATTGGATACTGTTTTTTATCATTTTTATCAATATAAGTAATTTCATATCTTTTTCCATTTTCTATATCTATTTGGTCAGTTGATAATGCAGACGCTTTATTCAGATTATCTATAAAATTAAATTCATATTTTAGAATAAAGTAAAAGAATTTTTGTTCCCACATCTCCACTAATACTGGCTTACCATGAAGTTTAATTAAATTATTTATAAAATCTTTGTTTTCTTCGTAAAAATCTTTGGTAAATCTTATGGCCATTTCATAGTCACTATCATTTAATCCACTTCCTTTTAAAACATCTCTACTTAAATTAAACCTAACAATAAATTCCTTTTTAGCTTGTTCTAAATTAGAACATAAAGCATGAACATCAGGCATAGTGAATGCTCTTAATCTTCTTAATCCAACAAGTTCTCCACTTTTTTCCCTTCTAAAACTATATCTAGTCAGTTCATAGATTTTGTAAGGTAATTGTTTATAAGAAAATTGAGAATCTTTAGCCATTAAAAACTGTCCAAAACACGCAGAAAATCTTAGGAAAAATTCTTTTTCATCAGATTTAACTACATATTGCCTTGCTGGAAACCTATTTAAATAATCAGCTAAAGCAGGATGTTGAAAATTATACATTATTGGTGTTTCTACTTCCATTCCACCATATTCAATAACTTTTTGAGTTACAAACATTTCTAACAAAGATTTTATTAATCTACCTTTCGGATAATATCTTAAATTTCCAGGATCACTTCCAGGTTCAAAATCAGCTATCTCCATCTTTCTCATTAATTTTATGTGAGGCGGCATTTGTCTAACTACTCTTGATTTTTTTATTTCATAATCAGCTAACTTTTTCAATTTTTCATGTTTTTTAAAATCAAATTTTTCCACTGAAGTTAGTTTTCCATCAGGTTCCAGAATATACCAAAAGGATTTTAGTTTTTTTTCAGATTTTATTGCTTCTGAAACTTCTTCTTTATCTTTAATATCTACTTTTCCAAAAAATTTTGATTGTTCTGCTAAAGGATGACCTTTTATTTTGATATTATATTGCTTGTTCCAACCAAAAGGAGCTCTGTAAGTTTCTAATCCAATTTTTTTAGAAATTTTTTCCATTTCTTTTAAAACTTTTAAAGCAGTTCCTGGTGAAGAAGGATTATTAGTTAAATGAACAAAGGGATAAATTAAAATTTTTTTACATTTTATTATCTCAAGACTTTCTTTTACTTCATTAATTGCTTTTGTTGCAATAGAAATATTATCTCCCCTTTCTACTGCTGTGAATAAAACAACTATATCTTCAAATCTAACAGTTTTTTTTTCTGCTTCTTCTGCTGCTTTTATTTCTTTTTCAATTGGTGTGTATTCAATAAAATCTGAATGATTTTGTAAAATTCTCATACAATCACTTTGTTACTATATTTATATAATCTTTTCTTAATTTAATTTATAATTGTATAGCCCCGTCGTCTAGCGGCCAAGGACACAGGGCTTTGGTCATAAGACTAAAGCATTGAGCTTTGCTATGAAAGAAACCCTGTAACGCAAGTTCGAATCTTGCCGGGGCTATTCTTTTAAATAACTCTAAATAATGTTAATATTGTGATAAAATGGCTGAAAGACCGTTAGGGGTTACCATAATTGCAATCTTGGGTATTATAGGCGCAATTATACTGGTTATTGGCGGAATAATTTTGCTGTTTATAGGAGCAGCTTTAGCAGCGTTTCTCGGACCAATCGGTGGACTAGGAATAATTGGAGGTATAGTAGTCTTAATAATTGGAATAGTCCAGTTTGTAATTTCTTATGGATTATTTAAAATGAAAAAGTGGGCACTATACATAGAACTTATCTTCTTGATAATAGGAATCGTAGGCAGTATAGTAATGATGGCATATACCGGTGATATAACACAAATAATAAGTATAATAGTATACGCAATTATCTTTTACTATCTATATACAAAAAGAACTCTTTTTTCCTAAAACCCAACCCCCCTTATTTTTTTAATTTAAACCAAAAGATTTTTAAAGTCTTATTTCTAAATATGCAAATACTCAGTGATAAATATGGGAATGTTTAGCGGAAGAGAACTAAAAAAGAGGAAGAAGAAATACAAGTGGAAGAAAACGAAATACAAAGTCAGAATGCTCCAACTAAAAAGAAAAAAGGACCCATTAGAAGGAGCTCCTCAAGCAAAAGGCATTGTTATTAAGAAATATGGAATAGAACAAAAACAGCCACATTCAGGTATAATAAAGGTTGTTAGAGTACAATTGTTAAAAAACAAAAAAGAAATAACAGTTTTTGTTCCTAAATCAGGTGGAATAGGTTTTATTAATGAGCATGATGAAGTCACTATTGAAGGTGTTGGAGGTTCTCAAGGGGGTCCTGTCGGTTCTCAACACGGTTTAAGATGGAAAGTTGTTAAAGTCAATAAAATTCCTTTGTCAGAGCTTTTAAAAGGAAAGGTTAAGAAAGAGGCTAAATAATGTCTTTAAAAATTTTTGATAAATGGGAAGTAGAAAACATCAATGTTAATGATCAAGGCTTGAAAAACTATATAAATTTAAAACCCTTTGTAGTCCCAAAGACATTTGGAAGATTTGCAGGAAAGCAATTTCATAAAAGTCAAATGAGTATAGTAGAAAGACTTGCAAATCATCTTTTTGTTGCAGGCCATAGAGGTAAAAAACATCTTATTACAAGTGGAAGAAATGTTGGAAAAACCTTTAAAGTATGGAAAATAATTAAAGACACTTTTGATATTCTTGAAAAGAACGCAAAGAAAAACCCTGTAGAAGTTCTTGTCAGAGCTGTGGAAAATGCTGCTTTAAGAGAAGAGATAACTTCTTTTCAGGTTGGAGGAATAATTGTTAGAAAAGCTGTTATAACTTCACCACAAAGAAGAGTTGATATTGCTTTGAGATTAATAAGTCAAGGAGCGTATCAAAAATCTTTTGCTAAACCTAAAAAAATGGCTGAATGTTTAGCTGAAGAAATCTTTGCTGCTTATAATAATGATTCTTCGAAATCTTATGCTGTAAAAGAAAAAGAGAGAAAAGAAAGAGAAGCTGGTGGCGCAAGGTAATTACTTCTCATGTTTTATTTTTAAATAAAGTTGATATAGAACTACAATTCCAAATACAATGTTCATTATAAAAATAGGCATCCCATTAATTAGAAAACCATAAATTATCCAAAATATTGTACCAAGAAGAGTGGCTATTATCATTCCTACAGACAGGTCACCTACACTTTTTGTTTTACGGGATTTAATCACTTGAGGAATAAAACTGACCATAATAAAAATCCCGCCAAGGTAACCAATTAGATCTACGACCATAATAGATTATAGATTTTCCAAAACATTTAAATATGAATATCTCTTATTATTTCAAGTCGCGGTGTTGTTATGGCGAAGGAAGAATACAGTGAAAAAGTACAAGAATTGATGAATAATCCAAAGAATATTAGAAATATTGGTATTGTTTCTCATATTCACCATGGTAAAACTACTCTAACTGACAATTTAGCTGCTGCAGCTGGGTTAATGGCTAGGGATTTGGTTGGAGAAAGAATGTTAACATGGATTGATGACCAAGAAAGAGAAAGGTTAATGACAATTTATGGTGCAACAGTTACAATGTCACACGAGTATGAAAATGAAAAATACTTAATAAACCTGTTAGATACGCCTGGGCACGTTGATTTTGGTGCTGATGTCACTCAGGCCATGAGAGCTGTTGATGGTGCTGTTGTTCTTTGCTGCGCAGTTGAAGGAGTGATGCCGCAAACAGAAACTGTCTTAAGGCAAGCAATAGCAGAAAGGGTCAAACCGGTTCTATTTATTAATAAAGTTGACAGAGCAATAAGGGAATTAAAATTAACACCTGAACAATTGCAAAAAAGATTGGCTAAGATCGTTGTTGACGTTAATAAATTTATTCAGAGACACGTTGAAAAACGATATGCCAAAGAATGGATAGTTAAGGTTGAGGATGGTTCTGTTGCATTTGGTTCTGCTCTGAAAAAATGGGCAATCTCTGTTCCTTATATGCAGAGATCAGGAGTAACATTCAAAGATATAATTGATTTATGCTCTCAAGAAAAGAACGAAGAGTTAGCAAACAAGGCTCCAATGCATATTGTTGTTTTAGATATGGTTATTAAACATTTACCAAACCCATTAGAAGCTCAAGCTTATAGAATAGAAAGAATTTGGCAAGGAGATGTAGATTCAGAAATAGGTAAACAATTGATTAATTGTGATCCAGACGGAAAATTAGCCGCAGTAATAACTAAAATTACTTCTGACCCACATGCTGGAATGATATCAACTGCAAGAATCTTCTCCGGTAAACTAACTAGGGGACAAGATGTACATTTTGTTGATACTGGAAGAACTTCAAAAACCCAACAAGTTACAACTTTTATTGCTTTAAGAAGGATACCAGTTGAATACGCACTTGCAGGAAATGTTGTTGGTATAGTCGGTTTGTCAGAAGCTGCTGTTGGTCAAACAATAACTGATTCAGATTTTTCATTAGAAACTTTTAAAGCCATAAAGCACATTTTTGAACCTGTTGTTACAAAATCAATTGAACCTAAACATCCACAAGATTTGCCTAAATTAATAGAAATTCTCAAAATACTAAGCAGAGAAGACACCACATTAAAAGTTAAAATAAATCCAGAGACAGGAGAAACTTTGGTTTCAGGTTTAGGTGAATTGCATTTAGATGCAAAAGTTGAAAGAAAGATCAAAGAAAAAGGAATAGAGATTATAGCTTCGCCACCCATTGTTGTTTATAGAGAAAGTATTTTTTCTAGCTCTCCTGTTATAGAAGGGAAGTCTCCAAACAAACATAACAAATTTTATATTTCTGTTGAACCTCTTCCAATAGAAATTTATAAAGCAATGAAAGAAGGAGAAATAAGAGACGGTGAAATAAAAGGAAAGAATCTAGAATTAAGAAAGAGATTACAAGAATTAGGAATGAGCAAATCGGATGCAAAAGATTTAATTTTAATTTATAACCATTGTATGTTTTTAGATTCTACAAAAGGTATTCAGTATCTAAACGAGGCTATGGAGAGCGTTAAAGACGCATTCTTAAAAGTCATGGATGGAGGTCCTTTAGCACAAGAACCATGTGCAGCTCTTATTGTCAGATTGCATGATGCTGAATTACATGAAGATGCTGTTCATAGGGGTCCTGCCCAGATAGGACCAGCTATTCGTCGTCCAATTAGTCAGGGTATGTTGAAAGCAGGTGTTACTTTTCTAGAACCCAGACAGATAATCAGAATAGATACTCCTCAGGATTACATAGGAAATGTGACTGCTGAGGTTGGAAACAGAAGAGGAGAAATTTTAAATGTTGAGCAAGAAGAATATACAGCAATTGTTACAGCTAAGGTTCCTGTTGCCGAGATGTTTGGTTTTGAAGGTGCTCTAAAATCTGCTACTGGTGGAAAAGGTTTTCAATCTTTAATGGATGTTATGTTCGAGAAAATACCGAACGACTTGAGAGAGCAAGTTGCTTTAAGAATTAGAGAAAGAAAAGGAATGCCTAAGGAAATTCCTAAATCTGAAATATAAGGTTCTATCATAAACATTTAAATAATTATATTTTTAATAAGCTAAAAGGTGATTTGATGGCAGAAAAACCACACTTGAATTTAGTGACTATCGGTCATGTAGATCATGGAAAGTCTACTTTAATTGGTAGATTGTTATATGATACTGGTAATTTAAGAGAAGAAGATTTAAGAAAATTGAAAGATTTAGCCAAAGAATTAAAAAAAGAAACTTGGGAGTTTGCATTCGTCATGGATAAACTAAAAGAAGAGAGGGAAAGAGGAGTTACAATTGACGTTATGCATAAGAGATTTGATACTTCAAAATATTATTTCACAGTTATTGACGCACCAGGTCACAGAGACTTTGTTAAAAACATGATAACAGGTGCTTCTCAGGCAGATGCTGCCTTGTTAGTTGTTTCAGCAAAGCAAGGAGAGTTTGAAGCAGGTGTTGGAGCAACTGGACAAACAAGAGAACATGTGTTTTTGATAAAAGTTTTGGGTGTAAAACAAATTGTCGTTGCAGTAAACAAAATGGATACAGTTGATTACAGCGAGGAAAGATACAATAAAGTTAAAGAAGAAACAGAAAAGCTTTTGAAAACTGTTGGTTATGATACAAGCAAAATGCTTTTTGTTCCAACTTCAGCTTGGGAAGGAGATAATGTTGGAAAGAAATCAGAAAAAGCAACATGGTATAAAGGACTAACATTATTTGAGGCACTTGACACATTCGTTGTGCCAGAAAAACCAGTTGAGAAACCTCTAAGACTTCCAATTCAAGATGTTTATACTATAACTGGAATTGGAACAGTTCCAGTTGGAAGAGTAGAAACAGGTGTTTTGAAAACAGGAGACAATTTAATATTTATGCCAGGTGGCGTAAAAGGCGAGGTAAAAACAATAGAAATGCATCATGAACAGATTCCAAAAGCAGAACCAGGAGATAATGTTGGTTTCAGTGTTAGAGGTATAAGCAAAACTGATGTAAAAAGAGGAGATGTTGCAGGTTTAGAATCAAATCCTCCAACAGTTGCAAAAGAATTTACAGCTCAAATAATTGTGTTACATCATCCAAATGTTGTAACAAAGGGTTACACTCCAGTTTTCCATTGTCACACAGCACAAATTGCATGCAAAATAACAGAAATACAAAAGAAAATTGATCCAAAAACAGGAGCAGCAATCACAGAAAATCCAGATTTCATAAAGACAGGAGATGCAGCAATTATAAAATGTGTCCCAAGTAAGCCAATGGTTATTGAAAATTCAAAAGATTTCCCAGAATTGGCAAGATTCGCAATTAGAGACATGGGTCAAACAGTTGCTGCAGGAGTTTGCTTAGAAGTTACTCCTGCCAAATAATTTTTTCTTTCTTAGCTTCTTCTTTATTTTTTTCTTATTCTTAAAATTTTACTAGTAGAAAATATCAGATACGAACAATATTATAGCAATAATAGGTGGGATAATTGCAATTAAAGCAATTTTTCTATTAGTGGAATCTGGCCTTTTATACGAAACATATCCTGAGAATGCAAAAGATATCATAGAAACTAAAATGATAATACCTAACCATATTTGATTTGCTGAAACTGTTGTTATTGTTTCGATCCCATATATACTTGTTGTTACCCTCGGGTAAAATAAATCTATTAGAATTATACCAAGAAAAAGAAGAACAAAACTCACCCATATAATTTTATCTCTTTTTTTTGGAATTTTTTTCCAAAAAATAATTAAAACACATATAACAGCTATAAAGACTAAAATGGCCGCTATGTCCATAATTAGAATTTATAATTTTTGGCTTATAAACTTGAAAAACATATGTTTGTGTTTAAAGTAAATTATTTAAATACTTTTAGTTATACATAGTGAATATGCAAAAAGCAAGAATAAAGATAATGAGTGCAGATCCTAAAAAACTAGATGAGGTTTGTGGAGAACTAAAAACAATAACTGATAGATTTGGCGTAGCTATGCGTGGTCCCGTACCATTACCAACTAAAAAACTAAAAGTTGTTACAATGAAAACTCCTTGTGGAGATGGAACAGGTCATGGAAATGCTACTTGGGACAGATGGGAAATGAGAATCCATAAAAGGGTTATTGATGTTTCTGCTGATGAAAGAACATTAAGACAAATAATGAGGATAACCATTCCTGATGGAGTTTCAATAGGCATTCAATTAAGAGACTAATTACTTTTTCTGAAATTTAAAAAAACTTGTTTTGTATTTTCTGTACCATACTATAAATATCATAAAAGTTGCCCCCATAAACAAAGTAAATAAAATCAGGAACAAAAGGTACAATTGTTGTATGAATTTAATCTGAACACCTACAGGTACTAGCGAGACTAGGAAAGCAATTGAAAATACGACTATTATAAAACAGATTCTTAATAAAAATTCCAGAAACTTAGTATCAATATCGTATTGTGATGGCATGGTATTAATAAGAATTTTTTTAAATATAAAAACTCTTTTAATAAATATTCCTTATGCCGAGATCGCATAATCTGGTAGTGCGCTAGCCTGGAAAGCTAGTGGTCGAAAGGCCATGGGGGTTCAAATCCCTCTCTCGGCGCAACTTATTTATTTTAGTCAATAATAATTTTTTGGGTGAAAAAAATGGGCGGATGTTGTTGCGGAACAAAAAAGAAGAAGAAAAAGAAGAAAAAGTAGATTTAAATAATTCTTTTTCTTATCTTTCTTATGTTTGAGAAAACAGCAATGGTAATTGTAGCTAATACTTTACCGTCCCTTGAACAAATAGGCGGAATACCATTAGGAATAGTTTTAGGCTTGGATCCTGTTTATACATTGCTAGTATCTTTAATGGTTAACTGCTTTTTATTCTTTCCAGTATTTTTTGGATTAAAATTATTTTACAAACGTTTATTATCGAGAATAAGGCTTTTTAACAAATATATAGAAAGAGTTAGAAGAATAGGCAAACCTTATATCGACAAATATGGAATTATTGGTTTAGCCCTTTTTATTTCATTACCAACACCTTTAACAGGAACCTATACAGCTTCTATTTTAAGCTGGTTCCTAGATTTAGACTGGAAGAAATCCTTTATTGCTATAGCAATAGGTTCTACTATAGGCGGTATAATTATCTTACTAAGTTCTGTTGGTTTTTTAAACATTTTAAAGCTTTTTTTAAATAATTGATACAAAAAATAGAAAAATTTAAATATCTAACTTTCTATAGATTATATTGTTAGTTATAAACTATTACTTTAGAGTGAATACAATGTGTAGGTCCAAAAAAGGTAAAATAGAATCTATGTTAAAGACTTTGAAAAAAGCAGGTATACTTGAACTTATAGGCCATTCTCCTGAAAAGCAATGTACAATATCAAGAGCTAAATTAAAAAAAACAGGTGAATCTTCTCAAAGAGCTTATAATATGTTAGAGCAAATTGCACGTGAAGGTTCCAAGTCTTTAGGGAACGGTTCTATTCGTTATGATGGAAAGACAGCAATTCTCAAGCCATCAGCCAGAACTTCTATTTTTAATGTCAGTAAAAGTTTTGGATATTTAGGTTAATCTTAGGTGAATAAATTGCATCTTACTCCTAGTAAAGAGATTTCCTATTTTCAAGGAAATGCAAGAAGAAATTTAGGAAAAGTTGAAAGATCCGGTGTTTTGAGCAAGATTGTTAGATATGTTAGTGGAATACATGATAGGAAAAATTCTAAAAGTAAACCTCTTAAATTGAAAATTCAGTCTGGAAATCCAGAAGATCTTCTTGTTCTATTAGAAAGTATGGCTTCACAACATCAAAGAGAAGAATTTCAAAAAAGAAATAAAGTACCAAAAGGACATACGAGACCACAAAAACTTGGCTCTGGAAATTATGCTATTAGTATGGGGTGTAATTCAAGAGATGCTGCATCCTGCATTTCTCGTAGAGGAAATGTTATAACTATTTCTCCAGAAGCAGCAGAACGAATTGTTGGTTTTGCTCAAGAGTATTGAGAATATTCTGGAACCGACGTGTTTTAAATACTTTCTTATTCTATTAAATTTGGAAAGTTTTCGCGAAAAAGCGTGTTCTGAGTAGATTTAAATAGGTTTAAAATTTCATATTATAAAATGTGATTTAGATGCCACAAAGAAAAAGACCTGGTAGAGGAAGTAAAGCCTTTTATCCAAGAAAAAGGGCTAGACGTATTTATCCTAGGATAAAATCATGGCCTAAGTCTAAAGAAGTAAAATTTTTGGGTTTTGCTGGGTACAAGGCTGGCATGTCACACGTCATATTAGTTGATAATAACCCAAATTCAACAACCAAGGGCCAACAAATTTCAAGACCAATAACAATCCTTGATTGTCCCCCTCTTTCTGTTTTTGGTTTTAGGTGCTATTCAAAAAACAAATCTTCTTTTGATGTCTTTTCTGAAAAAATAGATAAGAATTTATCAAGAAAACTAAAAGTTCCTAAAAAACCAAAAAATCTTGAAGAACAATTAAAAAAACTACCAAAAAATATTTCTAAAATAAATTTAATTTGTCGTACAAATCCTGTTTTTAAGAAAAAACCTGAAATTTTTGAAATTGCTTTAGGAGGTTCTGTAGAAGAACAATTAAAATATGCTAAAGAAGTTTTAGGAAAAGAAATAAAGATTTCTGATGTTTTTAAAGAAGGGGACATAGTTGATGTTATTGCTGTAACAAAGGGAAGAGGTTTTGAAGGTCCAGTTAAAAGATTTGGTGTGAGGACTCATTGGAGAAGAGCTCAACAAATGCAAAGACATATTGCTCCATTAGGTCAAAATGAGCCAGGAAAAGTTAGGTGGACAATACCACAGGCAGGTCAATTGGGTTTTCAAACAAGAACTGAATTAAATAAAAGAATTTTAAAGATTTCTGATGGTTTTAGTGTTAAAGGTGGATTTGTAAATTTTGGCAATGTTTCTGGTGATTGTATTTTATTAGAAGGTTCTATTCCAGGCCCTAAAAAAAGATTAATAAGATTAAGATTTGCCATAAGACCTAAAAAAGTATATCCAATTGATATCAAATATATTTCTATGGAGAGCAAACAAGGCGTATAAAAATGAAAACAATTATTTTCGATGTTCAAGGTAATCAAAAAGGTGAAATCGAACTACCAAAAGTGTTTAATACAGACTTTAGGCCAGATCTAATAAAAAGAGCTGTATTAGCTATTCAAAGTCATAAAAGACAACCTTACGGTCCAAATAAATTAGCTGGAAAAAGATCATCAGCTCATTATCATGGAGTAAGAAGAGGTCCGCACCACATGATGAACATAGAAAGAGCTAGAATGGCTAGAATACATGGTGGTCCGCCAAATTTACAAATGACAGCAAGGGTTATTGCTGGAGTAGTTAAAGGAAGAAAAGCTCATCCTCCAAAAGTTGAGAAAAAATGGGAAAAGAAAATTAATAACAAGGAAAGAGTTTTTGCCATTAAGTCTGCAATAGCAGCTACAGCCTTAAAAGAAATTGTATTAAAAAGAGGACATTTGTTTGATAATATTAATTTGCCTATTGTTGTTGATGATTCTTTACAAGAATTGAAAAAATCAAAAAACATTAAAGAACTTTTAGAAAAAATAGGTTTAAAGAAAGAATTAGAGAGAGCAAAAACCAAAAAAGTTAGAGCTGGTAAAGGAAAAAGAAGAGGTAGAAAATATAAGAAGAAAAAATCTGTTCTTTTTGTTATTTTTGAAGACAAAGGAATTTTTAAAGCAGCAAAAAATATTCCAGGCGTTGATATCACATTAGCAACAAACCTAAATTCTGAACTATTGGCTCCTGGAACTCATGCAGGAAGACTTACAATTTTTACAGAATCAGCAATTAAAAAACTTGGTGAGATTTATGGCTGAAAAAAAGAAAGAACAGAAACCATTGTTAATAGATCCTTGGAGTATTTTGTCTTATCCTTTATTAACGGAAAAAGCAATTGGAAAAATTGAAACTGAAAACAAATTAGTTTTTATTGTTAATAGAAAATCAAACAAAAAACAAATAAAATGGGCAACTGAAAATGCTTTTAATGTTAAGGTTGATAATGTTAAAACTTTGATTGATAGAAAAGGAAGAAAAAAGGCTTGGGTAAAGCTCTCAAAAGAATATTCAGCAAGTGATATTGCTACAAGGTTGGGAATGTTATGACACTTATTGACCAAATAAATAGAGATATAAAATTTAAGTGTGATGGTAAGATTCCAAAGGAGGATTGTTATGGACGAATAATAAAAAAATTAGAAGAAAATGGATTTAGTATTTATGAAAGAGGCGATTTTATATTTTACATACCTGAAAAAACCAAAAAAAGTTGATAAAATGGGTAAAAGAATAATTCAAAGAGCAAGAGGAAAAGGAGGACCACGTTATCGTAGTCCAGGCCATAGATTTGTAAGTAAAATTAAATATGGATTTAAAAAAGGAGAAGTTGTTGACATTATTCATGATCCTGGAAGAGATGCACCTTTAGCGAAAATAAAAACAGACAATAAGGAAATTTTCATAATAGCTGCTGAAGGTTTGAAAGTTGGTGATGTTTTAAATGTAGATGGTGAAGCAAAAAAAGGAAATGTTTTATCATTAAGTAAAATACCAAAAGGTTCTTTTATTTTTGCAATGGAAAATTATCCTGGTTCAGGTCCAAAACTTTGTTGTTCTCCCGGAACAAAAGCAACTATAGTTTCACATGAAGCAAATAAAGTTATTGTTCAAATGCCTTCAAAAGAATTTAAATCATTTAACCCTAAATGTTTAGCAACACTAGGAATACCTGCTGGTGGTGGTAGAAGAGATAAGCCTTTTATCAAAGCAGGCCAGAGATTTTATTTAATGAGAACAAGAAACAAGCTTTGGCCAAGAACATCAGGAGTAAAAATGAATCCGGTTGATCATCCATTTGGCGGTAGAACAAAACCAGGAATTCCAATGTCAGTTTCAAGACATGCTCCTCCAGGTTCAAAAGTTGGTTCATTGGCATCTAGAAGAACTGGTAGAAAGAAAAAGAAGTGATTGTATGGCTAGAATATTTTTGTATAAAGGAAAAACAACTGAAGAGTTGCAAAAAATGAGTTTAGAAGAATTTGCAAAATTAGTTCCATCAAGAGAAAGAAGAAGTTTATTAAGAGGTTTTAATGATACTGAGAAAAAGTTTTTAGAGAAATTAAGAAAATCTGAAAAACCTGTTAAAACACATTTAAGGGAAATGGTAATTATACCGGAAATGTTATCTAAAAAAGTTTTGATTCATAATGGTAAAGAATGGATAGCACTTGACATAAAAACCGAAATGCTTGGACATCGTTTGGGAGAGTTTGCTTTAACAAGAAAGAGAGTTACACATTCAGCACCTGGAGTTGGTGCTACTAAATCATCAAAGTTCCTTCCATTAAAGTGATGTTATGAAATACTCAATAAAATCAAAAGAAAAAGTCCGTGCCTTAAGTACGGTTTCAATATCGCATATAAATGCGTCAAAGGTTTGCAAGGCTTTAAACAGAAAAAAATTTATTGATGCAAAAAAGTTTTTAGAGTTGTTAATTAAAAAAGAAGTTTCAATAAATGGGAGATATTTTACTAAAACATCTGAAGAGATTTTAAAAATTTTGAATCAGTTGGAAAGCAATGCAAGAACTCTTAATTTAGAACCGGATTCATTAAACCTTTTCATATCATCACATAGAGGAGCTACTATGTATAGAGGTAGAAGGGATAGAAGACATGGTATTAAATTAAAATCAGCTCATATACAAGCTGTTTTGAGTGATAAAGATGGCTTTGGAAAAAAAGTTCGTGAAAGAAGCAATAAGAGATAGAGATATAGAAGAATTTTTAGCAAAATCTTTTGCTAGAGCAGGCTATAGTCATTCCGAGATACAGAGAACGCCATTAAGTATAAGAATTACCGTTTATGCCCATAAGCCAGGAATAATAATTGGAAGAGGTGGAAAAAACATAGACACTATGATAGAAACTTTAAAAGACGAATTTGGTTTTGAAAATCCTCAATTAGATGTTCAAGAAGTAAGAGTTCCAGATTTAGATCCTTTCATTATTTCAAAATGGATAGTCTCTGCAATTGAAAGAGGTATAAATTATAAAAGAGTTGCACATCTGGCCTTAGAAAGAGTGATGGGAGCCGGTGCTGTTGGTGTTGCATTAAGAATAGCTGGAAAAATAGGAGGCGACATGGCTAGAATAGAAAAATTTTCTGAAGGTTACTTAAAATATTCTGGGGAACCCGCAGAAACAGATGTTAAGACAGCTTATGCTCAAGCAAATGTTAAATTGGGAACAATAGGAGTTCAAGTTAGAATACTTACAGAGCCACCAAAAGAATTAGAACTCTTAAAAAAGATTGAAAAGATCAAAGACGAGAAAGTAGAAAAAGAAATAGAAGAGGAAGTCAAAGAAGAAAGTGAAGAAAAGAAGGAGGTAGAAGAGGTTGGCAATAATAAAGAAAAAACAGATAAAGGAAATGACTAATGCTGATATCATCAATAGAGTTAATGAATTAAAATTGGAATTAGTAAAAGAAAAAGGACAAATTGCTATAGGAGGTAGTCCTAGTAACTCTGGAAGAGTTAAAGAAATTAAAAAAACAATAGCAAAATTTTCAACTGAATTAAAAAGGAGGGGAGAAAAAACTGCCTGAAGTATGTCCAATTTGTGGCTTGCCTAAAGAGCTTTGTATTTGTAAGACAATAGCAAAGGAAGAAGCAAAAATAAGAGTTTACCTTGAAAAGAGAACTTACGGAAAAATGGTTACTATAGTAGATGGGATTGAGGAAAAAGCAAATCCAAAAGATTTGGCAAAAAAGTTAAAGACAAAACTTGCATGCGGAGGAACTTACAAAAATGGCAGAATAGAACTTAGAGGCGATCATAAGAGAAAATTAAAAAAACTCTTAATTGATGCAGGCTTTCCAGAAGAAAAAATTGAAGTTGAATAAAATGATCACAACAAAGAACTTGATTAGGCATGAGTTAATAGGCTTGAAAGTAGAGATTGAAAATAGCTTTAACAAATTTCATAAAGAAATAAAAGGTTTGGTTGTCGATGAGACAAGAAATCTTTTGATAATAGAAACAAGAAAGGGAATAAAAAAAATTCAGAAAAAAGGAACCAACTTTATATTTACAATTCCAAACGGCAAAAAAGTTAAAGTTGATGGTTCAATAATTGCAAAAAGACCTGAAGAGAGGATAAAGTTAAGGGTGAAAAAATGGTAAAACAAAAATCCAGGAACATAGGTTTAGATGTTAAACCACCTAAGAAAACATGTAAAGACATTAAATGTCCATTCCATGGAAGACTTTCAATAAGAGGTAGAATCTTTATTGGAAAAGTTGTTAGTGACAAAGCATCGAAAACCGTAATTATCAGATGGGATTATCATCGTTACAATCCTAAATACGAAAGATACGAAAGAAGACATAGCAAAGTTGTAGCTTATAGTCCAGAATGTTTGGATGCTAAAGAAGGCGATATTGTTAAAATTGCTGAATGTAGACCATTATCAAAAACTAAAAAATTTGTTGTTATTGAGAAGATGAAATAAATGAAACCAGTATCAGCTAGGGTAACAAAAGGTTTGCAAGTTGGAAGTTTTGTTAAATGTGCAGATAATTCAGGAGCAACCTCACTTCAAATAATAGCTGTCAAACGTTACGGAGGAGTAAAACGCAGAGTTCCAGGCTGTGGAGTAGGAAGTTGGATTATTTGCTCTGTAAAAGAAGGAGAACCTAAAATAAAACATGAAGTTGTCCATGCAGTTATAGTTAGACAAAAAAAAGAATATAGAAGAAAAACCGGAATGAGAGTTAAATTTGAAGATAATGCTGCTGTTTTAATTACTGAAAAAGGAGAACCAAGGGGAACCAAAATTAAAGGACCAATCGCAAAGGAAGTTGTTGAAAGATTTTCAATGGTTGGTAAAATTGCTACTATGGTGTTATGATGAATGATGATGAAATTAAAAAAGAATTCATTAGACTGTTTGAAAATTTAATAGAAACTAAAGATTTGAAAGAGAGAAGTAAATTGTCAGACGAGATAAGAAGTTTTGCAACCAAAGTTATTGAAGATAAAAAAACATCTGGTGTGGAACTCAAATCAAAAACATTACATGAGAGTTTAGAAGAATTTTTAAATTTACCATTGTATGAAGATGAACTTTTACAAATTCGTTCTAAACGATGGCTTTGGAATTTAAAAAATGAGTGATAATATGAAATCAAAAAAACCAAGAAAACAGAGAAAAGCCTTGTATAAGGCACCTTTACATAAGAAACATAAATTATTGTCTGCTCATCTATCAAAAGATTTGATAAGAAAATGGAAAAAAAGATCATTACCAGTTAGAAAAGACGACGAGGTAAAGGTTATGAGGGGAAAATTTAAAGGAACTACAGGAAAAATCTCAAAGGTTGATTTGAAAAAATTAAAGGTTTATATTGAAAACGTTAAAAGAAAAAAAGTTTCAGGAGAAGAAATCCATGTTCCAATACATCCTTCAAATTTGTTAATAATAAATCCTGTTATGGATGATAAAATGAGGTTAAAAGTAATCAATAGAACTAAAAAAGGTGAAAAAGTTGGCGAAGTTAAAAAGACTAGCAGCTCCTAAATGGTGGCCCATTGAAAAGAAAACAAAGAAATTTACAGTTTCGCCTAGAGGCCCTCATTCAAAAAAACTTTCCTTACCTTTGCTTATATTAATAAGAGATGTTTTTAAGTTTGCTGAAACAGGAAAAGAATCTAGATCAATAATTAAAAAAGGCGAGATTCTAGTAGATAAAAGAAAAATAAAAGATCCGAAATTTGGAATTGGAATATTTGATGTTATTGAAATTCCTGCTCTCAAAAAAGCATGGAGAGCTATACCAAAAAACGGTTTAAGTTTTATAGAAATACCAGAAAAAGAAAAAAATTTAAAGATTTGTAAAATAATTGATAAAAAAACTTTGAAAGGAAATAAAACTCAATTAAATATGAACGACGGTAGAAACGTCTTAACAAAGGAAAAATATTCTACTCAAGATTCTTTGTTGATTGAATTACCAGAACAGAAAATAATTGATCATATAAAATTTGAGAAGGGATCAATTGCAATGGTTTTTGAAGGTAAGAACGCTGGTATTATTGCTAAAATAAAAGAAATAGAAAAAAATAGAGTTTGGTTAGGTGAAGAAAAAACATTTGAAGTTCCTAAAAAATTGCTGATAGTTGTTGGTAAAGAAAAGAATGCGATAAAATTAGAGTGATTAAATGAATCCTATGAGAAAAATTCGAATAGAAAAAATAACAATAAACATTGGTTGTGGTGAAGCAGGAGAAAATCTTGAAAAAGCTAAGACGTTATTAGAAAATTTAACCAGTAAAAAAGTTGTTATAACAAAAACTCATAAAAGAACAACTTTTGGAACTGCTGGAGGAAGGCCAATTGGTTGTAAGCTTATTTTAAGAAGAAAAGATGCAGAAGAATTTCTGAAAAAAGCATTTGATGCAATAGATAAAAAACTTTCAAAAGTTGTTTTCGATACTCAAGGAAACTTTTCTTTTGGTATAAAGGAGCACATTGATATTCCTGGAGTAAGATATGATCCTGAAATTGGTGTTTTTGGTATGGATGTTTGTGTAACTTTGGAGAGGCCAGGATTTAGGGTTAAAAGAAAAAAAATATCTAGCAAAATAGGTAAAAAACATTTAATAAAACCTGAAGAAGCTATAGAATGGGTTTCTAAAAATTATGGAGTTGAGATTGTATGAAAACAACTACTATTATAATTTTGGGTTCGGTGTTCATTATTTTGGCTATAATATTTCTTGTTCAGGAGTTTTATATTCCAATTGAAAAAAATCAATATAAATATACATCAACAGAATTTATAGAACCTTCTGAAAGATTTTTAAAATGTTATGAATCTACAGATTGTATAAAAATTAAAGGTTCAGCTTGTCCTCCAACTTCAGGAGGAGTTGAAGTATGTGTTGATAAGGATTACTTTCAAGAGTATCTTTCAGAAGTAGAAGAAAAAGCTGGAAGAGAAGAGGAAGTTGTATGCCCAGAAATATACTTAGTAAGTGATAAAACTTGTAGTTGTCTACAAGATAAATGTATTTTGGTATGATATTATGAAAACAGAAAAAAAAGAAAGAAAATTTGGAAGAGGAAGTAGAATTTGTAGACGTTGTGGTAGAAAAGGTGCTATAATTAGAAAATACGATTTATATTACTGTAGACAGTGCTTTAGAGAGATAGCCAAAGAATTAGGATTTAAAAAATATTCGTGATAATTATGAAACATGATTTGTTATCAGACGTTTTGTCTGCAATAAAAAATGGTGATAAGTCCGGAAAAAGAGAAACAATCACTTCTTTTTCCAGATTAGTCAAAGATGTTTTGTTAATATTCCAAAAACATAATTACATAGGAGATTTTGAATACATAGACGATAAAAGAGGAGGGAAAATTAAAATACAACTCTTGGGAAAAGTCAACGATTGTAATTCGATTAAACCTAGATTTTATGTTAAAAAAGATGAGTATGAGAAATGGGAAAAAAGATTTTTACCAGCTATTGGTTTAGGCCTTCTCATAATTTCTACATCAGAAGGAATATTAACACATGATGTTGCAAAGAAAAAAAATATTGGAGGAACACTCTTGGCTTATGTTTATTAGTGATGAATATGGAGAGAAAAGTTGAGATCCCAGACGGAATACAAATAGAATTGGATAATTTTAAAGTAAAGGTTACAGGATCTAAAGGAAATTTAGAAAAAGATTTTGCTAGTCCTTTATTTAGAAAAGATATTATAATGAAAAAAGAAGACAATAGAATTTCAATATCAACAGAATCCAAACGAAAAAAAGTTAAAGCAATGTTGGGAACAATTGAGGCCCACATTCTTAATATGATTAAAGGAGTTACAGAAGGGTACACAGTGAAACTAAAAATAGTTTACATGCATTTTCCATTTACAGTTAAAATTTCAGGTAAAGAAGTTTCAGTAAACAATTTCTTAGGTGAAAAAACTCCTAGAAAAACTAAGATTATCGGTGATTGTAAAATTGAAGTTAAAGGCGATGAAATAACTGTAACTGGAATAAGTAAGGACGATGTTGGGCAGACTTCAGCAAATTTAGAAAGAACAACTTGGATAAGATCAAGAGACAGAAGAATTTTTCAAGATGGAATTTTTAGATTAAAGTGATTTTATGAAAAAATTAAATTTGAGACTTAAAACAAAAAGAAAAAAACCAGGATTCATAAGGCAAAGTGGAAAGAATCTAAAAAGATTAGGAAAAAAATGGAGAAGACCTCGTGGTAGTCAATCAAAACTTAGAAAACATAAAAAAGCTAGAGGTTTTATTCCACATCCAGGATATGGCTCTCCTAAAACTGTTAAAGGTTTGCATCCTTCTGGATTTGAAGAGGTATTAGTCCATAATGTAAAAAATTTAGAAAAAATCAATCCAGAAAAACAAGCATGTAGAATTGCTTCAAGTGTTGGGATGAAGAAGAGACTTAAAATTATGGAGAAAACCAAAGAATTAAAAATAAAGGTTTTAAATCCACTAAGGATTGAAATTAAAAAAATTGAAGCTCC